>JBBRLF010000352.1:0-5181 GCA_038231515.1 candidate division WWE3 bacterium
CCCAATTGATATCCGAGCCTATATGAGGGCCCAAGATAAAGTGCCTACTCAAGAAGGGCCAACGGGTCCGGCCTCAACGGTGAGTATCTCGCAGCCAGGCGCAAGCGTAGGCACTACCCTGACGCCAGCTGGCCCAGCGGTAAATCTTTTCGGAGACGCGGCTCCATCATCTATACCCGAACAATCGGCGACGCCACCTACGGAACCCCTTAGTCCTAAAGAACCCCTGGCCAAACAGGAAATGATGGCGCTCGGCACTGACCAGCCAGTAGCTCCGATCGTGCCCTTTTCGGGGCGCGTGGTGGAGGCATTCACCGGCGCAGCCACTTCTGTGCCGAAGGCACTGGTTCAGGTACTGGGTACCAATCTGCACACGACTACAGATGATAATGGTGCTTTCAGTTTTCCAGATATCAAGGTGAGCGGCGTACTACCCGTAATCATTTCCAAGGACGGATTCCTTAAACGTCGCGTCGATCTTAGGCCTAGAGGAAAAGCCGACGTTGAGTTGGTCTCTGAAAACTCCGCAACCCTGAGCGCACTGGCCGCGGGCGATTCCAGAGGAGCTGAGTCCGGTTATCTCTTCGGCCAACTCGTTTCAGTTTCGGGTGAAGCGCTCGATGGTTATACGGTTGAGATCAGTGGCCCGTCATTGATGAAGTCAGTTTATGGCGACGCTAACGGCGCGCCCTCAAGAACGCTTACGACGACCTCGGTCCGCGGGCAGTTCATGGTCGTAAATGTTCCGGTTGGCACATACCACGTCACCATTTACGACGCTCTTGGCAAAGAGCGCGCTCCGCATATTATTCAGGTGGGCCTGCACGAGGGCTTGGTGCGCAAATTCAGCCTTGGTCAGCAGAAGTATCTTCGCGGCCGTTTACTGAATGCCACGTCGACCAACGCGGCGATCGACGGAGCAACGGTTCAGATGCTTGGAAGCCAGAAGACCGCAGTTACGGACGCACAGGGACGGTTCATCCTGGGCCCCGTATATGTTGACTGCGCTACTCTGAATTATCTACAGGTCGACAAAGGTGGTTTTTATCGCAACCGAATCGATTATGCGTGCACGTCGGATGACGCCAGTCGAGATTACTACAACTTTTCGGCGGCCTATATTGATGGAACGGCTGTGGATGCCGGAACGTCCTTGAGTGCCGGAGCGGGAATAGTGGTCGGCCATGTGGGCTATAAGAACTCCGTAAAAATGCAACTCTGGGGTCCGGAAGAGATGAATCCCGACAGCACTGGCCGCGGCAAAGACTTTTACATGGATGCCGACGGGGTACTTAATTCAACCCGCAATCGCACCTCGAGTAATGGCAACTTCACGGTCTTGGATGCGCCTGATGGCCTTTCATATATGCAGGCCTTCAGCGGCGACAACCAAACCTTGTCGTTTTGGCCAATCTATACGTCGTCCAGCACCGTCAACGTCTACGTGCAGTAAGCAGGTTGCTCACTTGATATATTCAATAAATTCTTCTTCAGAGGCAATGCCGCGTCCACTGGGGTCGCCAGTTCCGCTTGGCCCAGAGTGTGCCGGATCGATCTGAGGGGCCAGCACGATGCTCTCACCATGCTTGCGTGGCAGAACCACGCGAGTGCCCGCTGGAAGCTTCCGACGCGGGTTAAAAATATCGGGATTAAACATTCGCAGCTCATGGATCGAAATATTGTAGAGCGCAGCTATTTCAAAGACGCTGGCCGGTTTTTTGATCTTAACAATGCTGATCGCGTCGGGATGCACGTGCGTGGGCAAGCCATAAATTTCGTCGCGATAGCGTTCAGCGTGTAGCAGCGCTAAAAATTCGGAATAGTAGCTACGACTGGCGTAACCCAGGGGCGTATGCACGGTTTTGGCCAGCAGTTTGGCAATATTTTTTCCGCCATACTGGTCACGCAGTGGAACCAGATTTCGGGGGCCGTGATTGTAGGCGATAATCGCGAGGCCCCAGTCGTGCAGCAAGCGGTAGTTGCGCTTGAACATCTTGGCGGCAGCAGCCGTCGACTTGATGGGCGAGAGTCGCTCGTCAATCTCGTTATCGGGGTCTACAACCAGGTCATCGCCAGTCGCCGACTTTTCTAAAAACTGCCAAACTCCAACTGCCGCGGCTTTCGAGCGAGCCTGTAAAACAAAAGAAGATTCTACCAGCGGCACGCGGGTTATCTCGGTGGGTATGCCAAACTTTCTGAAAATAGCTTCCATTGCGGGAATAAACGGATCGGCGTTGGCGAGGCCTTGCATGATGCGATCGCGCTGACCGGGCTGCGTACGAATGCCGGCCTCGATCTGTCGCCATTCTCGTGAGGTCTTACGACCCCAGAGTCGCAGAAGATTGGCTCCCGGCGTGCCGGTGGCAAAGCGTGCGCGGGGATTGCGGGCAAGCTGGTGCATCGCAGCCCGATAATTCGCAAGCACGCGTTTCAGGCGATGCTTTGCTGTAACTTCAAGCGCAATAGGCGAAAGTCCTTTTTGAAACAGCTCGCGGTTGTCCAGTACCTCGTATACGACATCGTGGTGATCCCGATCGTAAACCAGAGTCTGATACAGGGAATATTTCGCATAAATCTTCAGCCAAAACCCAACAATGGGCTTAAGGCTCTCGGGCACCTGAAACTCAGCCGAGATTCGCTTTTTTGGATCGTCCAGCAGCTCCATGAGACGAGACACTGGAATATTCAGGTAATTTGCGTTGGAAACCTCGGGGCGATCGGCGGTAGTGGTAATGGCAGCGTCGTCGACGCCTTTACCGGCGGCAGGGGACTGCCCCTCTTGTGGAACAGCGACACCGGCACAAAGCAAAGCAACTCCAAGCAGTTGCAATATAACGAGGGATTTACGAAGGGTTAACCTAGACGCGCGTTCCACAGAAAACTTATCGGCGCGCTACCCCAAAACATCAGCGCCGCCAGAGCTATCGTCAAGATTGCCATGTATTGCCCTTTCGGCCGACACACCGGTCACCTTTACGGCGCCTCTTGCTGCCCGGCACTTCTTGCAGGGTCCAAAGGTGGGTGCTATAGCTCGACTATGTCCGAGACAAAGACCGAAATTAATCTCGAAGAAGCACTCAAAAGGCTGACAGAAATTGTAAAGAGCCTGGAGCAAAATGATGGGGCACTCGAGCAGTCGCTTAAACTTTTTGAAGAAGGCGTCACACTGGCCCGCGCGTGCCACGGCAAGCTTACCGAGGCAGAGCAGCGAATTGAAATTCTCTCTCGCATCACCGCTCAGGGTGTCGAAACGAAGCCCCTGAGTTCTTCGTAAAATGGACCTGCGCTTAAAGGCGGCCGAAATACGCAAGCGCATCATCGACGTTTGCGCAACTAACGGCGGTCATATCGGCGCAAGCCTGGGAGCGGTGGAGCTTGCACTGGCATTACATTCCGAATTTAAAACACCCGCAGACTCCATAGTATGGGACGTCGGACACCAGAGCTACGCACACAAGCTGCTGACGGGCCGGGAAAGCACTTTTGCCCGACTCCGCAAAAAAGATGGCCTCAGTGGTTTTACGTCGCGTGACGAAAGCCCTCATGACGTTTTTGGCGCGGGTCATAGCAGCACGTCCATCTCGGCGGCGCTTGGTATAGCCGAAGCCAAGCGCATCAATCACGACCCGAGCTGGACCATCGCCGTTATTGGCGACGGCGGGCTGACGGCTGGCTTGGCATTCGAGGCGCTGAATCAGGCCGGAGCCTCGGCAAGACCGCGTTTGATGATCGTGATAAATGACAACAACCTGTCGATCAGCGCAAACGTCGGCGCCCTTGATCGCTGGGCCTTCGGCACAGAACGGGATCCAAGAGCATTTTTTGAAACGCTGGGCTTTCACTATATCGGACCTATCGACGGCCACGACATCGCAGCGATGCAGACTCAATTCAAAGCGGTCAAAGAACGCGTCGAGGGTAATGTTGCAGTCGTTCACGTGCTCACCAAAAAGGGCAAAGGCTTTGCACCGGCCGAAAGTGAGCCGATCAAATTTCATGGGGTCGGGCCGTTTGACAAGCTAACCGGAAAATCAGAAGCGAAGACCCAGTTGCCGACGTACTCCCAGATTTTTGGGGCGGAACTTGTGCGCCTGGCGCGCGCGAATCACTCCCTGGTTGCAATAACAGCGGCCATGTCCGAGGGCACTGGCTTGGTGGACTTTGCCAAAGAGCTCCCAGAGCGATTCTATGACGTGGGAATCGCTGAAGCGCACGCGCTGGTTTTTGCCGCGGGCCTGGCCACTCAGAAGCTGCAGCCAGTTGTTGCGATCTACTCCACTTTTTTACAGCGGGCCATTGATTCGCTGATTCATGATCTGGCTTTGCAGAACCTACCAGCGATATTATGTATCGATCGTGCTGGCCTGGTTGGCGCTGACGGCCCGACCCATCACGGGGCCTTTGATATTCCCCTGCTCAGGACGGTGCCCAATGTCAGTATTGCCGCACCTGCGAGCGGTGACGAGCTGAGGCAAATGCTGGCATCGGCAATCCAGCAGCCAGGAGTTAAAGCCATTCGTTATCCACGCGGTATGGCTGCGACAGATAAGGCATCTCCACTGCCCTGGGGCAAGGCCCGGGTTTTGAATCTAGCGACCGAGCGCGCGCCCGTTGTGGTTTGGGCGCTGGGACAGGCGGTAAACTGGTTTAAGGAAGTTCATGGACTTCTGACTGAACCACAAAGAAACAGAATAACGTTCGTCGACGCACGTTTCGCCAAACCCATTGATCGCGAAGCGTTGAAGTTCACGCTTCCGGGGGCCTGCGCGCTTTTGACGCTGGAAGACGGGAGTATTGCGGGCGGCTTTGGCAGTGCCGTCGTGGAAGCAGCCCTGGACGAAAGTCTGGCACTGCCGGCACACGTGACGCGTATGGGTTTGCCTGATCGCTGGATCGCACACGCGGAAGTAGACGAGCAGCGCGCAGACGCAGGAATAAGTCGTGAGCAAATAAGGACATGGATCCTGGAGCAGTTAATATAATGGCGTCAAACAAGGTACGTCTGGACGTTCTTGTCTTTCAAAACGGCTTGGCTGACTCGCGCGAGAAGGCGCAGGCCATGATTCTTGCGGGGCAGGTGCTGACGGGTGACCGGCTGCTTGAAAAACCGGGAATGAAAATCGAACCGGAAACACCGCTACGCATTCGCGGCGAGACTGACCGTTATGTTTCCCGTGGCGC
>JBBRLF010000353.1:0-5177 GCA_038231515.1 candidate division WWE3 bacterium
CGGATGGCCTCAAAGATGCCGGTACGGATCATGGCAAAGGCGATGGCCGTCATCAAAAGAGCGGCAATTTTAGAAATAATATCAGTGCCTTCGGCCCCGATGGCCCGCGTTATTAACGCGCTCTTTCGTAATGCTATCCAGGCAAAAATAAAGTTGGCTAACATGCTCAGTAGAACGATCAGATTTCCATAAATGCCAACCTGCAGCATAACGGTTGCAATCAAACCGGGTCCCGTAATCAGGGGCACGCCCAGCGGCACCACGCCTGTCGAGGCCGAATGCTCTTCGGAACTCTTGCCTTTAATCAGATCAAGAATGGCCATGACCAGCAGAACGATACCGCCCCCCACTTTGAAATCATAAATCGCAATGCCGAGGACTTTGAAAATTCCTTTTCCGATTACCGCAAAGGCCAGGGCCACACCCGCAGCCACCAGTACGGATAAGTTCACCAGACGTTTGCGAGGTTTGGCCGGCAAACCCTGGGTCATGCCCAGATACATTGGCAGCACGCCAATGATGTCCATCGCGACAAACATGCCGATAAATGAGTTCAGAAAATGGTCAGCCATTCTTCAGCTCAGACTACCAGAGCCGTAACCGAGGACGAATGAAATATCCTCGACGCAAGTTTTTGCAATGTAGCCGGAGTAACCCGTCTGAGACTTTCACCCAGCTTGAGATGCTCGTCGAAACCAAGGCCGTAGAGCGTACTGAAGGCCGAGCTGTTCGCGATTGCCGAGTTGAGCTGCATCTCCATGTGATGTCGTCCGAGAATAAACTCCTTCGCGCGCTTCAGCTCGCTGGCCGATACCGGCTTCGAGGCGATACGCTCGAGCTCTTTCTGAATGCCCACCAGCGCGGGCGTGCGCTTGCTGGGATCACAGCCCATGTAGACACCGATATAGCCCGGCTCGATGCCTTCGAACGAAATCGGAGCGACGGTATAGCAAAGT
Source organism: candidate division WWE3 bacterium (assembly GCA_038231515.1). Taxonomy (GTDB): domain Bacteria; phylum Bdellovibrionota; class UBA1018; order UBA1018; family UBA923; genus JACQAX01. The sequence goes on from JBBRLF010000353.1 coordinate 957, forward strand.
CCCTGCTTGTCGCGCAGCTCGGAAAAGAGCCGGCCGCTCTGCCCCCCCAGCACGGTAAGCAGCATTTTTAAATCATAACGTTCGCGATCGGTGACGCGCGTGCCTTGATAGCCAACGATAATGTGGCTTTGCTCGCGGTTCTTCTTAACTTCGACGATACGCGGTGCCTTGAGCGGGCTGGCTGGCAGCTCCGAAAGCGGCGTCCGCGAAATGTTTGGTCGTTTGATTTTCTCAAAGAGCGAAACCATGCGAGCGGGATTGAACTTGCCACTGATGGCGATTACAAGCGGTGCCTGGCGAATCAGAGCATTATAATGGGCAGTGAGGTTAGCCGGCGTAAGCTTGCCGACGGAATCCGCCGAGCCGATGATGGCCTGCGAGTAAGGATGACCCTCGAACAGATTTTCACAGAAAAGCCGGCCTACGAGGCGCCCCAAATCATCTTCAAGCGTACGAATATCCTCCAGGGCCACGGTTTGCGCACGCTGAAACTCTTCGGCGAGCAACGCCGGATTACATAACGTTTCGGCATAGAGCGGCGCGATGTCGTCAAGATAGCGCGTCAGCGACGTGCAGCCGAGCCCCAGGCTGTTGCGTCCGGAAAACGCATCGATGCGCGCACCCCGTGCGTCCAGATATTCCGAGAACTTATTGGCCGTCCAGCCGCTTGGCCCTTTTTCCCAGGTATCCGTCAGCAGATTTCCGATGCCCGAAATTTTGCGATCTTCAACGCGCAGGCCACCGAACGCGCAGGCCTGCATGGTTACAATCGGCACGTCCTGGCGCGGGTAAAGCACCAGCTCGATGCCGTTCGGCAAAGTCACCTGCTCGCGATCGACCACTGCTCGGACCACGCGCTTTTTCGAGTGGGGCGCGGGGGCAGAGGTTCCACCCCAAAACGTCTTTGCGTCATAAGCTTTCGGCAGCAAGGCAAACTCGCGAATCGAATCCAGATTCAGAAACTGCCGCGAAGCGTCCCGCACGTCTTCGGTGGTCAGCTCACGCGCCTGCACCATATACTCGAGGTCAAAACGGGTGTTTCCCAGCGTGGTCTTCAGAAAGCCCAGGCGATTCGACAGCCCATCCATTGACTGCGAGCCATAGACTCGCTCACTTTCGATGGCCACCTTCGCGCGCTCGATTTCAGCTTCGGTTGGCCCTTCATCACAAAACCGCTGAATTTCCTCCCACAGCGTTTTGCGAAAGGTACCGGCCTTTTCAATGGGCGCCTCGACATCAAAGCTATACATGCCCGTACCGGCCGGAGCCCACACGCCCGCGCCAATCGAAGTGACAAGCTGCTCTTCACGAAACAGGCGTTTGTGCAGGCGGGAAGACTCGCCCTGACCCAGCACCATGCTGGAAACATCAAGCGCCGGCAGCACATCGTCGCGCAAGGTACAGCCAGGCAGCGAACCCACCCAGCGAATGGCGTTTACGGGAAACGGCCGGTTTGCCGTGCGCGCCTTTGGCATAATGACACGCTGATCGAAACCCAGGTCGCGCCTGCGGCCGCGCACCGGTTTGCCGCGCGCTTTGCCCCAGGTTTTCATCACACGTTGCTCGATCATGGCAGGATCAACGTCGCCGCACACCACCAGGGTCATCAAACTTGGCACGTACCAGCGGCGCCAGAACTGCTTGAGCCCTGCCGCCGAGCAGGCCTTCACGGTCGTCGGAAAGCCGATCACCGGCTTGCCGTAGCCGCCATTTCCATAAAGCATCTTGTAGGCGCCACGGTAAAGCTGGCGGTCGGGCGAATCCTCACCCCGGGAAATCTCTTCCAGAATGACCGCTTTTTCGGGGTTGAACTCGCCGGGCTCGAAGGTGCTTCCCAGCACCATGTCGGCCAGAATGTCGTTGGCCAGCTCCCAGCGCTGGTTCGAAAGCGTGATGTGATAAACCGTGTACTCAAATGAGGTAAAGGCGTTCATCTCGCCGCCGGCGCCCTCGACCGAACCCGCGATTTCGCTGGTCGTGCGTTTACCCGTGCCCTTGAACAGCATGTGCTCAAGAAAGTGGCAGTAGCCTGCCTCCAGCGGTCTTTCGTCGATACTTCCGACGTCAACCCAGACTTGCAGCGCCGCAACTGGCGCATTGGTAGGCCTGACCACCAGCTCGAATCCGTTCGGAAGCGTCTTTTCGTAAATCATGCTATGAGAATAGCGAGTTTTACCCCGAGTACAACGACACAATGATTGAATCCGTCGATAGCATCTATGTGCACTTTCCCTTCTGCGAGGCAAAATGCCACTATTGCGATTTTTTTTCGCTGCCCGAGGCACAGATCAAATCTGCCGAGCGGGCGCGTATCTATGCGTCTATCGACAGGGAGCTTGCGCTTTTTCCAAATCGACTGAATAGCCCGCTCAAGACGATCTTTCTGGGTGGCGGGACACCTTCGCTGGTGCCCCTGGAAGTGATTGAAGCACTGATGGCGAAGCTGAGCCATACCCCGGACACCGAAATTACCATGGAGGCCAACCCCTCGAGTATCACCGTAGAGCGCGCCCGCGCCTGGCGGGCCGCCGGCATCAATCGCATCAGCATGGGCACGCAGGCCCTGAATGACGAACGGCTGGCCTGGCTGGGTCGCGTGCACACGAAAGCCGAAGTATTTGAGTCTTTGGAAGCGCTTTTTATGGCGGGCTTCGAGCGCGTGAACACCGACTACATCGTGGGCGTGCCCGGACAGTCCTGCGCCATGATCGAAAGCGAGCTCGACGAGCTGCTGAGCCGTTTTCCGCACATCCAACATATCTCGGCTTATCTGCTAACCTTGAAGCCTTCGAATCCGAAGTTTGCGCAGCTGCCAGACGACGACGAGCAGCTGGCCCATCTGCGCAGTGTCAGCGGCGTACTGAAGAAGTTCGGCTTCGAGCAGTACGAAATCTCGAATTTCGCTCGTAATGGGGCCCGCGCGCTTCACAACGAAAACTACTGGCTCGGCGGCAGCTATCTGGGCATCGGACCGAGCGCTCACTCCTTCTGGGCCGACGAGGGCAAACGGACGAAGAACTGGGCCAGCCTGGGTAAATACTGTGAGCTCATCGAACAGGGCGTGGCACCCATTGAGTGGACCGAAATCCTGACATCCGAACAGGAGCGGCTGGAGTATCTGATGCTGCGCCTACGCCGGTCGGCCGGGGTTAATCTTGCGGAATACCGTTTGCAATTTCAAAGGGACCTCTACGCAGAGCAAAAAACCTGGATTGACCTCTGGAAAGGCAAGGGGCTTTGCACGGTTGGAGACAGCTTGCAGCTTACTGCCGATGGGTTCTTTTTAAGCGATCAAATACTTAGCAATATCTCATAGTTAAATTAGTTTTTTTGACAAACCGCCTAGTGCACCCATATTAAGGTGTGACGCGAAAGGATATCCAATGTCAGAAACAGAGAAAAACTTGGAAACAGAAGACTTGGCCGGGTCGCCAGAAGACCAGGCTGCTGCTCCCACCGAAGTTGAGTCGTTAAAGACTCAGCTGAAGGATCAGCAAAACAAGTATCTGTACCTGTATGCGGAGTTTGAAAACTTCAAGAAGCGCGCGATCAAAGAACGTTCCGAGCTTCTGAAGTTCGGACACGAAAGTCTTTCGCGTGAAATTCTGCAAGTCGCTGATAATCTCGACCGTGCTCTTGAGCATACCGAGAAAGTCGACGCCCTTGTGACCGGCATTAAAATGGTAAACCAGCAGCTCAAAGACACTTTGGGTAAATTCGGTGTGACGCCCGTAAGCTCGCTGGGCCAAAAATTTGATCCCGAACTTCAAGAAGCCGTGGGCCAGGAAAAGGGCACCAACGGTCAGGAAGACGGGACTGTGGTTCGTGAACATCAAAAAGGCTACACGCTGCACGGCAGGCTGCTAAGACCCGCCCGTGTCGTGGTCGCTTCGAAATAAGGAGGAATGTTATGGCAAAGGTGATTGGAATCGATTTAGGCACGACGAACTCATGTGTCGCCATTGTTGAAGGCGGCGACCCGAAAGTCATACCGAACTCTGAAGGCGCAAACACAACGCCTTCGGTAGTCGGCTTCAGTGACGGTGGCGAAAAGCTAGTCGGCCAGGTGGCCAAGCGCCAGTCCGTGACGAACCCGGACAAAACTCTTTACGAAGCGAAGCGCCTTATCGGCCGCAAGTTCAATTCGAAGGAAGTTCAGGAGTTCATCAAAGTTGCCCCCTTCAAGATTTTCGAAGCCAAAAACGGCGACGCCTGGATCAA
>JBBRLF010000354.1:0-5173 GCA_038231515.1 candidate division WWE3 bacterium
GCCACCGTTTATTACACGATGGGAATTCCAATCGATCTTTACACGCCCATCTTCGCCGTAAGCCGCGTCAGTGGCTGGATCGCCCATATTCTCGAGCAATATACGAATAACCGGATTTATCGTCCTCGCGGGCGGTATACCGGCCAGCTTGATCAGAAATGGATTCCGGCCGACAAGCGAAAGTAAAAGCGCGGGTTGCCGACGTCCAATGTCCGACGCCAGACGCCCGGCGTCACCAACTCGCTCGTCCCGACTAATCCCGGCAATTCCTGCCGGCTGTCGCAGCGCCTTCCCCTTAGCTAAACTAAGATTCACGGAGGGTTCGTTCATATGCGCCCGCTTCTCACCGCACTGCTCACACTAGTTCTAACGCCAATCGCCGCAATGGCCGCCACCCCGAGCTGTCGTGACATTGAAGCCATTCGTCGCGATCTCACCGTCCACCGCCCGTATCAACCGGGCTACTCCGATGCCGATGGCCTCAGCAACGTGCGCTTTTCGAACCGGCTTGCGCGCAAGCTGCTGGTGCTTGCGCGTGCTTCGTCGTGCGGCGCCTACGCTTATCAGACGTCAGGTGTTTTTAGGGCCGGTTACCGGAGCCGCAGTTATCAGAAACACGCAGAGCTCCTCACGCATTTCGACCTCTGAAGCACCGCTCAGGTTCCGCTGCAGCCGACAGACGCCGTATTGGTGAAGGCACAGTTTGACGGCAGAATTCTGCAGTTCTTGCCATTGCGAAGGTCAGCATGCCCTGGCGCGGGAGCTTCCATGATTTCTGGTGGCGTAAGGTCGAACTTCCAATGCACGTTGAAGTCGAGATGGGCTGCGTTGGGATCGCCCGGGCACTGCGCGTGACCGGTAACGTGGCCTTGCAGACGGGTCCAGCAGTTGGCGTTGCCGTCCGCGTCGCCCACCAGACGTGTAATATACATTACGTTCAGATCAACTTCACCGTTGGGTCCGATGGACGAAGCTTCGCCCACCTGCCAGTCTCTGGTGCGGAAGCGCACGATCTTCGCGTTGCAATCCACAACGGCGGTCAAGCCGGGCATGGTGCGTCCGTAGAAGTGCGGAGGCTCGCCGCCAAAGCCTTCGCAGGCCAGGACGTCGATCGGTACGGTGAAGTAGGGCAGTGTGGTGGGTAGCGGAATTGTACCGGGGTCAATTGCGCTGGCGCCACTGGGCGCGGCTGGCGGGGGCTGGTTAACGCATTGAACTTCATAGACGGTGCGTTCGGGATTCGCCCCGTAGGCACCGATTCTGACCTCCTTGGACTTGGATTTTCCGCAAGAGGCGACCAGTACGCATAAACAAAGAACCATGGTGACCAGCAGCAACACGTTTTGATTTTTCTTTTTCATACGGCCCAGCTGCAATTGCAAATGCAGCGCCATTTTGCGGCGCTTCCGGATGGCTTCGCCATTACTTCGAGATCCATTGCATTCCTGCTGGTAAGAGCGCGGTCAGCGCTCAAAGTCGATGAGCGTCGCGCCGTCGTCGCCTTCGCGTTCGGGCTTGAACTCGCGAACGTAGGGCAGCCCGGTGAGTAATTCTTTAAGTCCTTTTTTGAGAGCGCCTGTTCCATGTCCCGTGACAACGGTAACCTGCGCAGCCCCGCTGCGAAAAGCCTGGTCGATGTAGTGCTCGCATTCCGCCAGTGCCTCGTCATAACGTTTGCCGCGCACGTCAAGCTTGCGAGCCACGGGGCCTGAGCTGTCGATGCCGACGTAAAAGTTGTTGGCAAGTTTGGGCTTGGGCTTTTCGAGGGTTTCCAGATCATCGCTGGGTTTTTCGAAGCGAAAATTTCCTACCTGAATGGTCGCGGTCTGTGCAGCGCCGGCGCCGTGCAGCTCCAGCACGGTGCCGCGCACGCTGGGCATGGACTTGATTCTTACCAGCGCGCCCACGGTAACCGGAACGGCCAGGCTGTCAGTGATCGTGGCGCCCAGCTCGCGCTGGACCGTGGTTGATGAGGCATCCAGACTTCGCAAGGCATCTTTCGCAGTGGCTTCAACGCGGGCCGTGGCCTTGGTGCCCGTACTGGTGCCGCCCATTCCAATTCCCTGTCGGGCATAGGTGGCAATGCGGGTGGTCAGCGACTTCACGGTTTCATCAACCGAGGCCTGCGCCTGCGCCATGAAGCCGGCGAGTTTTTCGCGCAGCTCGGATTTATAACGTTCTTTTTCCCGCTCCATCGCCGAGCGCGTGCGCTCGTGTTCCAGCTCCAGCTCCTGCTCTTTGCGCTTGAGCTCGGACTGCGCTTTTTCGTAGTCGAGCTTTACCGTCGACAGCAGCTCGCGGGCGCGCTTGAGCAGCCGCTCGGGAAATCCCAGCCGCTCGGCTACCTCAAGGGCGTGGCTTGAGCCCAGCTCGTCGGGGCGCAGGCGATAAGTAGGACGTCCACCATCGAATTCCATCGCGGCCACCGCGATGCGCGGATTGGCTTTGCAGCGCAGCGACAGCTCGCTGAAATGGCTGGTGACCAGCACATGGTGGCCGCGCGCGACCATCTCTTCGATCAACGCCTGGGCCAGCGCCGACGCTTCTTCGGGATCCGTGCTGGACAGGATTTCATCGATAACGATCAGCAATGGTTTACGCGGCTCTTCGAGCACGGCTTTCATATCCATGATCTGCGCGCTGAAACTTGAAAGTCCGGCCGCAATGTTTTGCTCATCACCGATAAAAGCCAGGACGTCGGCATAGTGGGGAAGTTTCGAGCCTTTTGCCGCCGGCACCAGCAGTCCTGCGCGCGCCATGCAGCTGGCCAGCGCCGCAGCCTTGAGCAGCACCGTTTTACCGCCCGTATTGGGGCCCGAGATCAGCATGCCGTAGCCGCCTGCGGGAATGGTAAACGAATTTTTAACAATATCCAGGTCACGCAGGCGCAGGCCGGGATGAAAAGCTTCGAGCAGCCGCAGCTCGCCGTCGCTCGAAGACATCTCGGGAATCTGCAGATCCCAGGCTTTGGCCAGATCGGCCGCAGCCAGAGCCAGGTCAAGCTCGGCGACCACCGAGAGCCAGGGCGCAAACGAAGCGGCCACTGCGCCAACCTGCACGCTGAGCTCGCGCAGGATGCGATACTCTTCCGCGCGAATCGAAAGATCGTACTCTTTAAGCGCGTTGTTCGATACGGTCAGCTCGGCTGGCTCAATGAAAACTGATTGCCCCGTGTTACTGCGGCTTACGAGCGTGCCGGTGATTTTGGACTGCTGTTCGATTTTTACCGGCACCACATAGCGGCCGTCGACCTGGTCATAAAACTTGTCTTGCAGCAGGCCCTTGGAATCCCACTCCTTGATTCGCGCGTTCAGACTGCCTTCAAACTCCAGTCGTTTCTCGGACCTCGTGCGCCGCAGGCGCGCGAGCTCCGAAGACGCGCTGTCCAAAACTGCTCCGTCCCCCGTCACGCTTCTCGTGATGCGTTCGCACACCGGGGGCACGTTTGGCGCAGGCTGAAAGTCGCGGGCCCAGTTGGGTGCAATGGCGGCTCGGGCCCGCAGCTCGGCGCCCAGCAAGCCGACTGAAGCCATGAAATGACCACAGGCCCAAAGCTCGGCAGGGGCCAGTACGCCTTCGCGTCCCGAGCGCTCAAGTAGCCCGCTCACATCGTCCACCCCCGAAACATAGCCATGCACCGGGCTTTGCTCGGCCAGAAGTCGGCCTTCGATCACTCTTTCTCGGAGACGCTGGCTTTCAACTACGCTAGAGAAGGGGGAATGGCGGAAGGCAAGCGCGCCGCCCAGGGGGCTGCGAGTGCGGGCCGCAAGAGCGTCGCGAATGACGGACCATTCCAGGGCCTCAAGCGCGCGTTGAGATAAATCTTCAGCAGTGGGCGATTGCATGTGTAGGGTTATACCAACATGAGTTTTAATTATCTAGAAATCGCGCGAGCCACCCAGGAACTCGCGGCCAGCCTGCCTGACGAGGTTCAGTCCGTCGAACTTTTGCGGTTTCCGCTTAGCCGTGGCTCCGTATCGGATCTCAATGTGGGGCTGCGCCTGAAGAACACGCGCAAGATGGTCGTCTTCTCTCTGAAGCAGCCCTGGACGGGCATGTACGTGCTGGCGCCCGGAAACTTTGCTCCGCTGGGTGCCAAGGGCACCAAGCCCAGCTGGGCTGGTGCGTTTAGCGGCTCGGACACGCCCGCTCCGGAATGGGATTCGTATATCCATGGGCAAGTTCTTGAGCGGGCCGAGGTCGCCGAGGGCGAGCGAATCGTTAAACTTTCGTTCGCCAATGGTGTCGAGCTGCGCATCGAGCTCATTCCTTCGAGACCGAACTGGGTGCTTTTGGCGGGCGGAGTTGAAATTCGCTGGCGCACGTCGCTGCCGCCCCGGCCAGGTGGTGCCTCGGGCATCGTCACGCTAAGGGAGTTCGATGGCGAAGGGCCCTGGCTGCAGCGGGCCTACCGGCACTATCTTGCATTAAGACAGGCTGCGCTGGTGCAGACTCAGCTGCAGGGTGCGCTGGGCGAGCTGCAGGCGCGGCTTTCGCGGCTGATCAAGATTCGCGGGCAGATGGAAGACTCGCTCAGCGAAAGCGCCAAGGCTGAAGAGCTGCAAGCGCAGGCTGAAGCACTCAAGGGCATCCTGCACGAGGTGCCGCGCGGGCATAAGGCCAAGCACATTGCGGCGTGGCGCCAGGAAGGTGATTCACGTGTGGCGATCGACGTCGCGCTTGATCCGCAGTACAGCGTGGCCGAAAATCTGACTCGCATGTTTGCGCGCTACAAGAAGCTGCAGCGTACAAAAAAAGAGGTCGAAGCGCGCTTTGGCGGTATTGAAGAGGAAAGTAAAAAAATTACGGGAACGATCGCGCGGCTGCGTGGGTTCAAGGGCACGTTTGCCGAGCTAGAGGTGCTCTTTCAATCGGCAGGCCTTGCGATTGACGAGGTGCTGCCCGAGAATCGTACCGAGAAAAAGAGCGACCGCAAGTGGCGCAAGGCCTCGGAAAAATCAGGAGTCCGCAAATTCCAATCCAAAGAAGGCATGGCCCTTTGGGTGGGACGCAATCATAAAGAGAATGAAGAGCTCGTGATCAGACTGGCTCGTGGCAATGATATGTGGCTGCACGTCAAAGGTCGCCCAGGGGCACATGTCGTCATTCAGCTTCCTGGCGGCAAGTCGCCTTCGTTGGAAACGCTGCTCGATGCCGCCACGTTGGTAGGCTA
>JBBRLF010000355.1:0-5145 GCA_038231515.1 candidate division WWE3 bacterium
AACATCCACACCTCGCGCTGGGTGCCCGTGGCCAGTACCGTGCGCAGCATGCTATAGAGAGGTGTAATGCCGATGCCGCCGGCGATGAGGACGATGGGAAAATTCTCGTGCACTTCGAGGGTAAAAGCGCCCGAGGGGGCTTTTACATCCAGGATGTCGCCCTCTTTCAAAACATCATTGATGTAGGACGAAGACAGGCCCGGCGGCAGCTCGGGGCGCTTGGGCGGCGAGGGAACTTTTTTAACTGAGATCCGATAGTTCTCATGTTCGTGCCGGTCCGACAGCGAGTAGCACCGAATAACGGGCTTGGCCACACTTGGAACTTTCAAGCTGAAGGTAAGATACTGGCCGGGGCGAAACGGGGGCAGCTTTTTGCCGTCATGTGGCGCCAGGTAAACGCTGGCCGCGTTGCCATTTTCGCGTCCGATTTTTTTGACTACGAACTTGCGGTAGCCGTTCCACGAAAGCTCGTTGATCTCGGTGCGTTCTTTATGAAGGGCCCCAATGGCCTGGATTTGAGTCTTGAGCAGCGAAAGAGAAAGCACGCGCTGCTGCTGATCGTTGCGAAACTGCTGCAGCGAACCCGCAACGGTAACGGCAAGCTGATACACCACTGCACCACAAATCGCCAACCCAACCATGACTAAGAGATAGCTCAGCATTCCATTGCCCTATTCAGTATTTGAATCTAAGTTCCGCCCGAACTCCAGCGATGTCGTTTTGTTGTTTGCGAATCCCATAAATTCCGTCAGCTCTCAAAATGATTTCTTTGGTCAGCGGCAGCTGATACCGGAATCCAAAACCATACTCCGCGTCGAGCTCTTTGGAGTTCGCGAAGTTTGGTCCGCGCAGCACCTGCACGGTACCGGTTTCGATGACGATTTGCTGGTCCAGATCAAACAGGTATTCCAAACCCAGTGCTCCGCCATAGGTATTGCTGGCGCTGTTTTCCAAAGTCGGAAAAGCAGTCAGCGCGTCGCCGTCAAAGACGAGGCCCGTGTTGGCCAGTATTCCATTGTTCTTGGCCAGACCCTGGGGCTTGTCGATGCCGCAAAAAAAGTTGGCGTACGGAATGAAAGTGTAGGGTTTGCGGGTCATCCACGACGTTTCAAGCAGGAACAAGGCTCCGTTAGCCGACTTGTTGCCTTTGTTGTCGGCGCCCTGCCCGAAGTTGCCGATCACCCGTTCGGACATCGAGAGGATGTTTCGTACGCGATGGGTAAAGGAAAGGGCGGCGTTGTGGTAGCTCTGGTTATTTGCCGTGCGGTCTTGCGTATAGCCGTAACCCGCTTCAAGATAGCCGCCCCGGGTTTCAATAAAGGAGTTGAACCCATAGATCCGGGCGTCGAAGAAGTTGTCTTTTGGCAGAATGGCGGTGGCGATGCGGTTAAAACCCGCAAAGGCCGTGATGTCCATGTTCGAGATATCGAGCCGTTTGCTGTTCATGGCCGGAATGGTCGCGGCGGCCCCCGTGAAGGTGTCGTTGACCCAGATGCCATTGTGAAAAATAACCGGCATCAGGCCGCCGGCAATGGGCATATCCAGGTGGTTGTAAGTGCCCGTGATGCCGGAAGTGATCGCACCCAGGTCGCCTTCAAAAAAAGCGGCTTGCAGATTGGGGTTCAGCGTCTTGTTGAAATGATTGTTCTGACCACCGGCCGGGGCCTGAAACGTATAATTGGTAAACGCATTATTCTGGTCGAAGGGTTGGAACAGCACGTGTACCCGTTCCGTGGCCGTAATGGCCATGTCGACATCCGCGTTGAGTCGCACCGCTACAAAGGACACCTGGCCTTTGCCCGTTTCGTTGGTCGTGTAGGCCAGGCGCAGATCACCAAAAGCCATCAGACGCGGATATACGCGATTTTTTCCGCCAATAAGATTCCAGCCCGTGCTGAGCTCGCCCAGCGGATACATACGGCTGCCGAATAACAATGGATAGAAGCGCTCATCGAGCTGGCGCTTGCCGCCATATATCAGCAGCTGCTCGTTGGCATCATACAGATGATCGCTATAATCCGGATCGGTTTGAAAAAGCTTCGAATCATGCGGGACGATCCTGGTGTTCGAATCGTGCTCGACTTCGGCCGCCAGCGCGGCGCCGGGCACAAACCCAGTTAAGCCCAACAAAAGAATCGCCACGACCGCTTTGATGTAGGTGTTATTCATGGATGGAGAACTCAACCGTATAAGGGTGAATATCGAGCATCCATTCGTTCATGGAACGTTTCATCTCTTCTGTCGAGCGGATGAACTTCATGAAGTAAATGGGCTCGGCCCGCGAACGCATGCGCACGGCGAGCTTGTATTTTCCTGGTTTTTTCAAGAGCTCTCCCGGAATCGAGTAGTTCGCCTTGCGGTCGCCCTCGGGCGGAATGCTGCGCGCCTCCATGCGAACAAATGCCGGGTGATTGAGCACCGAGTTGGGCGCTGCCGCCGGCCGGATGAACGGCAGCTGGTCGAGATCGAAATTCACGGGTAAAAACATCTCGCGATCCGTGCCCTTCACATTCGTGGTCAGAAACTTCGTCTGCAAGTTGAAGAGCTGATTGTCGTGGGCAAGTCTTCCCTGCTGCACCTCTTCGGAATGCAGGTCGGCCATATCGCCGGCCTTGTCCAGATACCCTGACTCCCAGACATTCTTGCCGCTTGGATCGATGAGCGCCACATTCATCCAGATCTCGGGCTGCGCACCCAGCGAGCCCGACGGCAGATTGTGGCCGTTATTGGTGTTGGCAACCAGGTAATGGAAGCTGAGCCGCTTGCCCTTGCCGGGCTTGTCGTCAAAAAACGGGCCCGTGATCTTCGAGCCGTTTTCCATGACCTGGCGGCGCAGGTCTTTTTTCTTCTCAAGCAGTGCCAGGTTCTCGTCCACAATGGCTCGCGCGGTTTGGCGATCATCGATGGAATCCCATTCCTTCGGAAACTTAGACTTGCCCTTGCTGTGGGCCACTTCGTCTTCAAACTTCCTGGTGCCCCAGCCGGCGCGATAGTCAAACGTAAGCCATTCCTTGACGTCGAACTGCGCGGCTTTGGGATTGTGCGGAAAAATGCCAGGATGCGCGATCGGATAACCCGGTCCATAAAAGGAATGGTTCGTACGCATGCGACCGCTGTTGATCGGCTTGCCGTTGACCACCGCGGCTGGGCCCGTGGCATAGCCCTCGGCCCGGCCCGGCACCTTGCCCATGTGGCAGTCCTGGCAGGTGATGCCTTTGCTGATGGCGGGCGAAGCGCGATACTGGTCCCACACCACCTCCAGCTTGATGTCGGGGTGCACCTGCACTTGGTGACAGCTCATGCAGAACTCGGCCTTGGTCAGGGTTTCAAACTTAACCGCCTGGCGGTGAATCGACATGCCCAGTCCGCTCTTGGTGTCGGTTACCTTATAGTAGTCCTTATCTTTAAGAACCTCGGTCAGGCCCTTGGCATCGGTCGGGCCATACACCGGCTCGGTGATGTCGCCCGGATTGATGTGACGCTCGCCGTTGACCTTGCCGAACTCCAGATTCGTACGATGGCAGGTGATGCAGGTGATGCCTTCGCGTCCGACCGGGCTCTTGTCCCAGATCGCGCCCTCGCGGACTTCGCCCAGGGTGGTGCCGACCGTGGCATGGCAGCGCCCGCAGAAGTTAGCGACCGTACCGCTGGTCAGCTCGTTGAGCTTCTGTTCAAATTTGTGGAAGACGGGTGAAATAGAGGCGTAGGCGTGGTTTGAGGTACGCCACTCATTGTAAATCGTGGCATGACACGTTGCGCACTGGGTCGCGCTCGGAAACTGCTCTTTGGAATAAAGCGCGGCGTGCGGATCAGCCGCCGCTGGCTTGCTTTCTTCCGCTTTCTTCGCTTCTGGCTTGGGTGGAGCGACTACCTCGTCTTCGTCGCCGGCAAGCAAGTCATCAGACTTTCCTGCCGCCAGGGCAAACGACGGAGACTGCAACGTAAAAACGGCAGATAACATTAATAAGATCATGATGGTTTATGGTAATCGAAAGCCTTTCGGCTGCAACACCAAAGAGCCAAAATAATTATTTAATTTAGGTTTCTTTCACTGTAACCATGATGCTTACCCATGACCCAACTGAAGAGAAAATCATGACCGGCAACATTTTGATTTGTACCCTGACGGCGCTGCTTCTGGCTTCTTGTGGCCGCGGTGATCTTGAAATTCGGTCCTATGACGTCGCTAAAGCTGTCGCCAAACCGCGGATGGCCGATCCCATGACTCAGGCCGTTGCTCAGAACTCAGACGTTGTACCACCGACAGCCGAGGCGACTAGTGACGTGAGGTGGGATACGCCAAGCGGTTGGAAGCCGGGGGCCGCGTCGGGAATGCGCGTTGCCAGTTTTGCGACAGCTGGAAATGGCGACGCCTCGATCGTGGTTTTAACCGGCGAGGCCGGTGGTCTGGTTGCCAACGTCAACCGCTGGCGTGGGCAGATCGGACTTGCGGCGGAGACGCAAGACGCCATCGCCGCCGAGGCCAAGCCGGGTAAAGGCTCGCATGGCGACTTCAAATGGTTCAGGCTTTTAGGGGGCGACCAGGCCATCCTGGCTGCGATCATCGCCAAGCCCGGCAAGTCGATTTTTGTCAAGCTCACCGGCTCACGCGCGGTGCTGGACACCAATCAGGAAAAGTTTTTAACTCTTTGCCGGTCGATTCGAGTGGCGGCCCAACCATGAGTAAGGCAAGCAGAGTGGATAAAAAGATTATCGATTTTCTCTCCAAACCCATCGTCGTATTCTATGCGCTGGGCTGGCTGATGGTGCTCGTGATCGTCGGAACGATCGCACAGCGGTACATTGGTTTGTACCAGTCGCAGATGAAGTTTTTCTCGTCGTTTATCTGGTGGCTGGGTCCGGTACCGGTGCCGGGTGGCTACCCTACTCTGACCGTGATTTTTTTGGGGCTGACAACGAAGCTCGTTTTCAAAAGCAAATGGAAGCGCGAAAATCTGGGCACGATCGTCACTCATTTCGGCGCGCTTTCGCTGCTGTTCGGCGGTTTTCTCACGGCCGCCTTCAGCTATGAGGGTGGCATGGTTTTGCCCGAGGGCGATACCAGCGGCTACATCTCCGACTATAATGATGTCGAGTTTGCCATCATCGATCATTCCGCAGCCGACCACGACCACGTGACCGCTT
>JBBRLF010000356.1:0-5129 GCA_038231515.1 candidate division WWE3 bacterium
GTTTCCTGAAACCGATCCACGGACTGACTGGGCTTGCCCTGGTCATCGCGCACGTGCAGGTGAATAACCGACGCCCCGGCCTTCCAGCAATCATGAGCGGCCTGCGCCTGCTCGTCCGGGGTGGTGGGCAACGCGGGATTTTGATCCTTGGTGGTTTCGGCACCCGTGATGGCACAGGTGATGATGAGCTTTTCCATTGGATATCGAATCTAGCGCCACTGCGTCAGCGCAGCAACCTTTTCATGGCCCCATACATGGTACGTGGCAGCTCTGAGATGCGGCGCGCCTCAAAAAACTGCCCTTGCCCGCGAGCAGAAAGCTCAAGCATCAAATCACGACCCGCCTGGTCGCGGCCGATTTTAAGCACATTCAGGTGCCGGAAGCGCTCGGCTAGCATTGAAGGGTCGCCCCCCTCGGTGTATTTGCCATCGCCAATCAGGATCACGTTGGCCCGTTCTTTATTTTGCCGGCTCAACGCCACGGCAGTCTCGTTCAAGGCCAGCTCCATATTGGTAAAGCCACCGGCCGGCAGCTCCAGCACCCGTTCCACGATTTTTTCAATGGGCAGCTCTTCGCCGAACCTCTTGATCCAACGCACCTTGGAGTCAAAGCCCATGAGCGAAAGTCGGGTTGACCGAATACATAGCGCCACTACTGCGGCCGACACCGCCAGGAGCGCAATTTTTTCACCGGTCATGCTCAGGCTTGCGTCCATAACCAAGGCAATATCGACTTCTTTTTCGATGCGGGCGTCAAAGCGCAGGACGTCTTCGGTAACTGCCGATTTACGTGAGTAGCCACGTGCCAGCTCCTCTTCCAACGTCGAAAGCACGTCAAGCTCGCCGCGCTGACCAGACTCGACAAAGGTTTTCAGGTCGACGATCTGGTGGCGCTCAGGCTTGATCACCGAGCCCAGGATATTATAGGCGCGGGTCAGCACTCCTTCGATGGCGCGGCGCCTAAGCAAGGCCTTCTCTTTAGGCGGAATATTTCCCAGACGTTTGAGATCCTGAAACCGTACAGCCACATCCCACGAGGGCTTAACCTCAAAGCCTGACGCATCGGTAGGCAAACCCACATCAAGCATCTCAGGCGCGATAAAGGTGGCCGTGCCCTTGTTGAGCTTCGATGGTTTTTCGTCAGCGCCGCTGGTGATCGTAACTTTTAGTGGGAAAGGGTCACGGAGGTCGTCGGGGAGTTTTTTTTTAACCCGTCCCAGAGCTCACGCAAAATCGTTTCGACCTGCTGGTCGTAGCCGCCTTCGAACTCCGCGGTGTTCAGCTCGATGCGAGTGGGCAGCGCAAGCATTGCGGCCTTCCAAAAAGCATTTTCATCGATCGTACTGGTGTCCTGGCCTTCAAGCATCTGCAAAATGGCAATCGCGGCCCTGATCGAAGCGCCCCGCTTGATTTTTGCGTGGGTGCGGGTAAGTCGCACCAAAGCCACGGCCCACGATAAATAAGGTTCCTTACCAAAGCCCGACGCCTGCTTTGCGATTTCACGCTCTTCATCAAAACTCTGGTAGCGCAGCTGCACCCATTCCATGCGATCAAGCAGGGCCTCGCTCAGATGCGAAGTGGCGACAAACTCACGTGGGTTTTGAGTGGCAATAACCAGAAAGCCCTTCGCCGCACGAACGTCACCCAGCTGCGGAACTTGCACCAGGCCTTCGTCAATTGCGGGCAGCAGCACGTTTTGCACAGCTTCGGGCATGCGATTAAGTTCGTTGATGAAGAGAATCGCGCCCTCTTGCATCGCCTGAACCAGCGGGCCCGCGACAAACGTTTTTTCGGAATAGCCTTTTTTCAAAACCAGAGAGGGGTCAAACCAACCCGTAAGCTTTTGCTCGGTAAACCGCGAGTCGCCGTCGACACGCAGCACCTTGCGGCCCAACACCTGGGCCACGGCCTGCGCCAGCACGGTTTTACCCACGCCCACGGGGCCTTCAATCAAGGCGTTGCGCCCAGCCGATACGGCAGTCCACAGCTGCGCCATTTCTTCGTCGCGTCCCACGATACGGTGACGGCCACGAATCAGGGCTATGGCTTCGCCTGCGGTAATTTTTTTCGCGGTCTTCTTTTCAGACTGCTTTGGCTGCTTGGGCTTGGCCTTCACTTCTTTTTCTTCCTCTTCAGAAGTTCGTCGACAATATAGCTGGCTACCTCAGAAGGTTTTGTTCCCACGCCAAACCCGGCATCAAACCCGCATTCGAGCGCCATCTGATGGGTAACGCGCGGCCCCCCCGCCACGAATACCAGTTTATCACGAAGCCCCATCTTTGCGGCTTTATCCATCAAATCCTTCATGTCTTGGATGTGGATATTGTGCTGGGTCACAACCTTCGACACCAAAATGGCATCGGCGCCGGAATCAACGGCCAGCTTCAGAAGATCTTCGTTTAGCACCTGCGCACCCAAATTGCGCGCATCGAGCCATTCATAGCGCTCAAGGCCGTAGTCGCCGGCAAAGCCCTTCATATTGATAATCGCATCGATGCCTACGGTATGCGCATCGTATCCGGTGCAGGCGCCCAGGATAACCACTCGGCGACCGATCTGCTCTTTGATCAGCGCGTTGGTCTCGTACATGGTGTGCACGGGCGACTCCACCTTCACCACTTTGATTTTGGTGTAATCAACGGTGTGCTTCATTTTGCCGTAGACGACAAAAAAAGCGAAGCCCGTTGCCGCGGGTTCCATCGTGGCCACCTTAACCTCGTCCAAACCCATCTGCTGAGTCAGCTGAATGGCTGCTTCACGCGCCTCGGGGCCGTAGGGCACGGGCAGCGTGAACGCAACCTGCACCACGCCGTCATCCATGATGTCGCCATAGGGGCGCAGCTTTTTGAGATCAACCTTTTTGATAAGATGGTCGTGCTGGCTCATAGCAACTCAAAGAATGGGTTAACGTACTCTTTATCTTTTTCAATCACGCCCTCAAGGCCCTTGCCGCCAGTCAGCGTGCGCGAAACATTGGCGAAACACTTATCTTCAATGGCCTTGAACAGGCCATCGCGCTCGATTTTGCGCATCAGCACCAGCGTGTCATCGAGCACCTTATTGGCGTGCTTGGCGATGATGCCGTCTTTCTTATAGGTGATTTCCTTGCCCAGGTCCTGGGCCGCGCCAAAGATGTAGTTGGCGCTCTTGATCGCCATCCAGCGGTCATGCAAAAGCGGCGTGTGCATCGCCTCAGTAGGCATGCCCAGCAGCTGTATGCCCTGGTTGGTCAAAATTCCGGTAAAGTTGAACATGGCGTCCATCAGATGACTGAAAAAGATGTCACCTACTTTATGGCGCGTGGGCGGCATGAACTTGATGGGCGCCTTTGGAAAAATATCGCGGGTCATCTGCGCGCGCGCGATTTCAAGCAGCAGCACATTCGGGTGCCAGGGGTCCATCTCGGCCGCATGGCCCAGGCCCATCTGCTCTTCTTTCATATGGGCTTCGAGCGCGAAGCGCTCATTGATGAACTGCGAGGCCAATACTTGATGCCCGTTTTCGACCGCGTCGGCCGTAGTAAGGTAGTTGTCTTCACCGGTATGAATCGTGATGTCGCTGTACGCGATGATCATGCGCGAAAAATTCTGATCGATCAGCGTGCGCTTCATGTTGATGTCGCGGAAAAGTATTCCGTACATCGCGTCGTTAAGCAGAAAGTCGAGGCGCTCGATGGCTGCCATTGCCGCAATCTCAGACATGCACAACCCCGACGAGTAGTTCGTCAGGCGAATATAGCGGCCCGATTTTTCACCAGCCTCATCAAGCGCCTTGCGCATGATGCGAAAGTTTTCCTGAGTGGCGTACGTACCGCCAAACCCCTCGGTGGTCGCCCCTTCGGGCACATAGTCCAGCAGGCTTTGCGCCGTGGAACGAATCACGGCAATGGCATTGGCGCCGGCTTCAACCGCGGCCTTGCCCTGAATCGCGTCTTCAAAAATATTTCCCGTCGCCACAATGACGTAAACCAACGGCTTGCCCTGAAACGTCATGTCCATGGGGTCGCCCAGGCTCTTGCGCAGTAAATTTCGCTCCTCGCGACGTTCGGCAAGTTTGGCCAGCGCTTTACGGCAAAGTTCGCCCGCCGTTTTTTTGATCTCGGCCATACCGGCTTTTTCGATCTGGCTAAGACGAAGCTCGCCGTTGGCAAGCTTCTCAGTCAGCTCCTCCACCGAAGCACCCGTCTTGAGCAGCGCATTGGCAAACCAAAACAGCGCGCCTCGCGACAGCACGCGGTCTTCGCGCAGCTGGTCGACAATAAAGTTGGAAACCGGATAGTCCATTCCCAGCTGCTTGACCGAGCCCTCAACGCCGATCAGACGCAAAACCGAACGCTCGATACTCACGCTGGTGTTGGTATCGATCACGGGCTTGACCTTGGATACGATCTGGCCCGCCAAACGCCGGCATTCAATCAAGGTTTGTTGGTTGAGCTCAAGATGCGCCATATTTGTTCTCGTAAAGCTTTCGCAGCTCAGGCGAGTCTCGCAGAATTTGCAGCGCCATCGCGGCATGACCAGGGCGATATCCGTTGCCCATGATCAACTCCACGTCCGCGCCGACCCCTTCGGCCCCTAATGCAGCCTTGGTAAAACTGGTCGCCATGCTGAAAAAATAAACGATACCACCGGGTTTGGTCGAAAGGATACAGGACATTTCTGTATCGGGAATATTGGTCACATTGATGACGACGTCAGCCATTTTACCGCCCGTAAGCTTCTTTACGAGCTCATACGTACCAACTGCATTGCGCGCGTCACAAAGGTCGGCCACGTCGACAAACGAAAAATCCTTCATACGATCTCGCGCCTCGGCTCCGTAGTCCAAGCCGATGGTCTTGCCAGCAGAGCCCACCGCCCGCTTGGCTTCGTAAAGGCAAAGCAGTCCCGACTTGCCCCCGCCGCCAATGACAACAACGGTTTGACCCGGCTTGCAAAGCGCGGCCGTCTGCGCGGGTGCCCCGCACACATCCAGTATGGCCAGCGCCAGATTTTCGGGAAGATCGCCCGGCAGCTTGGCATAGATGCCGCTTTGAAAAAGAAGGGCATGTCCTTCGATATCAACGCGGTCAAGGTCCAGATGCAGCTTCTTGATCTTGCGAATTTCAAGCGGCGTAAGCGTGAGCGAAAC
>JBBRLF010000357.1:0-5095 GCA_038231515.1 candidate division WWE3 bacterium
GGGCTCCAGGCCGACGGTCAGCAGACTAATCGAAGAAGTCGCAATTTTTTCAGCGCGTGCCACTCTTATACCGGCTTAGGTTAGGTGCTGCGTTTCTTGTAAATCGCTTCGAGCTTTTCGGTCAGCGTCTGGGCATTGAACGGTTTGACGATGTAGTTGTCCACTCCGGCCTTCACGGCTTCGCTGACCTGGCTTGCCTCTGCTTCGGCGGTGACGAGCAGGAAGGGCAAGGCTTTGTATCGCGAATCCGCGCGAACCCTTTTCAGGAGTTCGAGTCCGGTTAGATGAGGCATGTTCCAGTCCGAGATGACCAGCCCGATGGGCTTGGTCTCGGTATTGATCACGGCCCAGGCCTTCTCTCCGTCAGCAGCTTCAGTAATGTCGGTCAGTCCAAGATCGGTGCAGATCTTCATGACAAGCTTGCGCATGGTGGTCATATCGTCGACGACAAGTACTCTGGTTTTTGGATCAAACAAGTTCAGCCTCCTGAGTTGGCAATACTGGTGTTGATGGTGATACTGGCTTCGGCAGCTTCGGCTTTATCGGGAATACCGACGGTGATACCCAGAGCCACGTCAGGCTCATCGGTGGCCTCGGTGGAAACCACCGAGATATTCAGCGGTACTCCGTCACTCTTCTTGCGGCCGGCCTCGAGCGCGATAACGTTGTTTTTCTCGCTCCCCGCGTCGTCATCCGCATTGTTGGTCTGCACCGAAACCGGCTCGGGCGAGCGAGCCTGCTCGACGAGCGCCGTTTCGAGCCGCATATCCGGACGGGTCCAGGCTGCTTCGGCCTTGACTGGCGGCAGCACCGGCCCGGCGCCACGGCCACCTTTGATCGTGCGAACGAGAATACCGACGATCGCGCGCAAAGCTTTCGCCTCGTCGGTGAGCTCTTCGCCCACGCGGGCGGCTTCAATGGAAACCGCCGCATTTTCCTGCGTCACTTCTTCGAGTTTTTTCACGGTTTTGAAAACCTCTTCAATACCCGCCGCCTGCTCGTCGCTGGCGTTTGAAATATCCAGCGCCATCTGATTCACCGAGCCCACGTTGAGTACAATTTCGTCCAGCACGCTGCCGCATTGGTTGGCCACCCGGGTGCCGGCCTCGACCTTCGCGTTGCCCTCGACCACCAGCCGCTCCACTTTTTCCTGCGTCTCTTTGACGATATTTTCCACCTTTTGAATGCTTCCATCCAGCATAAAAGTGATATCCCGCGCCGCATTGCCGCTAACCTGCGCCAGCGTGCGCACCTCTTCGGCCACCACCGCAAAACCCTTGCCGTGTTCGCCAGCTCTTGCCGCTTCCACCGAAGCATTAAAGCTGAGCAGCTTGGTCTGAAAAACGATGTCATTGATGACCTTCGTCTTGTCTCCGATCTCGCTGATCATCTTTACGATCTGGGCGATCTGCTCGTTGCTCTCGCTAATCTGCTTCATGATATTGTGATTGGCGGTATTGATCTCTGAAATAGCCGCGATCATCTGCGCCACCACGTGTTTGCCTTTTTTAGCGGCGTTCTCGCTGAACAGCGAGATCTCACAGGTGCGACGTGCGGTCTCGGCGTTGCGCTTTACCGCAGCGTTCATCTCTCGCACCTTCGTCGTGGTGCGGTCAAGCGAGTGCGCCTGCTGCGTAGTGGATTCTGAAAGACCCATCGACGACATGGCGATCTGCTGGGCCGCCAGGGTCACATGACCAGTATTGGAATTGAGACGATCGATAACCTGATTGATGGAACGGGAGACCGAGCGCAGAAAGAAAAACGCCAGCGCCATGCCAAAAAGAATAGCGCCCAAAGCCACCGCGGTCAGCACGCCGCGTGCCTTGGCATATTCGATATCGGTCTGAAACGTGACTTCGTCCATCGTGCGCTTGTTGAGGTCGACGAGCTGGCTGATCTCGGCCTGCAACGCCTGCATGTTCGTGCGGCCCTTGTCGTTAGCCAGCAGAGTTGCGGCACTCGTATGACCTTGCAGAACCAGGTTTTGGGTTTCCTGGTTGGACTCCTTCCATTTCGCGAACAGATCTTTGGCTTTGAGCAGCTTCTCTTTGCCCGGCACCGTGGAGCCGCGATAGACCTGCTCCCACTGTCTCAGAAAGAGATCCGACAGATCGCCCAGCTCTTTGGTGGTGTGAGCCACGCCCTCTTTGGTATCTTCGGCAATCAGCGTACGCTCAGCCACCGAGAGCCGACGCATGATATCGCGCAGGGCCTCGCCCTCCGACATTCGCGGCACCACGACGCTCGTGATGTTCAGCAGCGACTGGTTGATCTCGGACATCTTGTCGAAAGCCATCAGCGCGATGCTGAAGTTGGCTACGATCAGGACGAGAACAACAAATGAAATTTTTGCGTTTAAGCTGAATTTTCTCATAATTTCTCACTCATTAGAAGCGTTTCTACATCCAGAAGTTTTACCGGAAGGACATCCTTTTCGGCTTTTACCGAAAGCACCCGGTTGATGGAGTCGACCACCACGCCAATACAGGTCTTGCCCGACTCCAGCACGATGACCGAGGTCTCGCTGGAGTTTTCAAATTCAAGCTTAAGCTTGATTCGCAGGTCGATCACCGAAACGATCTGCCCACGCAAGTTGACGATGCCTTTATAATAGTCGGGCATGTAAGGCACTGGCGTGGTGGGCGGCAGCGCCAGAACCGATTTCACACCCAGCAGCTTTACGGCGAACTCCTCGCCACCCAGGGCAAAAACCAGAAAATCGAGATCCGGTGCAAGACCGGCTTCCTGCGCCGTCGCCGCCGCATGCTGCGCCTGGTGCTGGCGGTCTTGCAGCTGCTTCATATAAACTTCCATCTGTACTTCGTTCATGATGCCGCCTCGATAATTTGATTAATATCCAGAATCAAAGCCGCCTGCCCGTCGCCCAGAATGGCTCCGCCGGCGATTCCGGGTAATCCCGCGATGTCGGCACCCAAGGGTTTGATCACGACTTGCTGGCTGCCCACGATGTCGTCGACGAGCAACGAAAACGGATGTTCCTTGAGGTCGCGCACCACCAGCGCGATGCTTTCCCAGGCATTGGGATGGGCGTTCGGGCGCCCGAGCAGCTCGGCCAGGCGAAACACAGGTAGCGTTTCGCCTCGATGCCGAATGGTTTCAACCGTTCCGGGCGACGCGACGTCGACATCCTGCCGCCTTGGCCGCACGGATTCGGAGATGTTCGCGAGCGGCACAATGTAGCGTTCGCCGCCCAGCCGCACGATCATGCCATCCACGATGGCCAAGGTAAGCGGCAGGATCACGCGAAAGCAGGTGCCGTGTCCCAGCCGGGTCTGGATCTGAATTGTGCCTTGAAGCGCTTTGATGTTGGAGCGCACCACATCCATGCCCACGCCGCGGCCCGAAAGCTCGCTGACCTCGGCCTTGGTTGAAAAACCGGGAGCAAAAATCAGCTGGTAGGCGTCATTGTCGGAAAGCTGGGCGCCGGCCGGCAAGATTCCCTTTTCAATGGCTTTGGCCAGGAGTTTTGCTGCGTCCAGCCCCCCCCCGTCGTCGCGCACCTCGATGACAATGTTTCCACCCTGGTGATGCGCCGAAAGATGGATCGTGCCCGAAGGCACTTTTTTGGCGGCACGTCGTGCGTCGGCTGACTCCAGACCGTGATCCACGGCATTGCGAATCAGGTGCACAAGGGGATCGCCAATGCGTTCAAGAACGGTCTTGTCTATTTCCGTGTCATCGCCCGTGGTAAAAAAGATAACCTCTTTGCCCACGGCTTTTGAAGTGTCGCGCACGATACGCTGCATCTTTTGGAAAGTCTGACGCAAGGGAACCATGCGCAGGCTCATCGAGATGTGCTGAATCTCACTGGTTATCTTTTCGAGCTCGGAAATCTGCTTTTGCAACGCCTCGTCTTCCGACAATACGCCGAGGGACTCCTTGTACTCTGACAGAAAAGTTTGCGCGATCACGAGTTCGCCCACGTGATTAATCAGGGCATCGAGACGCTCCAGGCTTACGCGAATGCTCTCCGTACCGCTGGCCACTGCCACCTTGCCGCCGCCCGCTTCGCCGGCCGGCTCGGCGGTAGCCGACGCGGTTACGGCAGGCGAGTATTCAGAAACCGCCATACTTACCGGTTGAGGAGCCGCCGTGCTGGCACTGGGCGTCCAGGCGGCTTCAGCCGCAGGCTTGACGTGCACGGAGTTGGCGGTGGCCGTCATGATTTCGTTGATGAGGGCGCCATTGTCGAAGTGCGCGGTCAGATCTTCTTTGAGCTCTTTAAGCATCACGCGCATCTGGTCGTTGCCCTTGAGCAGCAGTCCGACCACAGCGGCATCAGTGGCCACCTCATTCTTTTTAACCTTGAGCAGCAGCGATTCAAAATGATGGGTGAACTTCGAAAGCTCTTCAAAACCCACCGCAGCCGCCGAACCCTTGATGTTATGGGCCAGACGCAGGATCTGCTCAAAGATCTGCGCTTTGAGCGTGGGGTCGTTGACGGATTTCTCGATGCCCAAGAAGCATTGCTCGGCATCGGCCAGCATCTGCTCGGCCTCATCCAGAAATCCGGTTTTCATTTCTCGTTCGAAATCGTCCATCTTGCTCCTGAAACATGGCTATGCCTATGGCTCTGCCTATGTCTCTTCGGCCGGGTACGCGATCTTCTTCAAGAAAACTTCAGAACTGCAAAATCAGGTACAATTTGCCGAGTCGGAGTCAGGTGTACCGAAGCCCAAACCACAGTCGGGGCACTCCGTGGCCTTGGTGGAAAACTCCGTGCCGCACGCGGGACAGACGGCTTTTTCCTTCTCGTCGTCGAAGACCTCGTTAGAGTGGATGGCATTGGGCCCCAGACCCACCATAATGCGCGCGCGCTCGGCTTCGAGAAACGTCTTGAAGCGCTCGACGTCCTGGGTTCGCGCATAAACCTCTACCGTAGCGACGCAGCCGCCGCCCGACTTGCAGGTTTCAGGGTTTGAGATCAGCTCAAGCTGGACACCGGTATCCGCCAGGGCGTTACGCAGGCGTTTGGCCTCGACGATTTCAATCACTCCGAGCAAAACGGTCTCGCTTGCGGCATCGGACTCGCGATCAGCTTCGTCTGACATATCAACCTACCTTTATGACC
>JBBRLF010000358.1:0-5082 GCA_038231515.1 candidate division WWE3 bacterium
CACCAGCGGCTTCAGCCACCAGCTTTGCAGTGAGCCAAGAACGACAAGGCCCGCCAGGAAAAAGGCCACGAGGAGGCTTTCCTTGAGCTTTAGCTCGTCCTGGTACTCCTTGGTGATTCCCACAAACCCCAAAAAGAAAAGAAGTAGACCGATAAAGACCGCGGGGTGATGGGACGTCATCACGATCAATGCCAGAAAGCCCAAATGCAGAAGGCTGAGCCACCAGGGCGACCGGTCGCGGCCCAAATTCGCTGGGGCCGTGCTTTTGGCAAGTTCATTTCTATTGAGGACGACGACTATGCCAGCATTAACAACGCAGGCGAGCGCAGCTTTCCAGCCAAAATGACTCAACATGAAAATGGTGTCCCACTGCCAGGTCCGAGCAACCATAAGCACCGGGGGTGCTGCAAAGTGAGTGAGCACTCCGCCGATGGAGATATTCACGAAGAGAGTTCCAAGGGTCATGTATTTGAAGCGTTCTGATCGTGCTTCGTCAAAAAAGCGGTCCCGTAGAACTAGCGCGGTGACAGTCATGGCGGCGGGTTCGGTGATTAAGCTGCCGAGCAGCGGGCCCACAGTGAGCGCGGCAAGCAGAAATCCTCTTTCGCGTCCGAAAGGCAGCAGTCTTGAAGCCATCGTGATGGCTTTTTTTGCGACGGCAACCACGGGCCGTGTGGCGGCGACAGTCATGATTGCAAAGACGAAAAGTGGCTCGGTGAAGTTTTGCTTTTCCACAAGCTCGATTGCCGCTCGAGGGCCAATGAAGAACGTTCCAATGGCAATTAGAATTGCGGCCCAAAATCCGAAGACGATCTCAATCTCTCCGAGGAGGTGGAATAGGTTTTCAAGAACGGAACCCTCACGGTACTTTCCGGCCAGGTGCTGGAATGCCTTGACTGAAAATGTATGAACGACCGCGATGGCGAAGAGCACGGTGGCAAGAATTTCAAGGTGACTGGGGTTCATAGGCTGCGTCAAACCATGCCACAATGGTGAATGAGATGCAAAGGTTGAGGGCTGATGGTCGTGCAACAATAAGTTTATGTGACGCCCAGCCATTCCTGGGGCATGATCAAGACTATGTCGCAATCCGTTTTGCTGATCAGTTGTAAAGACGAAATAGGCCTACTCTGCAAAATTACGGGCGAGCTGTACCGGCGCGGTTTTAATGTGGTGGAAAATGGCGAGTATGTCGACCGCGGCACGACGTCGTTTTTTATGCGCACTCAGGTTACGGGCGGAGCCGCGGGGCCGGATCTGGTGACCGCGTTAAAAGAGCAGCTGCCGGCGGGAGCACACGTTGAGTTTAGAGCGCGGGCCGAGCGACGTATTGTCGTGTATGCCACGCGCGAGCCCCACTGCGTGGGCGATCTGCTGCTGCGCAACTCTTGCGGCGAACTGGTGGATGGGCGCATCGTAGCCGTGGTAAGCCAGTATCCCGAGCTGTCCGAGCTCGTGGGCCGCTTTGGTATTCCCTTTCATTGCGTACCGGTCACGGCCGGGGCGCCTCGCGAAGAGCACGAGCGGCGTCTGATCGAGATCACCGATTCTTATCACCCCGACTACCTGGTTTTGGCCAAGTACATGCGGGTGTTGGGCGCGGACTTCGTGCGGCGTTACGAGAATCGGATTTTGAATATCCACCACTCGTTTTTACCCGCCTTCGTGGGCAGCAAACCCTATCATCAAGCTTACGAGCGCGGGGTCAAGATCATCGGAGCGACCGCTCATTTCGTGAATGATAGTTTGGACGAGGGGCCGATCATCACGCAGTCGGTGATTCCGATTCAGCACTCGCAGGACGCCGCCGATATGGCGCGCTCGGGGCGGGACGTGGAACGGCTGGTGCTGGCACGGGCGCTCAAACTTATTTTGGAAGACCGCGTGATCGTGCAGGGCCGGCGCACGTTGATTTTCGAATGAGTTATTTGCGGCGCGCGTTCCAGGCTTGCTCGATGGAGTTGCAGTCGATCAGCGAATGATCGCTGGTCTCGCAAAATGAGAGCTGGCTGCCGTTTGCGAGTTTGGCGAATAAGACGGTACCTCGCAATTTCGTGCACAGGACCGAGCCCGGGTTTTTGCCGCCATTGCGTTCTTGCGCACTGAGCGTTCCGACGGCTGGCGCGCTTTTGAGCAGGGTCAGCGCCTGGCAAGCAGCACTGCCCGTGGCTTTCGTGCAGTTGGCGGACACCCAAGCCTCCGAACCCTGCACGAAGCACAGCTCACGGTCCACTCCCTCGACGCGAAAGACTCTGCGGCCTTCGCAGCCGGCCTGTGCTGGCGGTGCCGAAAGGGCAACGAGGAGCAGCGCCAGCCTTAGCTTTTGGGTGGGGCCCATTTTATTTCTCCTGAATCACGGTGGTGTCTTGGATATTGGCCATTAGATCTTCCGCCTTATACCAGCAGCCGAGGAACTCTTTGGCCATGAGGGCGCTCTCGCAAACCTCTTGGTAGGTATCGCCCCAAGTAATGCAGGCACAGGACATTCCGCGGGCATGCCAGCTCGCGCCCCAGGAGTTGCGCACCAGATACATGCAGGAATTGCCAAGCTGGCGGCGCGCCGTAATGGTAACCGCATGATTGCCACACTTGCCCTTGATGTTTCCGTTGGAGCCTCGGTTTAAGAGGGATGGATTTTCCCAGCGCAGCGGGCGCAGCGTCGGCGTAGCGAGCATTTCGCTGCAGATCGAGATTCCAATCGGCGCGCCGCGCTCGAGTGCCTCGTCGACTCTTTTCCTCACCGCAGAGTCAGGCCCCGTGCCGAGCGTCGATACCGGGGGGACCGTCACGTCATCACGCTGGGTGACGGGGCAGCCTTCAAACAGATGCTTGAGTACCACCGTGGCGGCGATTCCGGCCAGCTCGCGGCTCTTGAGATCTTCGGCCAGCGTTCGAGTATAGCACGCGTTCATTTTTTCGTCTTTGATCGTCCGGTCGAGTACGCTCTTAAAGGTGTCGGCGTGCACTACGGTGGGGTAATTCTCATAGAGATGCTCCAGAAATGAGACGAGCTGTGCGTCGGTGAGATGCCCGGCTTTTTTCATGTCGGTTAGGCTGCCCTCGACCAGATAGGCGGGGCAGTTCTTCACCTTGCGCAGGCTGGCGATCACATCGCTGGCTTCGCCGCCCCTGGTGCTGTCGGCGCCGTAAAGGGAATTGTCTTCGTATTTATTGGCCCACGAGGCGAAAATGGGATTGATCCATTCGCGCGGCTTGCGACCGGCCTTGGCGTACTCGAAGTTGATGAGGGTTGCGGCGGTTTGGGCGTAGCAGGTTCCAGTGCCATCCTGATCGTAGATGGGCACCTGTCGCAGGGGGCCGGTAGCAGACTCATTGAGGTCGGCGGTATCACAGGTTGCGGCACCCGCGGCGGCAGTCATTAGTATGGCCAAAACAAGCACGAACATCGGTTGCTCCCCCGAGAGCCATTGTATCAAAAGAAAGGTCGGGCCGGCTGCTTACTTTTAAGCAGTAAAATGGGCCAATGGTTCTCCAGCCGAAAGCAGCCCTTTGAGCCTATCCCGCTTTTGCCGATGCTTCTGCCGGAATATAGCGTGGCAGCTGCAAGGTAAAGCAGCTTGCGGACCGCGTGCGGTCAAACGCGAGGGTACCCCCGTGATCACGGGCGTAGCCCAGCGAAATACTCAGACCGAGTCCCGTGCCTTCGCCCACCACCTTGGTCGTGAAAAATGGATCCATTATTTTATCTTCAATATCAGCAGCCACGCCCGGGCCGCTGTCCGCGACCCGAATTTGAATGCTGGCGGCGTTTGTATCGAGAGACAGGGAAACCCATCTCTCGCTCAGCCCCACAACCGCGTCGTAGGCATTTAACAGAAGATTCACCAGAATCTGAGAGATGTCGCCGGGCCGGCATTGCAGCAATGCAGGCTGCTGCGAAACCTGCACCGCGAGGCGGATGCCACTGTCTTTGAAACGTTGCGAGCAGAGGGAGAGGGCATCATCGATGATGGATTGAATCGAGGTCACGATCATGTGAGCTCTGCTGCCTTCGTGGGAATAGCATTGTAATCCGTGAACGATCTTTGCGATCCGCTCCACGTGATTCTGAATTATGGTATAGGAGGCGCGAAGGCGTGCGGGATTCAGAGGTTTTTGCGAATCGAGCTGCTTCAGCATGATATCGGTCTGAGCGGAAAGAACCGCTAGTGGATTGTTGATCTCATGGGCGACGCCGCTGGCCAATCCGCCCAGCGCCGACAGCCGCGCAGTCGCAAGCTGCCGGATGTGGGCTTGAGCCAGCTCCTTTTGCAGCTTCAATTCCTCGGTGAGGTCGGTGTGAGCCCCGATGATACGGCGGAGCTGGCCCGCCTCGTCGGCTACGGCAAAGGCGCGGCAGCGGATCACATGCACTTCACCACTCTTGGCGATGTAATGCAGGGTCTGATCGTGCGATTTTCTTGTCTCCGCACAGGCTTTAAGCAGTTGGTCGAAAGCAGGCACGTCGCTTTCGGCCAGCAGGCCGCGCCAGTTCTGAAAGGTGTTCGCCAACTCATGGTCGCGATAGCCCAGCTGCGCCTTCCAGGTCGGACTCAGATACAGGCTGCCCTGGCCGAGGTCCCAATCCCAGATTCCGTCGTGCACTGAATCGACCAGCAGGCGATGTCTTTCCTCGCTCAGCTGAATTTGTGCAAGCAGCTTTTCGTAGGTGTGGGCCACCCGTAAATAAAGAATGCGGTTCAGAAAAAGGCTACTCACCAGCCCCAAGGCACCGATGACCCCGCAAAGCAGCAGCAAGGTTTTTTCGCGACGAATTGCTCGCAGAAGTCGCGTCTGCGTGGCTTTAGTGAGTTGGTGGGACAGATTCTGCAAGGACGCAAGCAGCGCGGTTCTGGTTTTTGCGTGCTGATAGGCGTCGGCGGCCTGGCGAACCTCTGGCGATGCACCTGCAATCGACAAGGAATGATGCAGATGCTGAAGGTCATCGGGAATGTAGCTGCCGTCATTTTGTGCGGCGATGTGCTCGAGTTCCTGGGGAATGAAGCTGGTGAGCAGGCTGATGAAGTGATAACGTGACAGATTCGAGTCGAGGATGAGCTTTGAGGAATCGGCCGCCGAAAG
>JBBRLF010000359.1:0-5065 GCA_038231515.1 candidate division WWE3 bacterium
GATGGATGAAAAGAAGTTTGCCGAAATACGAAAGCGCTGGGGGCTCAATCAGGCAGACATGGCAAAGCTCATGGAAGTCTCCAGCGCTCTTATCGTGTCGCAGTGGGAAAACGGTTATCGAAATCCCAGTGGCATCGTGAAAAAGATTTATCGGCTTCTGGGTGAGTTGCCATCTAATGAGGCCGCAATGCTTTTGGGATGGTTGAAGTCGGTGAGCCTGGGCGAAAAAGAGCGCCGAAAAATTACCGCAAAGCGACCGCAGAAAAAGTGACGGAAAGGAGACGACGAAATGAAAGCTTCTATTTATAAAAGGAGTGGACCATGGGCAAGCTACCAAAGCTTGATCTCCAAGCCATTTCCGTCGAGTTCCGATGCGGCGCAGTTTCTGGTGTTACTGAAACAGATTGGGATCAACTGGCCAGTCTCTATCTTCGGGCGCTGGATGAACTTGGTTATCGAAGAAAAAATCGGCGTGTGCCGACGCGAGTTCGGAATGCTCTAAAACGTACTTCAGTTCGAGGGGTGAGTTATGGGAAGTAATATGACGCGACAGGTCGGATTCTACATTCGTGTGTCCACGGAAAAGCAGGCAAAGGAAGTCGAAGGAAGCCTGGCCTCTCAGAAGCAACGCCTGGAGACCGAAGTGGCTCGTAAGAACAGTTCCCAGCCCAGCGGGCGGCCTTGGGGCGAAGTTGTACGAGTCTATGTTGAAGAAGGTCGGTCGGGCAAAGACACGAACCGCCCCGAGTACCAAAAGATGCTGAACGACGTTCGCAACGGGATCGTCAATACAGTCATGGTCACCGAGCTGTCTCGATTGAGTCGGTCAGTGTCTGACTTTTTGAAATTCATGGAGCTGCTTACTGCGAACAACTCCGACTTCATTTGCCCGCAATATGATTTCGACACCACCAACGCGGCGGGTCGAGTTTTCGTTATTATCCTTATGGCGCTGTCTCAGTTCGAGCGCGAATTGACCGGGGAGCGCACGCGAAATAATTTCTTCTCACGCGCGATGCGTGGGCTCTGCAATGGCGGCAGTCCTATTCTCGGCTATGACACCGATCCGATCAATAAGGCGAAGCGGGTTGTGAATGAGCCAGAAGCTGCCATCGTTCGGCAGTTGTACCAGCTCTATATCGAAACCGGCAGCATCCAGTCAGCGACAGATTCGGTAAATGCGTCAGGTGCTCGCACTAAAAACTTTCGCACTCGAAGCGGCACGCAGCGCGGCGGTCATCTTTTTGTGAACAATTCGGTGCACGGAATTTTGACCAACGTGACGTATCGGGGAAAGCGTGAAGTGAACAAGGCCAACAAGAGCGAAGACCCGAACGCTCTTAAAGAGTCTGAGCGGTATCAAGTGGTGGACGCTACCTGGCCCGCGATTGTCGATGAGCAAACCTTCACGGCTGTTCAGTCAAAGCTTGCTGCCAACCGTGAATTCGTAAAGTTCGACCAGTGGAAGGTGTACCCGTTTGTGTTTTCAAAACGAATTCGCTGTTTGGAATGTGGAGCCGATATTCGGACGACCTCGGCGCATGGCCGAAACGAAAAGTATTCGTACTATCGTCATGTCGGAAAGTGCAGCGCAGGAATCAATCTGATTCACGCTGACGAAATGGAAACACTGGTGTTTCGGCGTCTCAAGGAATTGGACGCTACTCCTCAATTTCTCGATGCCATTGTGAGAAACCAGCACAAACTTGTTTCGGATAAAGGTCCGTCAGTTGAGGCCGACCGTCTTGCAAGCGAGTCTGAGATGCGCCAGGTTCAGGAGAAGGTGGAGGCTCTTGTGGATCGTATTGCCTCTTTGCCGAAGACTGTGGACGCCAACGTGCTGATTCAAAAAGTTGGGGAACTTCAAGCTCGCAAGGCACAGCTTGCGGATTACATTGTGCGTCTTAATGCGGAGCTGGCGGGGATGTCGCGGGAAAAGCAAAATCCCGAGGAAGTGCGGAAGGCTATTCGGGTGGTGAACACTCGATTGAGCGAACTCTCGGCACCGCTAAAGCGGGAGATCATTCGTCAGTTAATCACTCAAATCGAGTTTGGCCGGAAGGTGATGAAAGTGACTCTAAATCCAATGGGCCTGATCGCTGAAAACCCAAGAACTGCGCGGGACTCACAGGGCATAAAAAAACCGGCGTCTTCGTGTATCGAAGTGTCGCCGGTTTGTCTGTTATCTAAAATGGGGTGATCGAGGGGGCTCGAACCCCCGACCCCCGGGACCACAACCCGGTGCTCTAACCAACTGAGCTACGACCACCACATATTAAACAACAGACAGGAAATGCTTTTATAGTCGGTCTTTGCCGGAGAATCAACAGTGATTCGGGCCCCTGCAGACGGAATCACTACTTGCCTTCGTCCCGAATAGGTGTGTATTTTCAATAATATGACGAAATTCCTAGTTGCCCTCCTGGCGGTGTGGCTTGCCACGAGTGTTCGGCCTGCCCAGGCCGGTGTGTTTGACCTGCCGGCCTTTATTGAGCCGGGTAATTTCTCGGTTGGGATTGAGCCGGAAGTTGCGGTCAGCAACGGTACGGGGGCGGCGCTCAACTTGAAGCCTCGTTTCGGGCACACTGATTTGCTGGACTGGGAAGGCATGATCGGCATGGGTTCGGGCGCGCGCAACTTTCGCGTGGGTTTGACGGCCGACTTCGAGTGGTTTCCGGATATTGATAGCCAGCCTGGCATCGCCACGGCTTTGTTCACCGAGTATTACCGCTTCAACGGCAGCGGCCTGTTTTCGTTCGGGGCAAAGCCGATGATTTATAAAACGTTTCACAATGGCGACAACGAGTACACGCCGTTTTTTGCGCTGCCCATTGGCTGGAACGCGATCAACGGCAGCATCAATGGCTTTATGCAGGTGGCAATCGGCAGTAACTTTAAAATAGGCGGCGACACCCATTGGCGGTTAACCGGCGAGGTGGGCTTTAATGCGAGCAACTCGTACTCCTACATCTCCGGGGGCGTGACTTATTTCCACTAACCGCTCGCGCGCAGCTACGCTGGCCTTGGCCGCCACTTTCTTTCTTACCGTGGCTAAAATTGGCGTGTCGATTGTTACGGGCAGCGTGGGCGTACTTTCCGAGGCGATTCATTCCGGCTTGGATTTGATCTCGTCGCTCGTTACATTTTTTGTCGTGCGTGCTTCGGTGCGGCCGGCCGACTGGGACCATCCTTTTGGCCATGGCAAGATCGAAAGTCTGTCGGCCATGCTCGAGGCCGTGCTGCTGCTGGTGGCCGGCGTGTACATTGTTTACGAAGGTGTGTCGAAATGGGCTGCGCCCGAGCATCAAGTGCACCACCTGGGCTGGGGGCTGGCCGTGACCGGAGTTTCGGTTTTGATCAACCTTGGCGTTTATTTTCAGAACCGCAATGTGGCCGTGGAAGAAGAGAGTCTGGCCATTGAGACGAACTCGTTTCATTTCCTGACCGATGTATTTTCGAGTCTCGCGGTATTCCTGAGTCTGGGCGTGATTCATTTCACACACTGGATTTTTCTCGACCCGCTGATTGCGCTGGTCATCGCGATTTATGTTTTCTGGGTTGGCGTGGAGCAGATAAAAAAGTGCGTGGCCGAGCTTTCAGATTCCACGCTGCCCGATTCCGAGGTGGCGCAGATCAAGGGCGTGCTGGCTCGTCACGACGATGAGTATCTGAGCTACCACGATCTGCGCACTCGTAAGGCTGGCGCAGTGCGCCACGTCGAGCTGCATCTTGAAGTTTGCTCGGATCAGCGGGTGCAAGAGGCGCATGCCGTGTGTGACCTGATTGAGGTCGATATGCAAAAGTGCTTTCGTGAGGTCGACATCAATATTCACGTCGAGCCTTGCGGCAATCATGGGCCGGAATGCAAAACGGTTTGCCAGTTCACTAAAGCACCTCGCAACCAGGTGGGCAAAAATGTCTAAACCCATCGCAGCAATTTCTGACGCCGAACTGGGTCGCGTGCAGGCGGTCTTCTTCGATATCGACGATACTTTTTCGGGCGGCGGTGGCCAGCACCGCATTACGGCGCAGGCTTATGATGCCCTCTGGCGGCTCTCGCGCGCGGGTTATAAAGTGGTGCCGGTGACCGGACGCCCGGCGGGCTGGTGCGATATGATTGCGCGCATGTGGCCGGTTACGGCCGTGGTGGGCGAGAACGGCGCGTTTTACAGCTACCTGGATTACTCGAAAAAGCCCGCGAAACTAGTGAAAAAGTATCTGGAAAGTAACAGCGTTCGCACCGCCAACGCGGTTAAGCTGCGCAAGTTGCACGCCGCGGTTCTCAAGTCGTTTCCCATGGCCAAAACCCCAAGCGACCAGCATTTTCGCGAGTTCGATCTGGCCATCGACTACTGTGAAGACGTTGCGCGCTGGCCCGAGGCGCGCGTTGAAAAGCTGATCGCGTTCTGTGAAGCGCGCGGCGCCACCGCAAAACTTTCGAGTATTCACGTAAACACGTGGTTTGGTCGCTACGACAAATTGACCTGTGTTAGACGCATATTGTCGCAACTTTTTCAAATTGATTTTCCGAATGTCGTGTACATTGGAGATAGCCCTAACGATGAACCGTTCTTCGAACGGTTGCCGTTTACGGTTGGGGTTGCGAATGTCCGGGGTTTTTTGGGGAAGATGCAATACGCCCCGGCATACATCACTGAAGCTGATGCAGGTTTCGGTTTTGCGGAGTTCGCGGAGAGATTGCTTAGAAATCGTCAGTAAATACCAAGGAGAGGTATTTGATGAGCAATGTGATTGGAATCACTGCAAAGCGTTCGCAGAAATTGATTGAAACCGGTCTCGAGCTTTTTTCAGATGGCGACGTCGAGTCTGCCGTCGACTGTTTCAAGAAATCAATTGAACTCGAAGCCACGCCGGAAGGGTACACGTACTGGGGCTGGATGCTCAGCTTCACGGGCGAGCTCGACGAGGCGATCGCGAAATGCAAGACCGCGATCAGCATGGACCCTGAGTTTGGCAACCCTTACAACGATATCGGCACCTACTTCATGAAGAAGGGCGAACTCGAAAACGCCGTGCCCTGGCTGGAGCGCGCCAAGCACTGCAC
>JBBRLF010000360.1:0-5055 GCA_038231515.1 candidate division WWE3 bacterium
CAAAGATGCACGTCCACGCCGGCGCCAAAGGCGGTGCTGGCGTTGGATTCCTTGGCGGCACTATTGGTGTTGTTGGTTTTCATCTGAGAGTAGGAGCCGAAGAAATCGATGGGGATGTGCGGGCCGAGGAGATTTGTTCTCAGACGGGCCTCACCCAAAAAACCCGGACCATTGTAGATCGATTTTTGCCCCCCGGCAAGATCTGACGAGATACTCATCTGGGTAAAGGCCAGCCCGCCCCCAATGTGGAGTTCGAAGGCCTGGGCCTCTTGGCAAGTTACAAGCAGTGCCAGAAGAAATGTAAAAGTGGGTAAAAATGTTCCTGTCATCAACGTCTTTCGGAAATGAATTCCTCCTCTCCTCTTATCGAGTTAGCCGGGGGTTATCTTTAGCTTTGTCCCTTCATTAAAAATCAAACTTTGCCGAAATAGTATCTATGAAAGTGTTTTGGCAGATGCCGAATTTCATCTCCTCTGGCGCAAGGTCCCTGATCTTGACGCTGGTGTTGGCGTCGCTGGGATGTCAAACGAGCAGTTCGCCATTCGGGCAGACGCCTGCACCCGCGGCTGCAGTGGCCGGGACGAGCTCGGCGCTGAGCTGCACCACCACCACTGTTGACGTCGGTCAGAAGAACACAACGCTGGCGGTTGCGCGCGGAACCTATTCGGATACCAAAGTGGCTCCCGGCACGGGGAATCCCGCCACTGCGTTTGTTGATGCCGGCAGCACGTCGTTGAAATTCAGCTTTTGGAATGGAGTCAGCTTCACGACTGAACCTGTTTCGGGCGACAGCTCAGCCGCTTTTATCAAGCTGGTGTTTCTTTCGAATGGCCTGCCTATGATTTTTTGGGCGCAAGGCGCGAGTGTAAAAGTCGCCATCCGAAGTGCCGCAGTGCCGGGCTCCGGAACCTGGACGGCCGGTGTAATCGATACCGGCGTCGCTCCCCGCGCCATCTCGGCTTCGGTCAATCCACTTGATCAGGTCGCAGTGGTCTTCGCTACCGACATCGTGACGACAGGACGGATGAAGTTCATGTACTGCGATGCCCCTTGTACGACGGCATCGGGGTTTCAGACCATGACCACCACACCCTTTATCGAAAATACGGCCTTGATTCCGGGCGTAACGTCAACGGGCGTAGCCTGGTGCAAGGCCTCCGCGGCGTCTTACTTTCCTGCAGCCGTTTACTCGGTTACGGGGGTTACCCGTTATGCCGTTTGCCAGAGCTCGCTGGCCAACTGCCTTACCAACACAAACTGGACACTTCAGACCGTAGTGGGAACGGGCAACCTGGCCAGCCGTCTGGTTATTGACCCCACCATTACGGGGGACGAAGCCAAGGTGGCGTCGTTGGGAGCAGCGGGTGTTACCCTTTTCAAAATGTCAGGAGTCGCTTGCACGGCGGCACCGGCGGCCTTTACCACTGGAAGTACGATTGGTACTGCCAGCACGGGAACACAGTGGCTGGATTTGCTCAAAGATTCGACTGCCGGAAAATTTCATTTGGTCGCCAATGAAAGCACTACCAGCGTCCGTTACTACAACAGTGCAACGACTGACATCGTGGGTGCCTGGAATGGCGCCGGAGTGATTGAAACCGTCACAACACCAAACTTGACCGGCGGCGGGGCGGATGTTGATTCCACCACGACTGGAATTTATGCTTCCTACGGAACGAGCTCAGGATCGTTCGACATTCGGCTGGGGCGCGTGACGAGCTATTCGACAGCTTCCAGTGCTGGCGTGTTCACAAAATACGATATCGACCGGTCAGGGAATATGCAGTTGACCGGCAGTACGATGAGCAACGTGGCCACGGCTTCAACCAGCGGGGGGCGTCCGGCGGTCGCCTACAATGATTTTTCGATAGGTACGATTGCGGGCGCAAGACTCAAATATGCGCTTCGAAACGGACCCGGGGCCACCAGTGCCTGGAGCGCCCAGGTCATTCCCGATACGCTGAATCCGCAATTTCCGTCGTTGGCGTTTGACCATCTGAACAGGCCCTGGATCAGCTATTTCGACTCTGGCTTGAACCGCTATTTCGTTGTGACGAATTCCGCCACGGACGGTTCCGGGTCGTGGACCGCTTATGAGTTTCCGGCCATCGCAGCTGGCGGGGCAATTGCGCTGCCCGCTGCGAATAATACGGCAATGGCGATGTCATACAGCGCGGGCGTGGCAAGTCCGGTGATGCTCGTGATCGACACCAACGCAGGCAGCAAAGGTATCAAAGCGGCGAAGCTTTCGGCCGGCACCTTGACGTGGGGGGCGGTCGCCACAATCGATGCGCTGACCGTTTCTGGGGCTTCGCAGATTTCAGCTGATTATGACACGAACGGCAACATCGTAGTCGCTTACCGTGACCTGGGTGCGGCCAAAACGAAATACGCCGCATCCACCGATGGAACAACCTGGTCAACACCGCTGCTGATTTCAGCTGTGAATCAGGGCGTGGGTAACTCCATCAAAATAAATCCGGCGACCCAACGGCCTGCGATTTCCTATTACGATCGGCCCAACAATGCAGTCTATTACTCGGCGTGCACGGCCACGACTCTGGCAGGTTGCAATACCACCGGGTGGGTTACGACTCTGGTCGATAACGTCGCAGGAGTAAGCGGTGTGAGCTCGGGCAACGAGCAGTCCTTGATGACAGGGCTGGTTTTTTCCCAGACTGGTCGGGCGTGGATTAGCTATGTTCGTGGCCAAGCCTCGAGCGGAAGTCTGATGGTGGCCGACAACAATGGTGGCGGATCATTCGCCATCAGCACGCTGGCCGCAGGAGCCAATGGCGGGCTCACGGGCACGCCACCTTTGAACTTCGGTATCGCCGGTTGGAATGTCGCGGCGTCGCGAAATGCCGCCGGACAATTTACTGCGCTATATATTGGCGCAGGCGACTGGCTGTCCACCACCAGTTGCGGGGACTAAGGGCTTGGGATCAAAGTTCTGCGCCTTCCGATAGCCTGCTCCTGGCCACGCAGAACAGGCAACCTGGTTGTCGGACGAAGCGGCATGCACGCCTGGTATCATTGGCTGAACAGCTGCGCGGCACCGATGCCATTGGGTTGTCCAACGACTGGACACCGTCTGCGCAGTATACTAGTTCCTGGTAAGTAGCGTGTGAATCTTGCTCGGGAATGTCTGGCGCAGCCATTGCAACTCTTAAAGGTTATGAGAAATCACGTCTGCCCGAAATTCAGCAGCTCAATGCCAAGGTTTGTTCTTTTTGCCCTGGTGGTTACCATCACGTCGTTGGCTGCCGCCCGGGCCGACTCCGGGTTTTGTCCGGCGCCTGCTTCTGCATACACCGTTCCGATTCCGCCAGTCGGTGATGTCGTGCTGGCGCAATACAATATGCGGGCAGCTCCCGACTGCGCGGCATTTGCTCCTTCGGGCAAGAAGGTCGACTTCTACGGATTTGTCAGCGCCACGCGCGGAATGCTCGACGAAGGACTTTCGTGTATTCGGCAGCAAGGGCTTGTCGAGCCCCTGGCGCGCGTCAAAGCGGTCATTACCCCCGGCGGTACGCCCAGCTCAATTCAGCTCGTCTGCGCCCACAAAAGTAAGCAATCCGAAATCAAAGTTCACGGCGTGCCCTATGGAGTTACAGAAGTGGCAAGCGCGCTAGGTCCGGAGCATGCGGGTTACCCCGGCGTTATTTTTAATCTGGACTGGACGAACAGCAGCCCGGAAAAATCTTTTAAGGCGGCCTTTTTTCATGAGCTTTTTCATGCTGCTGGTTACGGCCACACGAGTGGCGTGGACTACGCCTACTTTGCGGCGGGCTGCTGCTTTGAGGACAGCGCGACGGCCTGCGAGCTGCTGCGCAGGTCGGTGGGCAAAAGCGCGGACTGGTGGACTACGGCAGACTACCTCAAAGATGCCGTCACCTGGTTTTACGGACGTGATGGCGTGGCCAATGATCTGCTGCTTGCCGCGGCAGCCGCATCGCCGCAGGATACGCATGGCGTGCTTGCAGGAATTCTACAGCTTGGAAAAAACATGGCGGGTACCATCACCGACGTTAGTAAGCAGGATCTGGCTGTGCGCTGCCTGGCTGCAGGCGGCGGTGAGACCTGTCTGAAAAGTTTTCCCACCACCAAGCCCGCCTACACCCGAATAGTGGGTGAGCTGCTTGCGCTAAACTATCGGCTACTGGCCCGCCAGCATCGCTCGGAGTCACCCGACCTGACGTCCGTGGAACGCTCTCGCGTGCACGAGCTGCGCGCACAGTTAAATAATTCTTGTGACAGCCTTACCGGGGGAAAAAAGGCCTTTGATCAAATTCGAGACGAGCAGGGCACCGCTGCCACCGCCTCGGAACTCACCGAAGCTTTTCAGAACCTCTGTCGCCCTTAAGTCGTCGTCGGGTTGTCCGCGATACCTGTCTCCAAATGGGCTACACCTTCACAGGTCTTCGAGCCGCGAAGGATTGCTCGGCAAAATCTTGAGGCGGGAAAGCAAAACCGCGCGTGCGTCCGCGTTGGGTTCGCCAGCCAGCGCTTTCTGCAGCAGCGGCTTAATCAGGCTTGCTTCACCAGTGGCTTCAATCAGGCTTTCAAGTGCGACCGAGGCATTGAAAAATGCAATGCCTGCGCTGCCGTCCGGCTCAAACTCAGCAGGGCGGCAGAGCTCGGAGCCGAGAAACCGCACCTTCTCGTCTTTTGCAATATCCAGACGTGCCGCAAGCTGCACCAAAAACTGGCGTTCTGAGGCCTGAGCGTGTGAAAGCCGGGGCAGCGTCTGCCGGATGTCTTCAAAGGTTTGTATGGGGTTTTGGTGCAATAGTTTCAGCTGCTCCGCGAACTGGTTGGCGGTTTGCGCATTCACGCCAGGCCTTTCCTGTCGAAAGGCGACCACGTTTGCAAGCCTTCGTGCAGAATCAGTATTCGGAAACGCCCGCGACAGCTTGTTCGCATAAGCCTCTGTGGGTAGCGCCGCTTTGGCAAATGGCACGGGGCGGACAATTGGAGTTTGCGGGAACACGGCACTGGTTGCTGCCGACGCAATGGGCACCCGGAGCGCAGCGCGGGGCGAGGCACCCCAGC
>JBBRLF010000361.1:0-5046 GCA_038231515.1 candidate division WWE3 bacterium
CCAAAGAAAGGAAAGTAGCCAGTGGCATACACCAAACGCCGAAACGAGCTTGCACATCTGCTACCAGGAGACACCGAACGTCGCCCCCACTCGGTGCCCACGAACTCACGTTCCACCCAACCCCGAGACCAGCAAGTGCACTCGAATCAGGAACCACCAGACCAGCCGTAAGCCATAGTCCCGGGCACAACCACAGCCCTAACCGCAAGCCCCAACATCCTCCCAGCCAGCCTCTTCCGCCTTAGCCCCCGAAGATCCCAGCTCCACAAAAATTCGAGTCGCGGTCGGACGTCAAATGTCAGTCGTTAAAGTACGCTTAACCCAAGCGAGTGCCGCAGCCGCGCATAAGCAAGATGCGCTGCGGCCCACCCCTGCACCGCCAGTAACTCCGAGTCATACAACCGCGTCTGATCGACCACCAGGTCATTGGCCGAAATCCGTCCCGACTGAAACCGTCGCAAGTTGTCCTCGTAAAGTTTGCGCGAAATACCTAGCGTCTTGTCGCGACTCAGCGCCGAGCGAAAGGCCAGCTCAAATGCGCTATGGGCGGCGGTCCATTCTGAGCGGGCATCGCGCTCGGCCTGCTCCAGATTCAGCTCGGCAATTTGCCGGGTATAAACCTGCGCTTTGTAAGTCGAGTAGTTGGTCAGCCGATCAAAAAATGGCACCGTGAGGGTAAACGTCGCGGTCCAACCTGTGGCGTAGGGGCCGCCCGGATTCTGAAAATTCGTATATCCATAGCCAGCGCTTCCATCGAGGGTTGGCAAGATCTGACGCAGATTTCGGGTGGTGCGATCTTCTTCGGCTTGGAGTTGCTCGTGAGCTGCCCGCCAGGAAGGCAGCTTTTCAAGAGTAGGTTTGGCGGCAAGAAGTGTGACTGTTTCGCCATTGGCGAAGCGTTGCTTCCACGGCCAGTTCGCCACGATATTGGCGTGGCCCAGGGCGCTGACCAGATTGGCGGT
This sequence comes from candidate division WWE3 bacterium, assembly GCA_038231515.1. Classification (GTDB taxonomy): domain Bacteria; phylum Bdellovibrionota; class UBA1018; order UBA1018; family UBA923; genus JACQAX01. Next base: position 963 of record JBBRLF010000361.1, read on the forward strand.
GGCGGCTGCGTGCTGAATTTCAGCGTCATGCTGACGGGCCTCGGCATTGGCCAGATCAACGTCAAGCTTGCCAGACTCTTGCAGCGCCAGATAGCCGCGCTTGTAGCGCTCATGGCCGATTTCGGCAACCTCACTCTGAGTCGTGGCAATGCGGGTAAGAATGCCCACGGTCAGCTGCTGCTGAATTTCGGCTACCAGCACCTGCACGGCGGCGTCTTCAGAGCGAAGCGTGGTCGCGTCCAGCAGGCTGACCTGGGCGTTTTCATCGGCCGTGGCGGCCTGCCAGTTTGCGACGTCCGCGCCAAAGCGAAACAGATTGAGCGAGCCATTGATCATGCCGCTGCGCGCGCGCGCGGTGGAGTAGAGATCATATTTACTGTCTTGCTGAACGCCTACCGCGGCCAGGCTGGGCGCAAACGCCAGCCGAATCGGAATATTGCGGGCGCGCGTCGACTCCAGATTGGCGGTTTGGATTCCCACGGGCGTGCTGCGTTTGACGATCAGGCCCAGAGCCTCGTTAAACGACAGCGCAGGCCCATCGACGGCCCAGGCGGAACTTGCGAGCGTCAGCAGAGTCAGAACCGCTACGCGTCTCATTGCAGATATTCCGGGGGGCGAGGCGTTTCAGCCCGCTTCGTGTGAAGTAGCGCCGCCACGGGCCGCCTGTTACGCGAGCGAAAGCGGGCAACGGCATTTCGCAGATATTGATTTTGCTCGAACGCCGGCGCTTCTGCCACGACGCTACCTCGATATTCGAGGTAAGCCACCTGCAGCGCCGGTACGATAAACAGGGTGAGCCCCATCGAAAACCAGAGGCCGCCGCTGACGGCGATGCCCAGGGGCTGCAGAATTTTTCCACCCTCGCCCATGCCCAGCGCAATGGGCAGCATGCCCAGCACCGTGGTGAGCGAGGTGATGAGAATCGGACGCAGCCGCTTGCGCGCAGCTTCCAGAGCGGCTTCGCGTGGCGTGCGGCCCTGCTCTACCAGCCGTTTGAGAAAGTCGACGAGGATGATGCTGTTGGCAACCGCAATGCCATTGAGCAAGATCACGCCCAGTACGGAGTTGAGCGAAAGTGTGCTGCGAAAAACGAAAAGCGAGAGCAGCACGCCGATAAAGCCCAGTGGCACCGCGACGAGCACGAGCAATGAATTCACAACGTCGCCAAACTGAATCACCAGCGTGACGAAGATAAGCAGGATTGAGAGCGCCACGGCCAGTGCCAGCTGCTGTAAAGCCTCGTGCAGATCTTTTTCGGCATCCTCATAAAAAATACTGATGCCCGCCGGCGTGGGGTGTTCGCCCCGCCATTTTTCGATCAGCGCGAGTGACTTCTGGCGGGCTACAGTTGCGTGCGACTTCGTGTCTTCGTTCTCGCGACCGGTGACCAGAAAAAGTTCGCGCTGATCTTCGCGGTAAATCGTTGGTGCCACCTCTTCGGTGCCCACGCGCGCCAAGGCTTTCAACGGAATAATCTTGGCGCCCACGCCCACGGGCAAGGCACCCAGGTCTTCCACCGTGCGTACCGTGCCCTCGGGATAGCGCAACATGATGTCGGTAAGATGCGAATTCAACGAGAGCTGGCCCGCGCGCCGGCCGTCGGTTGCGACACGCGCAAGGTCGGCCAGGTCTGAGGGCAGAAAGCGAATGCCTTGACCCGCCAGCGCTGACCATTGGTCGACATTGGGTTTGAGAAAAATCGTCTCGCGCCGATTCGCGTTGGGAACGGTGGATAGGCGCGGAAATGCCTTATTCTCTTCGAGCAGGTCGTTGATGGCCTGAGCGGTGTGCGCACGGTCGGCAAGCTCGCCGCCGCGAATCACCACGCGCAGCTGCGGCGGATCGGGAATGGGCAGCTCGGCCGGGTTCCACGGGGCAACCCAGTACTGCGCCACTGGCGTGTTGGCGAACTGCGCTTCGAGGCCCTTCCAAACGAGCTTCATGTCTTTTTTATTTTTGAGCCGGCCCATGATGTAGGCGTCGTTGGGCCCTTGAATCTGATTGAAGGTGTATTGAATTTTGTCGCCGTACTTGGCCAGCATCTGAGCTTCGACCTCTTCGGCGGTCGATTCCATCTGGCGTAGCAGCGTATTGCCGCGCGTGTTCACGCCCAGAATCATCCAGTCGGTATCGGGGCGGCCAATGATTTCGCGTGGCAGGGTGGGTAGCACAACGGTGGCAAGCAACGCCAGCAGCCCGGCCAGGCCAAAGTAGGTCAGGCGCTTGAGCTTGCGGCTACCCATGAACTTTTCCAGCGAGTGGACGTAAAAATTTTCGAGCCAGGCAATGGTGCCTTCGATGGGCGAGTGCATGGGCTTTTCAACGGAGCCAGCTGCACCTGCGCGCGACATCAGATGCAGGCGCACAGTGGGCACCAGCACCAGTGCCACGATTGCGGAAAATCCGTGCGAGAACACCACGGTCTTGGCCAGGTCGCCCAAAATCGCGTAGCTCAGGTCGGAGGTAAAGGCCAGCGGCAGAAACACGACAAGCGATGCGATGGTCGAGGCGATGACGGCAAAACGCACCTCGCTTACGGCCTGCACAATAAGGGCCAGGCGGCCGGCGCGGTCAAGCGCAGGGCCATTGTGTTCGTGAAAATGCCGGAAGATATTTTCCATCACCACCACGGACGCATCCACATTCATGCCGGCCGAAAGCGCCAGGCCGCCCAGCGAAATCAAGTTCAGATTCATGCCCGACAGGCGCATGAGAATAAAGGCCAGCACCATGCTGAGCGGAATTTCAATGGCCGCGGTTATCGTGTTGCGAAAGCTGCCGATGAACAAAAACAGCACGACCACGGCCAGCAGCGCGCCGATGACGACCTCGTGAAAGACGTTCTGCACCGAGGCGCGGATAAATTCCGAGGGATCAACCAGAATCTTGTACTCGACGTCTTTTGGAAGGGTCAGCTGAACGTCGCGTACGATGTCGATGATCTCTTCCGACATGCGCTTGACGTTGCCGCCCGGCCGCGGCTGGGCAAACAGAATCAGGCTGGGCGTGCCGCTTGTTTTGAAGCTGCGCGAGTCGTTCATCTGCGGCCCCAGGTCGATGCGCGCGACATCTGAAAGATGCACCACCTGGCCCGAGGGAGTGGTTACCAGCGCGCTTCCCAGGTCGTCGAGGGCATTGACCGAGCGGGGCATTTGCACGACGAGCTGCTGGGTGCCGATGGTGACTGAGCCACCGCTATAGCCGGCCAGCACCGTCGAGATGGCGCGTTCGATGTCGCGCGGAAAAAGCTGCAGCGACGCCATGGTGTCGGGCTTGAGCTCGACGCGGATTTCTTTTTTTGTCGGATTCCAGAGGCCGGGATTGGACGCATCCTGCACCTTGCTCAGGCGTGGCACGATGACGGGCTCGAGCAGGTCAAAAAGGTTGTCCAGGCTGCGCGTGGGGCTGTAGTAGCTGATCGCGAGAAACCCTGAGTTGCCGCTTCTGGTTTGAATGTTTACGCTGTCGCGCACTTCCTTGGGCAATCGGCCGCCAAACGAGTTTACGATGCTTTCAACTTCGCGCAACGCCGCCTTGGGGGGCGCACCCCATTTGAAAAATACTTCGAACTCCACGCCATGGGCGTCGTAGCTGGACGAGATTTTTTCCACTTCGATCGCATCAGTTGAGATCGAGCGGAGTTGGCCTTCGAGCTGGTTGCCGTAGCTGTTCAAAAATTCGTCGGCCGTGCTGTCGCCGTAGTTCATCTCGACGATGACATGGGGCTTGGAGCTGTTCGGAAAAAGCGAGACGGGCAGTCTGAGCCCCGAAAAAACGCCGGCCAGCGCAATCACTGCCAGGCAGATGTAGACGCGCAGGGGCGAGGCGTAGAGCTTGCTCAAAGCTTCGTCTCCTGGGTGGTGACGGCTTCGCCTTCGGCAATGAAACCACTGGCGCGCTCGATGACGGTGGCGCCTTCGACGATTCCCTTGGTGATCTCGACCGCGCCCCGCTGTTTGCGGCCCAGGGTTACGGGACGAAAATGCGCTTTGCCGGCTTCTACCACGCGCAGAAAGGAGTCGTTGCCTTTGTATAAAACGGCGTAGTCGGGCAGGCTGAATCCGCGGTGAACGTTTAACTTGTA
>JBBRLF010000362.1:0-5019 GCA_038231515.1 candidate division WWE3 bacterium
GGAAAGCCAGAAAAGTGTCGTAGGCGGTGAGAAGCCGTTGAAGGACGGCACTGGGTTCGCCATTGGAGATCTTCTGGGGCGCGACCTTGAGCAAGGATTCAAGGGAGCCGACCTCGCCTAGGATGTTACTCACTACCGTGGCTTCAGGCGAGGTCATGTGCAGCGAGAGCCAGCGAAAGTCCTGAGCCGCGGCATCCCAGTGCTTGAGCGCGAAGCGCAGCTGCGCGCGACGCCGGCGCAGCTCGAAGGCGGCTTCGAGCGTGGTGCCACGCCAGGGCGCCAGAAATACGCGAATGCCCAGATCGTAAACGACTAGCGCCTGCCGCGCCGTTTCGGCGTTTTGGGTTTTGGACCATTCACCGTGCAAAAAACCGGCGAAGTCATTGAAGGCTTCAAAGCCGAGTTTGGCCAGCTGGCGCTGATAGGATGTGAGTTTTTCGGCGTCCTGAGGCTTGGGAGTCGCGGCGAGAGTGAGCACCGGGGCATGCTCGGAGTCAAACGTTTCCTTCAGGCTGCCCATTGCGGTTTCGGGCAGGCCCTTGGAGTATTCGTCCACCGCGGGCAGATCGCTTTCGATAACCGCGGCAAGCCGTTCCAGTTCGGTAACGAGCTTCTCGCGGCGGCGCAGCTTTTCGGCCGACTCCGCACGCAGGCGATAAAGGGCCACGGCTTTGGGATGCTGCTTGAGTAAATGCAGCAGCTGGTCGGCCACCACCATCGAGTTTTCATGCTGGCCCTGATCGCGATATACCTGCACGAGACGAAAGAGCAGCTCCTGATATTCCACGAGTTGGTAGGCCGCGGTTTCCTCTTCGGGAACGGGAGCGTTTTTGGTGGTAAACGAGGCCAGGCGTTTTTCGCGGGCCAGGGCATACTCCGCCACGATGGCCTCTGGGGTGCGGCCGATGCGTTCAAAGTACTCGGCGGCATTGGCGGCATTGCTTTGTCCGCCGCGCTCGGCATAAAAGGATACGAGATCGTGCAGCGCTTCTTTGCGCAGCTCGAGGCGCGCGCGTTGTACGGCGCTGGCGCCGTTGACGCCGGCAATCACCCGCTCCAGCGAGTTCATTGCCGAGTCGAGATCGGCCATGTTGTAGTAGGTCCACGCCATCTTATAGAGCGCGAAGTTCTTCAGACGGGGATGATCCATCTTCACGATTTCGCGCAGCTGGGCCAGCGATTCGGCAAAGTGGCGTTTGTCGAACTGAATCTCGGCAATGGCCAGGCGTGCGTCACCCACCAGGGCGGAGGTCGAAAACCTGCCAACCAGGCGCTGGTAGTAGCGAAAGGCGCTGTCCTGCTCTTTGAGTTCGCCGTAGTTGTAGGCGACCGTGAACAGCACGACGTCCATTTTTGGGTGATTGGGAAATTTGCGTTCGATGATCTGCGAAACTTCAATGCTCTGGCGCAGGTAAGTGTTCGGCGTCTTGAGCTTGGAGGCCTTGAAGGGGTTGTTCTGGAAATAAGTCGCGGTGCGCGCGCGGTCGGACAGCAGAGTGGCTTTACGCAGCAGCAGCTCGCCTTCCATTGGTCCTGACGCCCGCTTGAGCAATGAGTCGAGCTGAGTCAAGGCGTGGGTGCGTGCATCGTCGGCCAGCAGCTCAATCTTGGCATGCCGCTTTTCGTCGTCGAGCAGATTTTGCTCGTCGGCGATGAGCTCGCCAAAAAAGTCGAGGTTGTGGGTACGGTAGAACTTGCGGATCTTGTCGATGTTTTTAAGATCAGCCGTTGCCGTCTTGCAGGCTATGGCCAGCACGAGCAGGGCCAGGAGTGAGGTGATTAAACTTTTCATAAATCACTGCCTCACAACCGCGAATTTAAAGTCGTTATAGCCCGCGCGGGCGGCGGTATAAAGAATCTGTTTGATGGTTTTCAGGGGTACGGCTTTATCCGCCTGAACCAGAACTTTGCCTTCGAACTTCAGTGTGGTTTTATCGGCTGCCTTACGGCTTTCCTGGGCCTTGGTGAGCATTTTTTGAAATAGCACTGTGACTTTTTTGCCGTCTTCGGAAGTCAGGTTGTGGGCGATGATGCCGTCTTTCATGGGCACGATGGCTTCCTGCTCGAGCATGACGCCATCCATGCGCACGACAAGCTTCAGCCCTTGAGTCAGGTCGGCGCCCGCCGTGCTCCAGGGCAGCTTGAGATTAGAGGCCATTTCCAGATTCACGCTGCCGCTGCCGATGGTCATCAGCATGAAAACGAGAATAATGACGAGCGTGTCGATCATGCTCGTGATCTGAAGATAAAAATCAGGTTCGCCGCGGCGAGCTTTTTTTCCGAGGATTCCAGCCCTCATAAAACACCTTCCTATTTTGTCGTCTGTGCCGCGAGATTCGCGAGCACGAAATCGGGAAACAGCGTATCCACTTTCACGGTATGACCGTTGCGCTCATCAGTGATCGCAAAGACTCCGTCTTGCGCGGTCAGGTTGCGGGTTGTGTCCATGAACCGCACGAGCTGCTCGTAGTCCATCTCGACGTGCGAGGTGAAGTAGATCGAGAACTCCTTGGGACGTTCGTTTTTCACCTTCACGAGCACCGCATGCAGTGCTGCGAAGTCAGGCTTGCCGCCGATGTTGGCGAGCACCTTCCTGCCCGAAGCCGTGCCCGCGCCGCTGGCATCGAGCTCCATCGCATTGGCCTTCACGATGAGCTCGAGCTTGAACTTGGGTGCGGTGTCGGCCTTGGCGCTGGAGGACGGTACTGAAATCGGCACCTTCGCATCCAGGCCGACCAGGTTGACGTAAGTCGTGGACAGCAGCAAAAAGCAGATCAGCGTGACAAAGCAGTCGATGATCGGTGTCAGGTTGAGCTCGAAGTCGTGAGCGACATGCTTTTTCCGGACAAACATGATTAGGCCGCTCCTTTGAGTTTCTTGACGTTGGAGCCTTCACGGTTTTCGATGCCGGCGGGAATGGCGTCAAAGGCAATCTTCGAGAAGTCGTCTTCTTCGCCGGCGTACATGCGGCCGTGCAACATGGCCAGTACGCGGCCGCCGCCTTTTTCCAGTTCGTCCATCAGTCTGTTGGCCCGGCCGTTGAGCACGCTAAAGGCAACCATCACGGGGATGGCCACGATCAAGCCCAGTGCCGTGGCGTTCATCGACATCGAGATACCGCTGGCGAGCAGGCTTTGTTTGGTGGCGGCGTCGGCGCTGGCGACGGCTTCGAAGGAGGCGATCAGACCGGCAATGGTGCCGAGCAAACCCAGCAGCGTGGCAACGTTGGCGATCATGGCCAGGTAGCCGATGCGTTGGCTTACGAGGCCCGAAGCATCGAGGATGCTGACTTCCAAAGCGGTGCGAATTTCGGTTTCGTCACGAGTGGCTTTGAGCAATGCCGACTTTACCACCCGGGGCAGCAGCGCTTTTTCGTTGGAAGCACACAGGTCCAGCGCCCCTTGCAAGTTGCCTTTTACGAGCATGCCTTCGATCTGGCCCAGAAAAAGTTTGGCGTCGATGGCGAAGCGGTAGAACAGGCACATCACTCGCTCCCAGACGATGGTTGCCGCGATGACTCCGGTGATTACGATCGGTGACAGGTGAAGATAGTGCATCATAGAAACAGCCCTCTTTTTGTTAAACTAGCGAACGATATCTGCTGGCGTGTAGTTCACGGTGACATAAACAGATGAGCCCATTGGAATTGCCGAGCCGTGGAACACGATGCTGGTCGTGGCGGCGTCGAAGGTCCAGCCGTTGACCGAGTCCTGCGCAATCGTGGCCGAGTTCTCAAAAACCTGAATCGTCGTCGTGTCTGGAATGCTGGCCAGATGCACGGCCGAGGTTTGCTCGAGAATGTGGGTGGCGATCGACAGAAGATCCGCGCTGAAGTCGGCGTCGCAGACACTGGCGACCACCCCGTTGGTGGCGTTCGCAAGGGTCATCAGCTTGGTGCCCACCTCGGTGTAGCTCACGCCGTGGGTGCTGAACGTGGTGTCGCCGATGGCGTCGCAGGCGGTTTTGTGGGCAAGCGTGTCGACCACCATGGCTGATACCGAGTAGGGGCGAATCGTGGCGCCATTGGGCGTCGTGCTTGGTGGCCGGATCGAGTCCAGAAAGGCCAGCGCAGCGGCCGGCGTAGCCGTGGTGTCGTCATCGGTGTCACTGACTTCGATGACGGCCAGGTAGGCGCCTTCGCGCAGAAAGCCTGCGTTGCAGCCGGCCAGGTTAGGGGCGCTGAAGGCGCTTTGAAGCACGCCCAGGTTATGGGAGTCGGTCGAACCGAAGTAGCCGACATCGGAGCTAGTGGCCAGAACGTTGACGGGATTGGGGGTTGTAGTCGTTATAATCGTGGGGGATCCAACGATACAGGAGTTCTGGCCACTAAAGTTTGGGTCACTTGGATGCGCGGGGTCGATCGCGCGAATATCAGTTGTCGCGACCGCCATCTGATAGTCAAAATTTTTGGTCACGAACTGAGTCATGAACGAGTTGAAGCTCGTTGCGAGGTTCGTCTGGATAGGGCCCATGAGGCCGGCGTTGCGGATGACCCAGAGAATGTCGACCTTGTTGTTGGCCGGAGCGCTCAGGAGGCCCTGGCTTTTGCCTAAAATGGAGAAGTGCGGGTCGCGTTGCGCGCAGCCCGCGACCAGAATTCCGGTCAGGGCGGCCCAGGTCAGATTCTTGAAGTTGTTCTTGTCCATATTCCACATAATTAATCTTCCTTAACAGTGTTGGATATACTTTACTAAATGGGTCAGGCATATGCAACATTTATTTAACGCATCGCACAGCACCTTAAATTTGCAGGACTTTTTTTAATTCAGTAGGATGACGGGGAACAGCTTCCACGCTGGAGGCTCCAGGGGTGACAGTGGCAACAGGCGAGATCTTCATCCAAATACGCGGCAAGAACTTCGGCCCATATAATGAGGCCGAGCTTCGTGGGCATCTGAAAGCTGGCCGCATTCCGTTTTCGGCCTGGGTTTATACAGGCGACCAGTGGACGCTGCTTGCTGCCCAAGCCGAGTTGAGCAAACTTCATCCGGAATACTCCGAGCGGCCCGAAGAGGCGCC
>JBBRLF010000363.1:0-5003 GCA_038231515.1 candidate division WWE3 bacterium
ATGTCGTGATGGGCCAGTCACCTAACCGGGCACCTGTACTATTGACTGCAAGCAATGTTGGAAAGTCGTTCGGCACCGTACGCGTGCTGGCGGGCGTGCCATTTGACCTGCGCAGCGGCGAAGTGCATGTGCTGGCGGGCGAAAACGGCGCAGGCAAAAGCACGCTGATCAAGATTCTTTCCGGCATCTACGCCGACTTCGACGGCGTGGTCGATGCCCGCGGCAATCGCGTGTCAGTCATTCATCAAGAGCTTTCACTCGTGGACACGATGAGCGCCGAAGACAATATCTTTCTGGGTCGCGAACCTTGCAAGGGTGTCTGGCTTGACCGCCGCACACAGCGTGCGCGCGCTGCTGAAGTTTGCCGACAGCTGGATCTGGACATTGACCTGGCCGCTCCGGTTGAGAATTTTGCCATGTCGGTTAAAAATCGCATCGAAATTGCCAAGGCCCTGTCGCTGGACGCTCGCATTATTATCATGGATGAGCCCACGAGCGCCCTGACCAGGCCTGAATGCGAAAAATTTTTCGAGCTCATCGAGCTGCTCAAAGCCAGCGGCTGCGGCATCATCTATATCTCGCACAAGATGGATGAGATTTATCGCCTGGCCGATCGCATCACCGTACTGCGCGACGGCAAGTGGGTCGGCACGGCCAACGCAAGCGAGCTGCCCCAGGATAAATTCGTGCACTGGATGATCGGCCGCGAACTTGTCGAGCAATATCCCGCGCGCAAGCCCAGCCTGGGCGAAGTGATGTTGACCATCAAAGACTTCAGCATTCCCAATCCCGTGGCGTCGAGCGCCGCAGCCAAGCCCTGGCTCGTCGAAAACTTTTCGCTCCAGGCCCGCGCGGGCGAAATCATCGGTCTGGCCGGCCTGCAAGGTGCCGGCAGCAGCGAGCTGTTCAATGGAATTTTTGGTGCCTATGGCAACAAAGTGCGCGGCAGCATCGAAGTCGACGGCTCCGCTTTTGTCATCGCGTCGCCTCAGTCCTCGATCGCCCAGAACATGGCCTATCTAACCAATGACCGCAAAGACACCGGCCTGGTGCTGGGCATGAGCATTGCCGAAAACATCACCCTTTCTTCGCTGGCCGGCATCAGCCCGATGGGCTGGATGAATAACGGCGCCGAGCACGACAAGGCGACTCAGCATGTGGCGAAGCTTCGCATCCGTTCGGCTTCGGTTGAGCAAACTGTCGGCGAGCTCTCGGGTGGTAATCAGCAAAAAGTGGTTCTCGCCAAATGGCTTGAGACCTGTCCGAAAGTTTTGCTGCTCGACGAGCCTACGCGCGGGGTCGACGTCGGCGCGAAGCACGAAATTTACGAGCTCATGAATCGCCTTACCGCACAAGGCATCACGATTTTAATGATCTCGACCGAGATGCCCGAGCTGCTGGCGATGGCCGACCGCATTCTGGTCATGCACCGGGGTGAGGTCACCGCCGAACTTGACCATGCCGAAGCGACACAGGAAAAAATATTAAGAGCCGCGATGGGAGAGGTAGCCGCATGAACGAAGTCAACACGATGAGTTCCACCAATCCGGCGCTCACGCTTGAAACGCGACGTCCCGTGAAGAAAGCCGTCGGCGGCCACGGACTTCTGCATCAGCCCTGGCTGCGGGCGCTGCTGGCGCTGGTCCTGATCATGGTCATCGGTATGATCTTCAATCCGGGCGGCACCTTCTTCAAGTGGACCACGCACCGGGACATGCTGAGACAGGTTTCGGTTGCCGGCATGCTTGCCTGCGGCATGACGCTCGTGATCATTACGGGTGGCATCGATCTGGCGGTCGGAAGCGTAGTCGGACTCACGGCCGTACTTTTCTCGCTGCTTACCTTGCACCTGGGCTGGTCAGCCGCGCTGGCCCTTCCCGTCTGCATTCTCGCCGGCGCGACCTGCGGTGCTCTTTCAGGCGGCCTGATCTCGTTATTTAATATTCAGCCCTTCATAGCCACCCTGGCTATGATGGTCTTCGCTCGCGGAATGGCCAAATCGATTTCGGGCGGTCAAAAGATATCGACTGCCGTGCTGCAAGCCGATGGCAGCTACAAGAACATCGAGCTGCCCGCGATTTTCGGAACGATCGATCAGCGTATCGCCGGAGACAATATCGCGGTTGTCACGATCATCCTGCTGGTTTGCGTGTTTGCCTGCTGGATCTTGCTGACCAAGCTGCGCTGGGGCCGTTACTTCTACGCCACGGGCGGAAACGAAAATGCGGCGCGCCTGTCAGGCGTACCCACCAAAGCGATCAAGCTGTGGGCCTACGGGCTTTCTGGCGCATTTAGCGCCATTGCCGGCATCTGCCAGGCGGCGCAGGAACAGCAAGGCGACCCCGAAGCGGGCGCGGGCTATGAGCTCACAGCCATCGCGATGGTCGTCATCGGCGGCACCAGCCTGGCCGGCGGACGTGGCGGCATTGCGCTGACTCTGCTTGGCGCCTTCACCATTGGTTATCTTGAAAAAATTCTGAGCATCAACGCAGTCGGCGAAAGCAGCCGCCTCATGCTCACCGGTGTCATCATTGTCGCGGCAGTATTGCTGCAAAGGAGTAAGAAATGAAAATCTCAATGCTCGTCGTTACGTTACTTATGGCGGTCAGCCCCACGTCTGCTTACGCCAAGGCCAAATGGGTCATCGGCATGAGTCAGTGCAACCTGGGCGAACCCTGGCGTGTGCAGATGAACGCGGATATCAAAAAAGCTGCGTCTGGAAACGCCGACATCGAAGTGATTTTCAAGGACGCCCAGAATGACACGCTCAAGCAGCGCGCGCAGGTTGAAGAGTTCATCAACGCCGGCGTGAATCTGTTGATCATCTCGCCCAAAGAAGCCGCTCCTCTGACCGCGCCGGTCGCCGAAGCTTTCAAAAAAGGTATTCCGGTCATCGTGCTCGATCGCCGCGTGCTTGGCTCGAGTTACACGTCGTTCATCGGTGCGGATAACAAGAAAATCGGCCAGGCCGCAGGCAAATGGATCGCCAAGCGCGTGGCTCAGCTGGCTGGTGCCGGCGCCAAAGGCCGCGTCGTCGAACTCAAGGGCCTGATGACCTCGACCCCGGCGCAAGATCGCAACGCAGGGTTTCGAGCCGGCATCAAAGGCGCCGCCGTTGACGTCATATTTGACGCCGACATGAAGTGGCTCGAGGCCGATGCCCGCAAAGAAATGGAATCGGCGCTGGCCGTGAATCCCAAGATCGACCTCGTTTACGCCCACAACGATCCAGGCGCCCATGGCGCTTACCTCGCCGCTAAAGCCGCGGGTCGTGAGAAGAGCATCATCTTCGTCGGCATCGATGGACTTCCACAAGAGGGCCAGTCGTTCGTCAAGCAGGGCCTGCTTGAAGCAAGCTTTGAATATCCTACCGGTGGAAAAGAAGCCATTGAGTCCGCGCTCAAGATTCTGGGCGGCAAGACCGTTCCCAAGGAAGTCACGCTCAACTCGCACATCTTCACCAAAGCGAACGTCGACAAGGGTGGCGAATGGCTTTAAAGCAACGCTTCGCGCTGGGGCTCGACTACGGAACCGAATCCGTACGCGCTTTGGTGGTCGACTGCGACAACGGATTTGAAGCCGCGCAGGCGGTCGTTCCTTACAGGCACGGCGTGATCACGCGCGCGTTGCCTGGAAGCGAGGCGCCGCTGCCCCCGGATTTCGCCCTTCAACATCCTCAAGATTACCTGGACGGAGCGCTGACTGCCATACGCGCCGTTCTCGAAAAAGTTCCCGGTGCCGACATCGTCGGTATCGGAGTGGACTTCACGGCCTGCACAATACTCCCCGTCCGAGAGGACGGTACTCCACTCATGCAGGCCGCGAAGTTCCACAATAATCCGCACGCGTGGGTCAAGCTTTGGAAGCACCACGGCGCGCAAAGCGAAGCCGACAGTATCAATGCAGTCGCGCATCGCCGCAATGAGCCGTTTCTAAAGTACTACAGCGGCCTGATCTCGAGCGAATGGATGTTGCCCAAGTGCTGGGAAATCGCAAACCAGGCGCCCGACGTTTATGCCGAAGCCGACCTGATCGTCGACGCTGGCGACTGGATCGTGCAGCAGCTCACGGGCAAGTTCACGCGCAACTCCTGCGCGGCGGGCTACAAGGGTCTGTGGAATGCCGAGCTTGGTTTTCCATCGCAGGAATTTCTGACCGAGCTTGACCCGAAGCTATCGGGCTTGCGCGACAAGTGGCTGCAAAACATCGTGGCACCGGGCAAACTTGCCGGACATGTTACGGCAAAGTTTGCGGCACTCAGCGGGCTGATCGAAGGTACACCGGTTTCAGCAGCCACAATCGATGCCCACAGCGGCGTTGCGGGCATGGGCGTTTATCGCGAAGGGCCGGTCTCACTCATCATGGGAACCTCGACGTGCCATATGGTGCTTTCGCGCAAGCTGCATCTTTTTGACGGCTACGCCGGCGTGGTGAAGGACGGAATCATTCCGGGATTTCATGGTTACGAGTCGGGACAATCGGCCGTGGGCGACATCTTTGGCTGGTTTGCCAAAGGCTTCATGAACACCGACTTCGACAAGCTTTCGAGTAAAGCTGCGGCGCTCAAGCCGGGCCAGAGCGGCCTCATTGCCCTGGACTGGCTCAACGGCAATCGTAGTCTGCTCATGAACGCAAACCTCACCGGCATGATTCTGGGCCTGACGCTCGAATCAAAGCCCGAAGAAGTTTATCGGGCGTGGATCGAAGGCACGGCCTTCGGCACGCGCATGATCGTTGATGCGCACGTGGCAAATGGTATTCCGGCCACGGAGCTGGTGATCTGCGGCGGGCTGGTGCGCGATCCGATGATCATGCAGATCTACGCCGATATTACCGGCTTGCCGGTGAAAATCGCCGCTTCGGGCCAGGCAGTGGCCCTGGGCGCGGCAATCTTCGGCGCGCTCGTCGCCTCAAAGCAAAACATCGAAGACGTCATCACGCGCATGACCAAGCCGCACGTGAAAACCTATCTTCCGGATGCCGAAGCGCATCGCACCTACAAC
>JBBRLF010000364.1:0-5002 GCA_038231515.1 candidate division WWE3 bacterium
GCAAGCAAACGACGAAAACCTTGTCCGGCAGAGCTAAAACAGGCGGTCGATCTTCGCGATGGGCGCCGCTGCACGCATCACGACACTCAAAACGAAAGATGCAACAGCACCAGGTGGCTTGATATCCATCACATCATTGCTGTTAAAGATGGCGGCAGCAACACACTCGAAAATCTAACCACACTTTGCCGGGCTCATCATCAGATAGAGCACCTGCACCTATGACGGCATTTTCCACACATGGCGGCATCTGCACACGTGACGGCACCGTCCGCTTCCACTCCATCACGTCAAAGAAAGGAAGATAGCCCGTGGCATACACCACACTCCGCAACGAGCTTACGCGCCTGCTACCAGCGGTCACCGAACGTCGCCCGTACTCGAGGCCCTCGAATCCACGCTCGACCGAGCCACGCATTAGGCACCTGCACTCGAATCAGGAACCAGCAGACCCACCGCGAGCCTCTAGCCCGGGCACTGCTATCGCACAGACCGCAAGCCCCGGCATTCTTCCGGCCAGCCTCTTCTGGCTTAGCCCACAACAATTCTCGCTCCACACCAATCCCTGCTGCCAGGACTCACGCCGCCACTTCAAGCCGCCACTGCTCAGACCTCGCTACACGCGTCCAGTACCTGCTGCCAACTCCCCGGCAGCTCAGCCCCACCCTTCGGAATCCCCGCAATCACGGTCACATTCAAACCAAGATCCGTGCCTTGCGCCCCGAGCGGATCCAGTTTACGAACGACGACCAACCCCTCGGCCACACCGAGTTCCTGATTAAGAGCTGCATCAAAGGCCGTCAGGCCGGTGAGCGTTGTCTTGTCTTGCCGCCGAAAGTAACGGTAGCCATGCCGGGTTGCACTCCGCGCGCGCGCGCGCGAAAGCGCATCCCAGGCAAAGGGCAATTCGAGCAATTTTACCACGGTATCCGAGATCGAAAGGGC
Source organism: candidate division WWE3 bacterium (assembly GCA_038231515.1). GTDB lineage: Bacteria > Bdellovibrionota > UBA1018 > UBA1018 > UBA923 > JACQAX01. The sequence continues at coordinate 946 of JBBRLF010000364.1, forward strand.
ATCGGCCAGCGCCGTCTTCAAAAAAACTTCGAGAGGTTCAAGGGAGTCGAGCGCAGCCGTAAGCTTGTAGAGATTGGTGTTGGCCGCCGGAGCCAGCTCCAGCTCGGCGTAGGCCAGCTTAACCAGAATCTCATCCGAGGCCAGGGTTGTGGCGATCAAGCGTTGAATGGACGGGTCTTCGCTAAGCTGAATTGAGGCTTTCAGGCTGTGGACCAGGCCGAAGACGCGCTGATACATTTCGATGGGTGAAGGGGATGAGGCGCGAGTGGCAGTACGAAAGTCCGCGGTCCAACTTTTAAGTCGTTGCCGGAGCAGGTCAGGAGTCAGCATCGGGAGTGCGCGAAGGTCTCAGGATTTTGCCGGGAATAGTGGGAAACTCGAGCAGGTCCACTTTTTCAAACTGGAACTCGTAGTCGCCAACTTCGGGGTCCAGGGCCTTGATGGGCGACTGGGTCGAGGTGCGGCGATTATAATCGTGCATCATCTGGCGAAGCGTTGGCGTGCTGCTGAAGACGCGCCGTGCGGCGGGTACCTTGGCGGTGGACCTCGGATTCGCCTTGGCCGCAACTGGCTGAATAACTTTTGGTGCGATGATTGGCCGGGTGGCAGAGCGGGTCAGCTCTTCCCAGGCGCGTGCGGGAGGCGCGTTGTCCGTGACGTCGTCGAGCAGGCCCAGGGATGCCAGGTCATTCCATTTCTTCATTGAGCGATCTCCACTTCAATGCCCTTGAACGCTTTTTTGATTCGGCTCTCATCCAAAAAGGGGAAGCTGCTGCGGCTAACGGCGACCTTTTTGAAGTTGAGGTCGGTGACTCTTTGCGCGAGGTCGGACAGCAGCGTATCGGTGTGCCGTGCGCTTTGCGCGCCCAGGCCGACCAGCATCAGATGGCGCACACTGCCCTGGTGCTTGACGGGCACATAGACGAACTCATCCTGCGCACCCGTGATTCGGCCACTCAAGACGAAGCGGGAGAGGAAGCCTTTGAGGCGCCAGTCCAGTGCGCCGGCCACGCCTTTCAGCGGCCGCTGATCTTCGAAAATCGAGCAGACGAGCAAACTTGGGGGGGCACTGTCGAGCAGCACCTCATCAGCAGTTCTGGAACCGGGCGGGTTTTTGATTTCGGCCGTCATACTTCCAGTTTAAGAAGCCTTGTTAAACTTGTCCAGAAGCCCGTTGACGAATGCAGCAGAGTCTTCCGCCCCAAAGCGCTTGGCCAGCTCGATGGCTTCGTTGATGGTAACTGTCTTTGGGATGTCCGAACGGTGAACAATCTCATAAGAAGCGAGCCGAATGATGGTCAAATCGACCCGCGGCATGCGTTCCAGGCGCCAATTCGTCGAAAGCTTGCCGATCGCTTCGTCGAGCGTGGGTATGTTTTGCCCCGTGCCTTCGATGAGCTCCCAGGCAAATTCGTCCGGCTTTTCGCCGAAGTTATCGCAGAAAAGATCGAACTCGGTGTGTTTGAAATGGGCCTGTTGGCTTCCGGCTTCGGGCAGATGTCCGTATAAAAACTGAAATGCGAGCTCGCGAGCCTGTCGTCTGGTGGTCGTGGTCATGACTTGGTGCCTCCGTCGTCGGCTTTGGAGTGTTCAGGTGCGGGATCAGCAAATTCAAAAGAAAGTTCGTCGTCGGAGCCCGCGGCGCCCGGACTCTGGGGCCATTCCTTGAGGTCGGCCACGAACTCTTCTACGTCGGTAAACTCGCGGTACACGCTGGCAAAGCGAATGTAGGCGACCTTGTCGAGCGCGTGCATGGCCACCATCACGAGCTGGCCCACGGTGCGGGACGGCAGCTCCTTTACGCTGAACGCGGCAATGCGGCGTTCAATATCGTGTACGGCCTTTTCAACCTGGGCTGTGGTGATGGGCCGCTTCTCGGTCGCCTTCTGGATTCCGCTGAAAATCTTGTCGCGTTCAAACGGCTCGCGGCGCCCGTCTTTTTTGATCACCATGGGCATGACCGCTTCGACGCGCTCGTAGGTGGTGAAGCGGCCTTCGCACTGCAAACACTCCCGGCGCCTGCGCGTAATGTCGCCCGTCTGGCTGATACGCGAGTCGATGACTTTGTTGTCCATGGTGGAGCAGTAGGGACATCTCACGACTTCTTACCTTTATTCTTCCTTGAACAGCGGAAAGCCGCGGCAGAGTTCGCTTACGCGCGCTGAAATCTGAGCCAGGCGCGCCTCGTCTTTGCGATGGGTTAAGGCCTCGTCAATCCAGAGGGCAACCTGCTCGACGTCTTTTTCGTTCAAGCCACGCGTGGTGATGGCCGGAACGCCGATGCGAATCCCACTCGTGATGAATGGGCTTTTCGTCTCAAATGGTACCGTGTTTTTATTGACCGTGATGCCGGCCAGCTCGAGCACGTGTTCGGCCTCTTTGCCGGTGATGTCGCGGTTGGAAAGGTCGACGAGCACCAGATGATTGTCGGTGCCGCCCGAAACCAGGTCGTAGCCCTTGCCCACTAAAGTCTCGGCAAGCTTACGCGCGTTCTTCACGACGCGTTCGCAGTACGTTTTAAACGAAGGCTTCAGCGCTTCGCCAAATGCGACGGCTTTGCCCGCGATGACATGCATGAGGGGGCCGCCCTGAATGCCGGGGAAGATCTGACTGTTGATCACTTTGAGGTCGGCCTCTTTGCAAAGGATCAGGCCGCCGCGCGGGCCCCGCAACGTCTTGTGCGTCGTCGACGTTACATAATGTGCGTGGGGAACGGGCGAGGGGTGCAGGCCGGTGGCCACCAGTCCGGCGATATGGGCCATGTCGACGACAAGCTTGGCGCCCACTTCGTTGGCGATGGAGGCGAACTTTTCAAAGTCCAGGGTACGCGCATAGGCGCTGGCGCCGGCGACAATGGCCTGGGGCTTCTCTTTTTTCGCGATATCGCGCACTTCATTGTAGTCGATGCGGCCGGTTTCTTTCTGCACGCCGTAAAAAACCGGGGCAAACAGCCGACCCGAAAAGTTCACCGAGCTGCCGTGAGTGAGGTGTCCGCCGTGGGACAGATTCATGCCCAGAATCTTGTCGCCGGGTTTGAGAAAGGCGAGATAGGTGGCCATATTGGCCTGAGAGCCGCTGTGCGGCTGCACGTTGGCGGCTTCGGCACCAAAGAGCTGCAAGACGCGCTTGATGGCCAGCGCCTCAATCTGGTCGACGAACTCGCAGCCGCCATAGTAGCGCTTGCCGGGATAGCCTTCGGCATACTTGTTGGTCAGGATGCTGCCCTGGGCTTCGAGCACGGCCTTGGAGACATAATTTTCCGAGGCGATCAGCTCCAGGCGTTCATGCTGGCGCTTGTCTTCGAGTACGATGGACTTTGCTACTTCGGGATCAGTTTTTTCCAGATTTTGCAGCTGTGGCATCGGAAGTTTTCTCCAACTGGGTAATTTTTCGGACGCGGTCGGCGTGGCGGCCGCCTTCGAAGGGGGTATTCAGCCAGGTTTGTACGATGTCTTTAGCATAATCCGGCGCGATAAGGCGAGCGCCTATGCACAGCACATTAGCGTCATTGTGAGCGCGCGATAGGCGTGCGCTCTGCTCGGATTCGACTACGGCGGCCCGAATGCCGTCAAACTTGTTGGCGCTGATGCACATTCCGATGCCAGAGCCGCAAAGCAAAACTCCCAGCTCAACCGTCCCAGTGACAATGGCCGTCGCAACTTTTGCCGCATAATCGGGATAGTCCACCCGGTCGGCCGAAGCAGGGCCCTCATCAACCCAGTCGATTTCGGGCATGCTCTTTTTGAGGACCTCTTTAAGACTGAAACCGGCGTGGTCACTGGCGATGGCGAGCTTACGTTTTGCGGTCATGAGCTGTTTGGGCCTCCCGGCGGTGCTTAAACCCGCCCGAAGACCAGGCTCGCGTTAGTGCCACCGAATCCGAATGAGTTTGAAAGGGCGTACTTGTAACTTTTCTTCACGGCATGATGGGGGGTAAAATTCAGGCCAGTTGCCGCCGAAACTTCGTCCAATTTAACGAGATTGATGGTCGGCGGAATGATGCCGTGGAAGAGCGAAAGTGCCGAGAAGGCTGCTTCGATTCCGCCGGCGGCCCCAA
>JBBRLF010000365.1:0-4994 GCA_038231515.1 candidate division WWE3 bacterium
AATGGTTGCGGGCAGCCCGGGCATCATGATGGTTCTGGTCATTGCCCAATTGGGAATCGTGATGGGCCTGAGCATGGCGTATCAAAAGCTATCGGCCACCACCGCCACTCTTGGTTTTCTAGCCTACTCCGCCCTAACCGGAGTTACGTTCTCCATTATCTTTTTAATCTACACCGCCAGCTCGATCGGTCAGGTGTTCATGATCACGGCCGGGATGTTCGGCGGTCTTGCGCTTTACGGCACGGTCACGAAAAAAGATCTCACCGGAATCGGAACCTTTGTCGGAATGGGACTCTGGGGATTGATTCTCGTCGGCATGGTCAATATATTCATTCGCAGTGAAGCGCTGAGCATGGGCCTTTCGGCCATCAGCGTAGTCGTGTTTGCCGGCCTGACAGCCTACGATGCCCAGCGCATTCGGGCGATGGCTTATGCGTCGACCATGGGTGGCAGCAGCGATGACGGCGACAAGAGTGCGATTTTTGGCGCTCTGATGCTGTATCTCAATTTCATCAATCTGTTCTGGGCTTTGCTGCGATTGTTTGGCGATCGCCGCGAGTAACTTTCGCAGTGCGGCTGCGCGAGGCATGCCTCAAGCAGCCGCAATCCTAAAGCGCCTGCTTGAAAAAAGCTTCGCCACCACGTCCATCACGGATGACCGGTAGAATAACAACATGTCTGCCATTGGGCGGTAAGCTAGTCGGCGGCACATACCCCACCGCCTCCGTATTGAGCGTGCGAAACGAATCTACCGAACCATCACTGATGAACCAGGTAGTGATCAGCTGCTCGGTCTGCTGAACGGTGCTGCCGTCACCCTGAATCGCAAGAAAAGTCTCCGCCGAGCCAGCACCTTGCTGAGCCGTGAGAAAAACTTTGTCGGTGGAAAGCGTCGTGTAGGCCGTTCCGTTGCCATTGAGGATCGCGGTAATGCTGGGATTCTGATTGGCCGCCGCTCCAAAGATTGGTTTGGTCGAGACCACCACCCGCTTGAAAGCCGTGACGTTCGCGCCATCTGCGGCAGTGAGCTTGTAGACAAAAAGATAGGCCACACCGATGGCCTGCTGAATGGCCGTCGTATTCGTAAATACCGTGGCGGGCAACGTGACCGGAACGGTGGATGTTGCCGCACCCGTGAAGTCTGGTGCGGAGATACCGGTCACCGCAGCCGGCGTGGGTCCTACGATCACGACTCGCGTGGCAGAGCCCACGCAGGTTGGGTTGGCACCAAACCCGACACCAGGGTCGTTGCAAGCTTCGGCCGTGTACGTCAGCGCGCGGCCGTTGCCGTTAGTGTCACTCAGAACCGGCGTGATATTCACCACGGTACCGGGCTTGGCTTCTGGCTGATCGGCAATCAGAGCCAGCACGCGCAGGTCGCCGAGTTGAATATAAGTGGGCAGATTGTCTTTGCTGCACCCCAGGCCGAATAAGAGAGTCAATGCAGTTAGGAGGATTAGTTTAGTCATGGCTCAGAACTCCCCTTTGATGCCGAAGGTCGGAAGAATTGGCAGATCGTTCACGGTGGTACTGCTCTGGTAGTTGTAGGCAAAGCGAACAACTTCGGGGTTCTGGTGGTTCGTCAGGTTTTGAATATCGAGGTAGAACGACAGAATCCATTTGTCATAGATCCATTTTTTATCGAAGCGCACATCGAGCTGATAAAATGCGCCCAGGCGATCGCTGTAAAACGGGCCGCGATTGGGAACGTAGACGTCGGCATCGGCGTCGAACGTACCGCTCGTAACCGGGGTGATCGGATTGCCCGTCGTGTAGCGGAACCTGCCCGAAATTTTCCAGTTGCGGGGCAAATCCAAGCTGGCAATGGCCGTCAGCACGTTCGTCTGGTCATAACGAAAAAGGTAATTCGTGCCATTCTGATCCGTGCGGGTACTGCGTGAGGCGGTGTAAGACAGCCAGCCCGTCCACGGTTTGAAGTTCATCTTGAGCAGCGCTTCGCCGCCCAGCACTCGGCCTGAGCCGGTGTTGGCGAAATTTTCCGGAATGGTAGCGCCGTTGCGCACGACGAGATTGCTCGAGGGCACAACCAGCTTATAAAGATATTTATAGAACGGGCCGCCAGACAGCACGAAGCCATCAGAGGAGCCTTCGCGAAAGTCTTTTTCCGCCGTTAGCGCAATATGGGTGGCTCGCGAGGATTTTACGTCCGGATTACCAAACGTCGAATCTGTTTCCTGATCCTGGGGCCGCTGCGAATACATTCCGCCGGCCAGCCTGAGATTCAGATAGTCGTCTACGTCGTAGCGCAGACCCAGCCGCGGCACCGGAATCGTTTCACCCGTGTCGTTGTAATAGTCCACTCGTCCGCCGGGCAAAAAGGTCCAGTGCGAATGGGGCTGGTGCAAGACGTTGCGCAGATAAAAACCCAGCTGATCGGACCGCTTGTAAACATGCGCCGCCTGCAGCGTGCCGGTCGAAAGCGGACTGCCGATGCCGCCTGCCGTGTTGTAGCTGGGAATTTGCAAGTCGACGCCCGACCAGACGTACCGATTGTCAAAACCTGCGTAGGACTTCCAAAAGCTGCTCACCTGCGTTTCAACCTCGCCCCGGCTGGAAACCACATATTCGCTGAGATAAAAATAATCAGAGCCCGCGTCGAACCTGACCCAGTCACGGCCAAAGCCCAGCGAAAAGCGGCTGCGGGTCGACTCACTGTGCTTGTGGGTCCACTCGGGAATCAGCCGATAAAAGGCCGTAACGTTGTTGAACTTGCCGCGAATCGATGGATCCTGCTTCACGGGCTGGGTGAAAAGAAACTCGAGCTGGTCGCGCGAGCCCACGGCAACGAGCTTGAAGTGATCGCGCGGCGTAAGCTCGGTCTCGTATATCGCCGTGGTGTCGGAAAACTGCGGCGCTACCGTAAAGTTAAGGCTCGAGTTGTTCTTCAAAGCCCGGCGCAGCACCGCACCGATATAACTTTGGCGCGCCGAAATCAGAAACGAGCCCTTCTCACCAACCGGCCCTTCGAGCAAACCGCCGGCATTGAAGATATCCATAAAGGCAAAGCCCTGCAGCCGATCTTTTTTGGGCGTGCGAGTCCACACGCCAACCTGGCCGCCCAGCGCGCGCCCGTATTCGGGCCCGTAGCCAGCCGCCAGGTACTCCACCCGATCGATGGATTCGGGCGTAAGCACCGAGGTGAGTCCGCCAAAATGAAAAATAATGGGAACTTCGTGGCCGTCAATCCAGTAGCGCGTGTCTTGGGGCGCCGACCCTTCGATAATAACCTGGGACGAAAAACCGTTTGGGCGCGCCACCCCAGGCAGATTCTGAACCGCCTTGACCGGGTCACCGCGGGCGCCAGGCACCGTCATGAACTCCGAGGCCTTCAAAGTTCGAGACGAGTCATCGCGCTTGCCGGCTTTGCCGTAAATGGTGGTTTCATAAATCTGATAGGAGCTTTTTTCGAGATAGAGCTGCCGGGCCTTGCCGCCGCCCTGGTCAGCAACGTCTTTCTTTTCGAGCTTCTCATAACCCGCCAGATTGACCACCCAGCTGAAGGGCCCCGGCGAAACATTCTCGACCGTGAATTTTCCTTCCAGGTCGGTGATGATTTTACGTTTGTCGGGCAGCAGATAAATATTCACCGATGGCAGCGGCGTTTTGGTGCCGCGCTCAAGGAGCTGCCCCGAAATCGTGACCGCCGACGCAGGGCCGGCCCAGGCCATGCCCACCAGCCAAAACACGAGGCCCAGGAGCACTATTCTACTTCTGCAGGACAAATCGATACGCATAACGAATCCTCACGGCCACCGGCTTGTCTTGCAACAGCGCCGGCTTGAATTTGAAATTTCGAACGGCGGCCAGGGCCGCCTCATTGAGACCTGAACCGGGCCCGCTCACCAGCGAGGCTTCGCGGACGACACCCTGGCAATCGATTAAAATATCCATCACCACCGGGCCTTCGACGCCTTTTTTCTGAGCCTCGGGCGGATACGGAATGCGCGCCTCGCTGGCCAGCTCGGGCATACGCGTGACAAGATACTCATCCGTGGGCGTGGGCAGCGAGTCAGCATCGCCGGGCTTGAGCACCTCGGTGTCGGGTGCTTTGGCCACGGTATTACCCGCCTTGAGAACCTCACCATCGTTGGAAGTTATCGCCTTGCGCGAGACCCCGTAAACAGCGCGAGGCTTCTCTTTGGGTGGAGCCGCCTTGGGTTTTGCCTGCGAGATATCGGGTGCGGCGGCGGCTTTGGGCTGCTCCAGCACGGTGATCTCAATTTTCTCTGGTCGTGGGAAAGGGCTGCCCAAAATAATCAACGCCGCCCCGGCCGCCAAAAACGCATGCAAGCCGAGCGACAATGTCCAAGACGAATCGTTAATGCTGAATCTGGATTGCAAAGTGAGTCAGCCCCGCAGTTTTAATCAAATCGATAACCTTCACGACGTCGCCGTGGCGCGAGTCGACATCGGCGCTCAGAATCGCCTGAACTTCTGGATTGGCCGCGACGGCCGCACGGGCCTTTGCCGCAAGCGCGTCGTCGGTACTGAGCTCACCATCGACCAGAATCTGACCCTGGCGCGTGATGGCGATGCCAAAAGAGGACAGGCCTTTTTGCTCGGTACTGGCCGCCTTGGGCAGCCGAATCGAAAGCGTGTCCTTCATGAGCGCGGGAGCTGTGACGATGAAAATCACGAGCAGCACCAACGTGACGTCCACGAAGGGCGTGACATTGATCGAAGCCATGGGCTCAGTGCCCGAGTTTGAAATATCAGAAAGCTCGCCCCCCATCGCGCCCTAATCCTCGATCCGCGAAATATAGAAATCGCGCAGCGACTCGCATTCCGCAAGAATCAGCCGCAGGCGGCGCGTGAACGTGTTGTAGGCGATGACTGCCGGAATCGCGACAAACAAACCAACCGCGGTGGCTACCAGCGCTTCGGAAATTGAGGTCATGACTCCAGCCGTGTTTGATGTTTGATTACCCAGCACGCCAAACGCCTGAATGATACCCAGAACCGTGCCAAACAAT
>JBBRLF010000366.1:0-4963 GCA_038231515.1 candidate division WWE3 bacterium
TGCGCCAGCCGCAAAACGTGCAGTTGCTCGCGCAAAAGGAGCTGATCTCAAGTGGAACCATGATTGCAACGTCGGCGCCCCAGAGCTGCTGGCGAAGCGCCCGCGACCTCTCCAAAATGAGCTGCCTCACTTCTTGTGCTTGCGCGTCGCCGTTATTTCGAATGGAGCATAGCAGAGTGGCCGAGGCAAGGTCAGGCAGTCCTGACTCGGTGCTGCGGCATTGCAGGGCCTTTTGGATGAGCTCCACCTTGTCCGGGGCGCTTTGAAATGCGTTTTTTGCGCTTAAAGTAAGCTCTTTTGAGTTCGAGTAGAGCGTTTCGTAAAAGTGGTCGTCTACAAAGGATTTGGGGTTCATCATCGGCTCCTCGAGGTGTGGATACCGAACTATCGACATAGCACTTAAAACATTAAATGATTTTTTTTACATACTTGAAATAGACTCTTGGGATAGGCAAATTTGCCAACCATCGGGGCGGCTATTTTAAAAAAAGTTTTGCGCTCATCTTATGCGTGTATTCACCGATCTTTTAAGTACCTTTGGAGCCTGATAAAACATGAGCAAACCTTACATCCTGGAAAATGAATCCGAGTTCGAACGCCTTGAGCATCAGTCGCGACAGCCGGAGTATGACTTTCACAAGGAGCTCGAAAATTTCACGGTTCCGCCTCGGGGCGTGGTGCTTGATGCCGGGTGCGGCTCAGGAATCGTGACCCGCTATCTTGCCGATCGTTTTCCGCAGGCGACAATCATGGGTTGCGATTCGTCGGCGCAGCGGGTTGAGCAGACGCGCGCCGCGTGCGCGGACTACTCAAACATCACGATTCAGCAGGCAGACCTTTTGCAGCTGGTAAAAAGTCCGGGCCTTCGAAACGAGATGTTCGATGGAATCGTCTGTCGCTATGTTCTGCACCACCTTTGTGAAAAGGCGCAGGCTGCGGTAGCAGGGCTTGCAGCCTGTCTTAAGCCGGGTGGTACCCTCTGCCTGGTGGACGGTGACGGGATTTTCGTAAATCTTTATCCCCGATCAGACGAGATGATAAAAGTTTTTGACGAGATCAGGGCGCGCGGCTTGGTCGACTTTAACTTGGCGCGCAAGCTGCCCTTCTTTATGCACCACGCGGGCCTCAGGGATATACGGGTTCAGGCCGAGGCTATCTCGTTTACGGGCGAGGCGTTGGAACGCGAGGCCGAGCTGGTTGCCGGACGCCTGGACAATGCCGCGCCAGTAATTACTGAAATTTTAGGTGGCGATATCGAGTTTCGGCGCTTCAAAAAAGACTATCTGCGTTCGATGAAGGCCCCGGGGAGTTTCTATTTTCACAACATACTCGTTGCTAGAGCGGTGAAGGCCTAGGAACGGGTAGCGTCGCGGCTCTCCTGCTGGCATCCGCGATTAATAGGACGGTGCTCAGCACGATCAGGGCGCCCGCCACCACGCCGTTCTGCGTCGGCAGGTGCCGCAAAATGACGTATTCAATCGCAATGGCCCAGGGGATTCGGGAAAGCGCCAGAATTGCGATTCTCGGGGCATCCATTCTTTTGCACAGGAAAAAATAGAAATATTGCACCAGTGCCGCAATGCCGGCCGTGACGATCACATCAAGAATGCTGATGTTTTGCAGCAGCGGTGCGGTGCCACTAGACATCAGTATGGGCACAGCGATAAGCGTCGCAATCCCGTAGCCCGTCGAGATATTCCTCCTGATGCTTTTCTTCTCGATCATCAGATGGCGCGAAAGTGCCAGGGAGCTGCCTTGAATCAGGCCGCCGATAATTCCAAGATACGACGACAAAATGAGTATCGGGTTCAAAAATACGGCGGCTACCGTGGACAGGATTGCTAAAAACGCCAGGCCTTCCAATTTTTCTTTTAAAAAAATCCGGCCCGCAAGAATGCCAAAAACGCTGCCCATGGTTGACGCGACTAACACCGCGCTGGTGTTCCCATTGCTCTGAGCCTTAAGCAAAAAGACCTGGGTAATTCCAAACAAAATGGCTCGAATAAGGATTTTTGTATCTTTCAATCCAGCCAGCGTGTCTCGAGGCCAGACGACGAGATGTCCTAGAAACACGAGGCCGGCGCCAAGCGCAAACAGCGTAAGGCCACCGTCGAGCCCGCGCCAGCGCACGAAAAAATAGATAAAAGCGATGAATGCCCCGAAGCAGGTGCCGAAGAAAACATTCAAGATCAGCATCGCTAATTCCAGGCAACGTCAAAAGAGCAGCTCGCGCCGCCGCAATGCACGCACGAATGCTCGTTGATCTGTGCGAAACGAGAGCCGATCAGTCCCAGAAAAGAGCTGAAAACGCCTTGTCGGAACAGACACGACTCCCTGTTGTCGATATTTCGGCCCGCAAAAGTATTCTGGGTAAACTCCGTTGTGCTCACGACAATTCTGCACCTGGAGTCGGTGAGCCTATCCAGCTTATATTGAAACATCCGGTCATACTGCTTGGGCAGATGCTCTTCAAACATATACGGATAAAGGACGTCGGGGGTTTTCAGCGCCTCGAGCTTTTCGCGAACCACCGCGGGCAGCATTGCCAGGTTCATCGTTCCCATGCTGCGCAGCCGAGCTTCGTCGTAGAGCGGCTCCGAGGAAAGGTCTTTCATCAGATCTATCGCGATCAAGGGGTGAACATAGCTCGTGGCTTCGGAAAATGCTTCCGGGCGCAGCTGAAACCGCCTGAAATAGGATCGCGCGTAGGCCTCACCTTTGGAAATATGGAGATGGGAGTAAATGGTCTGCGCCGCTCTGGCGCGTCCCAGCCACTGCGACTCGTCCGCATATCTTTCGGGAACCGCCGAAAAGTTACGCCTGAACTGCTGAGCCAGGGCCCGGTAGTCCAGTTTGCCCTGAAATAAGAGATCGATGTCCACGCTGAGTGCATCAGCCAGTGAGCTTATTTCAACGGTCGAATACTCAGACTTGCGAAAGGCGACCTCCGCATAGCGGGCTGCTGACATTCCCAGCATTTCCAGAAACGAACTGTGATCAACCTCGATACACTCCCGAATCTTGGGCACGGTCCGGCGCAGGCGAGTGTAGAAGTCTTCGGCTGTCAGTTTTTCTTCGTCAGGAAGTGCCATACTGCGTGTCCTAAGCTGCCCGAATCTTGTAAACGCATTGAGCCGCGCCGTGAAAATGACATTCGGTTTCTTCGAGCCGCATCGGCTTTGCGCCGATGTACAGGGGAAACTGCGTCAGATATTCCCGCTTGTAGCGGCACAGAATGTCACCGAGCGTTTCATCTTTGTAGGGCAAAAACTTCATGTGCTCGGCCGGCTTCACCGTCAGGACAATCCCATCCTGACCCTTGTCGTCATCCATGGTGTAAACAAAGTTGGACTCATAGTGGTGGGCATTGAGAATCAGGCTTTTCACGAGACTCATCGCCGAAGACTGAGTCTGGTAGAGTGAGTGTAGAAAGCCCTGCACCGATTCGGACCTGGTTTCGTCGACCAGATTTTTTAGCGTACGGTCGGTGAGGGTACCGGTTTTGACCGATCGCCGCAGCAGATCGAGTGTACAGTTGACGCCCATGGGCTGATCGGGGCCTCGTAGATAGACCAGATCCAGGCTCAGCTCCTCGAGCAAGCGTCTGGTATAGGCCTGTCCCTTTTGAGCTGCCATGAACTGCAGCAGGGGCAGCAGCTCGCGAACCTTGGAAAAGGCAAGTTCAAGATAGCGAGGGGGAAAGGGTGGGGGCTGGTTAAAGCGTTGGGCCACCTGCCAGTAGTTGATCTGACCCGAGAGCAAACTTGTTACCCGGATATCATAAAGCTCGGCCAGCTTTTGCAGATGCCAGGGCTGAAGGCTTTGAAGTCCCAGCTCCACCCGGCAGACCGCGGTTTGGTGCAGACTTAATGTTTCAGCGATCTGCTCTTGCGAAATGTGCGCGCATTTTCGCAGGCGTTTAACCGTCTCGCCAAGATTCTGGAGCATTTTTTCGTCCTGCCCCTTCTTTAGGGGACCGACTGGGAGTTTTGCCAAATCCTTTTTATTGCCTCGCATATGTTCGTTAATAATAGCCACGACGCGGCTCATCTGTCGAGATGTTGTGAGCGATAAATTCTGATTAAAGTTACGTAACTTTGTAACTTCATTCTGTAAATTAACAAAAGTGAGTCGTGATCGCGGTAGGGAGCGACGCTTGTTTTGGGTAAGCTAGCCGACCTGTCGGTGAAAAGGCCGCTAAAATTGCCATGGAAAAATCAGACCCATGACGGTAGTACGGGCCCATGTTGAATCAATTTTGTTTGGGGATTTCGGGTTTGATCGTGACTTGCCTTGCTTTGTCGGTGCCAGCCTTTGCCGGCTCCGAGGAAGCAACCGTTGTGACTGGCTATGATGGTGCCAGGCTAAGTGCTCGCTGGATGTTGCCCGATTCGGCAGTCCGCGCAGTAGCGCTGCTCATTCCCGGCAGCGGCAATATCGATATGGATGGTGACGTCAGCGGTCCAATCGTCGGACGTCCGCATCTGGCAAACTCGGCCAAGGTCAGTCTGCAAATTGCTCGCGCCTTGAGCGCGGTGGGAGTGGCTACGTTGCGCTATAGCAAGCGGGGTTTCGAAGATCCCGCGCAGCTTCCGAACCAGATTGTTTCGATCATGGCCAAAGACGCACGCGCAATTTCGGAGCAGGCGCAGCGACGCTTTCCGGGCGCCAAGTTTGGCCTGGTGGGCTTTAGCGAGGGCGCGATCATCTCGGTGCTCGTGGCCAGTCAACGAGCCGTGGATGCGTTATTCTTGCTGGGGTTTGCAAGTCATTCGGTCGACAACCTTCTGCACTATCAGTTCGTGGAATGGCCGCTTGGTTTGCTGCGCGAACGGCTGAGCCCCAATCATGAGGGCGAAATTGAGCTGAGCCGGTTTCGCGCGCTGAATATTGCGACGCCACTGTTCAGCGAGCTTCTGCCCGCCTTGAATAAGCCAATCGAGGAATTCGACCGCGACCACAA
>JBBRLF010000367.1:0-4946 GCA_038231515.1 candidate division WWE3 bacterium
GCCTCAATTCTTCTCGAATTACAAAGTAGAGTAACGCTGTTACACTTCGGGCAGGAGCGAGCCATGCCAAACAACACCGAAGTCAATGCCGTGATCAAAGAGACCTTTCGGCGGCAGCGCGCCCACCATCCGGTTGTTAAGCTTTCGATTGCCGAAGAACGCATCGAGAAGCTCAAGCGGCTGCGCGAGGCGCTGATTGCGCGCACGCCCGAGCTCAAAAAGGCGATTTACGCCGATTATCGCAAGTCGCCGACTGAAGTTGAGCTGACCGAAGTCTATCCCTGCATCGTCGAGATCAATCACGCGATTCGGAATCTTAAAGATTGGATGCGCCCCACGCGCGTTAGTACGCCGCGCAGCCTGTTTGGCACGCGCAGCGAGGTGCGCTACGAGCCCAAGGGTGTCTGCCTTATTGTCGGGCCATGGAATTATCCTTTTTCGCTCGTGATCAATCCCCTGGTCTCCGCTATTGCTGCGGGCAACTGCGCGATCATCAAGCCCAGTGAGCTGACGGCGGCGACAAGCCATTTTATAAAAGACTTCCTGGGCAAGCTCTTCAAAGACAAAGAGGTCGCCGTTTTCGAGGGCGAGGTGGCCGTGACGACCTCGCTGCTGGAGCTGCCCTTTGATCATATCTTTTTTACGGGAAGCCCGCGCGTGGGCAAGGTCGTGATGGCGGCGGCAGCCAAAAACCTGAGCTCCGTCACGCTTGAGCTGGGCGGCAAGTCGCCGGTCATCATCGATGAGTCGGCAGATCTGGCCAAGGCGGCTGATCGTCTTACCGTGGGCAAGTTCATCAATGCCGGTCAGACCTGCGTGGCACCTGATTATATTTTCGTGCACGAGAAAAAGCTCGAAAAGTTCGTCACCGAACTCAAAGGTGCCATCGCCAGCCGTTACGGCGTGACGCCCGAAGCTCGGCAGGGGACGCCGGACTATTGCCGGGTGATCAACTCTCGCAATTTCACCCGCTTGTCTCAGCTTCTTGATGAAAGCGTTAAGGCAGGCGCTAAAATCGAAATCGGGGGCGATCGCAATGAAAGCGAGCGCTATATCGGGCCTACGGTGCTGACCAATGTGACGGTTGAGTCGCCCATCATGCGTGAAGAGATCTTTGGGCCGCTGCTACCCGTGCTGGCCTATCGCACGCTGGAAGACGTGTATCGCTACCTGCATGCTCAGGGCGAAGAGAAGCCGCTTGCGCTCTATATCTTTAGCGCAGACCGAAGCCGCACCGAAGAGATGCTGCTCAACACCACGGCCGGCGGGACCTGTGTGAATCAGGCCATCTTGCATTTGGCCAACCCGAATTTGCCTTTCGGGGGCACCGGACACAGCGGCGTGGGCAGCTACCATGGGCATTTTGGCTTTCGCGCTTTTTCACACGAGCGGGCAGTGCTCAGGCAGGGTGCCATCGACACGTTCAAGATGCTCTATCCACCCTATACCGAAAAGGTGGTCAAGATGATCGAGCGGGTCACGCGCTACTTGTCGTGAAGGCTTGCCGATCCGGGGCCGGTAACCTAAAATCAGAAGATGCCATTTGTGAACCGCGAGCGGGTGCTGGAACGTTTTCGCACCGACGGCAGAAACTCCAGCCATTTTGTATGGCTGCTGGCCCAGCTGCAATATTTTGAATGCACGAATGGCTGGCTCTTCGCCTTTCAACGCGTGGGCGAGGTGACGTTGCTTGCGCTGGAGCCACTCATTGCCGGAGCGCCAGGCGTTTACACCGACGAACATGTGGCCGAGTTCAAGGTGGCCTGGCAGGAATTTACCGTCGGCGCCAGCGTCAAGATCAGCGCGTTTGTTTCGGTCTACGAGCCGTTTGCGCGGCTGATCGCGGCGGCGGGGTTTTCCACGATCAAGGTGGGTCAGGAGCCGTGGGTTGATCTGGGTGACTGCATCCCGACGGGCAATGCCGGCAAGGGCGTGCGCTCGGCGCGCAACCAGGCCCTGGCCGCGGGTCTTTTGGTCGAGGAGTGGGCGGCAGACGAAATCGCAGCGGATGCCGGAAAAAAAGCGATCCTGCACCAGATTCATAAGGAGTGGCGCAGCTCTCACGCCGTCGAGCTGAGTGGCTTCATGAACGCGACTGATCCTTTTCAATATATGAAAGAGCGCAGGTACTTCGTGCTGCGCTCGCCGCGGCGAGTGGAGTCGTATCTGGTCGCCACACCTGTGCCGGGCCGTAATGGTTTTTTTCTTGAAGATCTGGTTGCACGGCATCATGCGCCCCGGGGTGCTGGCGAGCTGCTCACCCTCGAAACCATGGTGCGCTTAGGCGAAGGTGGCGCCAAAGAGGCCAGCCTTGGCGTGGTTTCGCTTACGACGATGCAGGGCAATGCGGCCGCTCAACTGCCCGGGCTAATTCGTTTTCTGATCGTGCAGATTCCCACTTATATGTCGACGATCTATAACTTCAGCGGCATGGAAATATATCGCAAACGCTTTAAACCCCGGATCTGGGAAGCGATTCATCTTGGGGTGAAGGGCAACGAGCCAGGGCCGGCCGGGTGGCTTGCGTGGCTCAAGGTGATTCTGGCGATTCTTGTCGCCTTTCGTCCGCGGCCACGCCTTACGTTCAGCTGGCTTGCTAAAACCATTCTCGAACCGCTGCGGCGCACGCCCTTTACGATTTGCTTTGCCGTGATTACGGTGACGCTGTTTGCCCGCATCAACCATTTTCATGGCCTGCCCGACTGGGCGCTGGCCAAATACGGTTTTTTTGCCGGCGCCACCCCCAGCGAGTGGCTCAGGCGCACGGTGGTCAGCGACCTGCTTTATTTTGACGCCAAACATTTTCTGACCTGTGCGCTTCCGCTTTTTGCGCTGATCTACTGGAGCGAGCGCACGCACCGGCCGAAGTTTTTTCTCACCCTCGTGTTTGGCTCGATTCTGTTCGATGACGTGCTGAATTACTGGATACTGGTCAAGCCCTTTGAGCATCTCAACAACACCATGTTTCACCATCTGATCGTGTACAAAGATGTGGGCGGGTCGTTGCTGCTGGCGGTGCTGGTGGGGCTGCAGATCTGTCAGTTTCGCCTGATTCGCGAGCCGCTCGTGGCGCTGATTACTCTGGGGTTCGTGCTGGGATTCGCTTTTACCTCGGAAAAATACGAATGGCTCATCATGAACTTGAATCACGCCATCTTTTTTGTGCTGGGCTATCTGCTGGGCAAGGCCGATTTTGAGTACAAGCGTCACCTGAGTCGCAAAGCCTCACGCGGCAAGCCGCCGGTAGCGAGGAGCGTAAAAAATCGCAAGCAGCCCAAGCCCGCTGGCTAAAAACATCGCGGCAAACAGGCCAGCAGCCCCGAAGTATTGTGCCGCCGCTCCAATCATCAGCGGTCCCGAAAGCGAACCCAAGCCATAGGCCCGCGCAAAGCTACCTGAGGCAAACCCATACGCGGACTCGGGCAGGCCTTCGAGCAGCCACGCAAAGCCCACGGGGTAAAGGCCACCCGCCAGCGTTCCAAAGAAGATGCAGCTGCCAAAGGCGATGGCGGTGGAGTTCGGCGCGGGATTGAGCAAGCCGATGACCGTGAAGCCCGCGCAGCCCACGGCAAGCAGGGCTACGAGTAGGGTTGCGATTTTGGCCGGCCCCTTTTGATCTGCAAGCGTGCCCCACACCACTGAGCTTACGGCTGCACTCAAGATTACGGTAAGCAGACAGTACTCCGGCACGACGTGAAATTCCTTGAGGGCCAGCACGGGAAATACGGCCACGAGTGCGGCTTCCATGAACCCATACACCGCACCTGCGATCAGGGCGCCGAGGTTGGGCTTGAGTATAAGCGGACTGGCATCGCTGATGGCCGGCACTCGCGTGAAAAAACCTGGTACGCACAGCCCGAGCGCAAGGGTGGCGACCACGGCCAGCGGAAAAAGTGGGGAGCTGGCAAGCCTGGGGGCCAGGCCCATGGTGCTGCCCAGTTTGCCCGAGACGAGTGCGAGCGTAGGGCCGAGCAAAAGGCCGATGGAAAGTGCCACGCCGTAATAGGAAAGCCACTGGCCACGTTCTTTAGGGGCGGACAGCCGGCCCAGCACAAAATCAGCAGCGACAAAAATCGCGCTCATCGCAAGTCCCTCGAAGAAGCGCACTGCAAAAACCACGTTCTGACTGGGCGCCACGCCCAAGGCTAAAAGCGAAGCGGCATAGAAGAGTAGCCCCAGGCCAAGCAGCAGGTGCACGCGGCCCCGGTCGGCTAAGCTTCCGTATTTGAAAGTGGAGATGAAGATCGCGAAATACATCAGCGTGGCCGAGATGCCCGAGGACAGAAAGAGTGCGCCAGACTCGTGCAGAAGTTCGGGCAGCTTCGGCGCAACCACGCCTTGCCCCATGCCACCGAGAAGTACTGCGATCAGGACAAAGATGCGCGGGTTGTTCATGTAAAAAATGGTGAGCCGTCCTAGGATTTGAACCAAGGGACCCGCTGGTTAAGAACCAGCTGCTCTGCACTGAGCTAACGGCTCAATTCGATTGTACATGCGCGTCAGATCATGCGAAATTGGCGAAAATCGATTTTAAGATTGAGGAAAAAAGTGCCGCACGAGTCCAGAGCCAAATTTGAAGTCTTGCCGCTCACCCCGTGGGACGGGGTTCGCTACGAAGACGCGTTGAAGATTCAATGTGAATGCTGCGCCGCGCAGCAGACGGGCTGGCTGCTCTTTTGCTGCCCGCCAACGATTACGCTGGGCAAGCGCGGGCATTTCTTGGATGTGTTGATGCCCATGGACGAGCTCAAGCGGCTGGGCGTGAGTCTGTTGCCGGTTGATCGCGGGGGCGAGGTAACCTTTCATGGGCCGGGTCAGATCATTGGTTTTCCGTTTGGCACTCTTGAAGGGCATACCGGCGATTCGCGCGGCGTACGCAAGTTCGTCTCTCACATGAAGAGTCAGCTTGAAGCCTTTATAACGGCGGAACTTAAGCTTGCCGGCGA
>JBBRLF010000368.1:0-4934 GCA_038231515.1 candidate division WWE3 bacterium
CGCCGTCGACAGCCGCCTGGGTACGGTCGCCGACAAAGGCTACGTTACGCTGAGCGGGCACTGCGAGCTTGCCGGCGACGTTCGTTTAAATGACAAAATTTTAAGACTGCCTGAACGGGTCTCTCCCATTCCATTCACGACCGTGGGCGAGGGCTGGGACTGTATTACCCGACCCGATACCCAAGGCCTGGCCAAGGCGGTGTTGCAGATCGCCAAGGCCAAAATCGTCGACCAGGCCAAGGACGCCAAAGAGAAGATTCAAGGCAAGTTGAAGGACTTGGGCAAAGGACTCTTTGGAAACTGACCCGCTCGCGTGGTAAGACAGAGCTATGGCAAGTTTGCACAGCCTCGTGATTCCGGTTTTTAATGAGCGCGCGGGAATTCCCGCGCTGTTTGAGCGCGTACGAATGGTTGCCGACGCGCTGGCGGCTGACGCAGTCACGCTCGAGGTGATTTTGGTCAACGACGGCAGCTCCGATGGCTCTACCGAAGTGCTCGATGCGTTGCCTGCGCGCGACCGCCGCTTCAAGATTTTGCATCTCTCACGTAACTTCGGGCATCAAGTCGCCATTACGGCGGGGCTGGAGTGGGCCAAGGGCGAGACGGTCACGGTCATGGACGCCGATCTGCAAGATCCACCCGAGCTGGTGCGCGAGCTGATCAAAAAATGGCGCGAAGGCTTCGAGGTCGTGTACGCCGTTCGCCGTTCGCGCGAGGGCGAAACCGCCTTCAAGCTGGCTACGGCCAAGCTTTTTTATCGCTTTATTCGTCGCATTACCCAGATCGATATTCCGCTCGATACGGGTGACTTTCGCCTGATGGACCGCAAGGCCGTGGATGCCTTTATTCGCCTGCCCGAGCGCCATCGTTTTGTGCGTGGCCTGGTGAGCTGGGTGGGGTTCCGGCAGACGGGAGTGCTTTATGATCGTGCCAGCCGAGAGCATGGCGAGACCCATTACCCGTTTCGCAAGATGCTTAAGTTTGCGCTCGATGGCGTGACTTCGTTTTCGATGCTGCCCCTGCAAATCGCCACCTATGTTGGAGTGCTCTCGGCGGTAATGGCGGTGCTCGGAATAAGCTGGGCGCTCTATCTCAAGTTTTTTACCGATCGTACTGTGCAAGGTTGGACCTCGCTTATTATCGTGGTGCTCTTTCTGGGCGGAGCGCAGCTTCTTGCGCTTGGAGTGATCGGGGAATATCTTGGCCGCACTTATGACGAGACGCGACGGCGGCCGCTCTATTTTGTCGGCCGTGCCAATGGCTTTGAGGGAACGAAGCAGGCCGACTAATGCAGGACGACGGTAACCGTCTGAAAGTTGCCAGGGAGCAGGGTTGCTGGCGTATCCGTCAAGCTGTCGAGCACTGAAAAAGTGCCGATTCCCTTCACGTTCTTGGTGTCCTCTTTATCCGACACCGAAGCAGACCCGGTGCCAACCGAATTGACCGCGGCGGCCACTGAGGTTGCCGCACGTGGTGCGCTTTCATTTCGCACCCCTTTGTCCATGCTCACGGTTCGCACAAACGTGTTGTCGGCCACGCGCGCTTGCTGTGCCAGAGCGCCAATCTGGCTCATATTCAGGACTTCGGCTTTGGGCAGCACTTTCATGCCGGCAAAGGCACTGGCCTGCATATTGGGGCCGATCGAAAGGGGCGGGCCACTGCCTCGGGGCAAAGCGAGTGCGACATGGCCACTGATTACGGTCACGTCGGTGCGCGACGACGAGCCCCCAATCGTTGCGCTATTGCCCGAACGGCTGATGTCGCCCGGCGCGCTCACGATGAACTCGGTGCCTCGCACGCCCATGGAGGCGTTGGCCGTTTTTACCTCGAACTTGCTGTCGGGTGTGAGCGCTTTGGAGACGAGTGCTCGAATTCGCCCATAAAGCACGGTAAAGACTCCAATGCGTGAGCCTTCGCCTTGACTGTGAAACGTTTCCACTTTGAACATCGTCTTGGGCCCGATATCGATAATGGAGTCGTCAGAAAATACCATTTTAACCGAGCCGGATTCACCTGTCTGCACGACGTCGCCCTGGTAAATGGGCTCGGTGGCCAGGACGGAGTGACTCGAGGCGGGCTCGCCGGTGCCTGCGTTTCCGCGCCGAAGCAGCGCACTGCCGCTGACGCTGGCAATGTTTCCAGCCACGGGCACGGCTGCGCGCGCCGCGGGCAGCAAGGCTAGAATTAATCCAGCAAGAATCAGAGTTTGCCGTGAATCAGCCATTGCTCCGATTTTAGTGTTCTGTAACAATCATTGCAAGGAAACCTCGAAAATAATGCTCAGCGGATTAGCCTATCGCGTTGTCGCTCTGCTGTTGCTCGGCACTCTAAGTTTGCTCGAGCCACTGCACGCTGTTGAGCTTCCAACCTCTGCGGAGTCGGCCTACGAACGCGCCGTCATCGCCTTCAATCAAAGTAATTTTGATAAATCACTGGGGCTGCTCGACGAGGCACTTCAAATAGCGCCCAAGGCAACCGTGGCACTGGAACTCCGAGCGCTCAATCAGAAGGCCAAAGGTCTCGATGCCGCTGCGTTGAAAACCTATGCCGAACTGCTGCGTAGCGGACCGGCCAGTCAGAAGTTCAAGTACTACTTCGAGATTGGGTGCCTGCTCCATAAAGCCAAACGCTATGCTCAGGCTCGGCCCTATCTGCATGCGTCGCTTTCGGGTGGATTCAATCTGGGCGCCAATCATTTCTTTCTCGGACTGATTGACTATGAAGACAAGCAGTTTGACGAGGCGGAACGCCATTTCGTGGCCGTTACCCGCAGCGAAGCTGTCGAGCTGTACGGGCTTTCCTATTTTTATCTCGGGGTGGTTTATTACCGCATGGGCTATACGATTGGCGCGATCCGCGGAATGCGCTATGCGCGCACGGCCGTGGAGCCCTGGAAAAATTCAAGTGATGCGAGTCAGCGCAGGAGCGGTGAAGACGTCACCGATACCGCCCGTAAGATTTTAAAAGCGGTCGATCACGTCACCTGGTTTGGCAACCTGTCGCTGCTGACTCAGTACGACAGTAATGTCACGCTGCTGTCTGACGCGATCACCAGCCCGGCGCAAACCTCGGGCAAAAGCACGTTAAAAGAGATTCTGACCGGCGGGGGTGGGTTCATGAGTTCGCCTGCCCGCATGTTTCAAGCGGTCGTTACCTACCGCGCTTTTTTGAACTACAACATGAACCCCGATGCCAAGTCTTTCGATTTTTTCAGTCATCTGCCTGCCGTTTATCTGAATTATAAGCCGTTTCTACGTCTGACTCCGGGAGTCAAGGTTGAGGGGAACTACACGTTTCAGAATCAGGCCGGCGCGGGCACCTCCTTTGAGCTTCATCCTTACAGCTTGACTGGTGAGCTGGGCCCCTATGCGCGTTACGAGGTAAATCCGCATTTCTTTTTGCAACTCGACGCGCTTTACAAGCCCAAGAAATATTATGGCGATCCGCTAACCGGTCAGGATATTCGTTCCGGTGGGGGGTCGATTTTTCGTGGCACCGCCGAGTACACCAGCCCCTGGAAGCTTTTTCAGCCAACCCTGTATCTGGCTTACGAAACCGATGGGGCCACGGGGCACAACTGGAGCTTCACGTCGGCGGGCCTGGGCTTCAACAACGTCATGAAGTTCAGCGCCATCAATACGATGTCGGCGGGCTTTGACTTTAGTCTGCCACGTTATTCAGAACGAATTCCGGTGCGCGAAGATACCTATTATGGGCTGCACCTGGCCTGGGTTCATGAGCTGACACGACATTTTTCGACGGTCTGCAATCTGACTTTCAAAGGCACCCATTCGAATCTGCCGGCACTTTTTGAGTATTCCCGGTTCTTCGGCGGTGCCGGCTTCAACTATACGTTCTGAGTACTGCCCTGGTCACCGGTGCGCGCGGTGCCAGAAATAATAGTCGAGTCCGAGCAGTAGTGGATTGAAGCCAAAGTCGCGCATCTGCGCGTAGGCTTTTTTTGCGCTCCAGCGCTCGGCTTCGACGCGAAACAATCCTACGATAAGGCCGGTGCGATCCTTGCCGTGCTGACAATGGACGAAGATGGGACGAAGGTTGGGGTCGCCCAGGTTGTCCAGCGCACGGTCAACCGTGGTATCGCCTGGCGGCAAGATGGCGCTCATCGGCAGGCTGCGAACTTCCAGACCTTCGTTGGCGGCCAGCACACGTTCGGCGGTGATCTTGTTTCGCTCATTGCGCAGGTTGAGAATCGTGCGAATGCCCAGCGTTTTGAGGAGCCGATAGTCGTCGGCGGTTTCGGGCTGCGAGCCGCGGTAGATGCCTGGCGACACTAAAGCTAATTTATTTATTTTTGCGTGCGCCGTAGTGGGCGCGGTTGCGGCGGCGGCGAGCAGTGCGAGTGTGATGAGATAGAAGTAGTACATATGAGTTCCCCTGGGGACGGCACTAAGGTAATTTGCTGAGGTTTGGCAAAACAAAAAGATGAAAATGCACCGAATTATCAGCTGGGGAGCCGGATTCCGAACCTGGGCCGTAAACGGTTGCTGTTCACTGTTAACAGGTCACGGGTTACCGTTTGCTCCGGTCTTAAAATATAAACCCCGGCCACCCAAGCTTTGAGAGCCCAGATGACCGGGGTCGCCCGATGGAACGCTGTTCAGGGTGAGCGAACGCGGGCGGCGTCGCTCACTCCGGCTTTGTCACCGAGTTAGCGGTGAGGCCGGCTTGGAGCAGGTCTCGGATTCGTCGGTCTGCTAGGTGCAGGCGTAGGACGAGTCGGCTGCGTAGGACGAGTCGGCTGCGTTGGAAACGTCGGACGAGTCGGCTGCGTTGGAAACGTCGGACGAGTCGGCTGCGTTGGAAACGTAGGACGAGTCGGCTGCGTTGGAAACGTAGGACGAGTCGGCTGCGTTGGAAACGTAGGACGAGTCGGCTGCGTTGGAAACGTAGGACGAGTCGGCTGTGTTGGAAAC
>JBBRLF010000369.1:0-4920 GCA_038231515.1 candidate division WWE3 bacterium
TCCAAGGTGAACCAGGCATTCTCACGACCCCGGAACCCCTGATTCTTTTCAAAAACTTCGCCGACAGCACCCTCGAATTTGAAGTTACCTTCTCGATTGAACTCAATGAACTGCGTGACATGGAGTGGGCCGCAAGTAAATTACGCTATTCCATCGATGAGAAGTTCCGTGCGGCTGGTATCGTCATGGCATTTCCGCAAAGGGACGTTCACCTTTCGGCCAATACACCGCTGGAAGTTCGCCTTCGTTAAGCTGCAAAAATTGTCAAAAGCCACGAACAGGCTTAAGTTCATGGTGAGATGAACCTCAAACAAGGCAACGAAGCTCCTGCCACTCTGACGAGCGGCTTGACCACCCTCCTGGCCCTGGCCGTTGGCATTATGGCAGCGAACCTCTACTACGCCCAGCCCCTGACGGCTCAGATCGCGAAGTCGCTAGGCCTTGCACCGTCAGTCGCCGGCCTCGTCGTCACGCTCACGCAAATGGGGTACGGCGCGGGCGTGCTGTTCTTCGTGCCGCTCGGCGATCTGGTCGAGAACAAGCGGCTCATCCTCACCTTCCTCGCGATCGCGATCGTCGCCATCCTGGGCGTGGCGTTCGCAACGACGATGTTGCCCTATTTCATTTCCACTTTCGTTCTGGGCTTCGGCGTTTCGGCCGTGCAAATGATCGTACCATTTGCCGCGCATCTGGCGCCCGAGCATCGCCGCGGCCAGGTGGTGGGCAATCTGATGGGCGGCCTCATGATCGGCATCATGCTGTCGCGTCCGATCTCGGGCTTTCTTACCGACCTAATCTCGTGGCACGCTGTATTTTATCTTTCGGCCGGCCTCATGACGCTCATCGCGATTTGCCTGTATTACTTTCTGCCCTCGCGACAACCCAACACGCGCGGCCTTCGTTATTCGACGCTTATACTTTCAATGGGCGGGCTCGTGCTGACGCACTCGATTCTGCGTCGGCGTGCGTTTTACCAGGCCTGCATGTTCTCGGCCTTTTGCCTGTTCTGGACCGCCACACCGCTTTTGCTGGCAGGCCCTGAGTTTCACCTTTCGCCCTCGGGAATCGCGCTCTTCGCGCTTGTTGGCGTAAGCGGCGCGGTACTTGCGCCGGTTGCCGGAAAGGTGGCCGATCGCGGCTGGACGCGAATGGGCTCAGCCCTGGGCATGGGTGCGGGGGTGTTGGCTTTTCTCGTGACCCTCATCGCGCCGCTCGGCTCGAACCTCTCGCTTGCGCTGCTCACGTTAGCGGCAGTGCTGCTCGACGCTGGCGTAAGTTCAAATCTGGTGATGGGCCAGCGCGCGATCTTCACGCTGCCGGCCGAATACCGCGGACGCCTCAACAGTATCTATATCGCAATCATTTTCCTGGGCGGCGCTTTCGGGTCGTTCGTTGGAGCCTGGGCTTACGCCCACGGCGCGTGGCCTCTCACGGCGTGGATCGGCTTCGCTCTTCCCTTCAGCGCGCTTGCCTACTTCGTGACCGAAAGTCAGCAGCGTCGTGCTTAAAAGCACAAAGAGACTGTCCCAGACTTCGTGGCATTCTGCCCCAAAACCGTACTTTCCCAGCTTCACCGGTCGTGGCTGATATATTGCAGATCCTGTATTCGTAGAAGGGAGCAACCGATATGCCCGAAAGCAGTAAACTTCCGCTTGCGGCGGTCATGACTGACCTTGGATCGGTCTTAAAGAAATATTTTGACCAATTTCTACCAGACCACACCGAAATAAGCCCGATGTCCGATGAGCTGACTTCAGAATAACTTTTAGCAAGAAAAGGAGATTCCATGCTCGAGCAATTTGAATTCGCGAACTTTACACCGACTGACGACCTTCTGTTAAAAGCGGCAGCAGCCTTGAACAGCACCCTTTCGCACGCGCCAAGTGATTCCAGCGCGACAGCCGTGCTGGAAAAAGTCGGCGACACGTTTACTTGCCACATCGAAGTACGAGCTTCGGTAGGTCATTTCACGGGTGAAGCAGCGCGCGAACTGCCCCAGACGGCGATTGCCGTAGCCACGCATAAAATCAATGACGCGCTAAAAAACTGGCGCGATACGCTAAATCTGGCCCCAATGCATTTGAAACCAACGACATTTGCATTCACCACCGATCAGGAAGGCCACTACGACATGGATGGCGTATCACTGGACACGATCATTGAAACAAAAGTCATTGTTGCCGGAGCACCGTGACAATTAGGTAAACTTTTTAGTGAAAAAGGCCCCGCAGCGCGCTATATTGTCAGTGCTATGGAATTCATTTGTAACACGCGTACCGCCAGGGTCGAAAGAAATGCCGAAGGCATTGTCGTTACCCGCATCCAGCCCGATGTGGTTCAAACCGTCGAAGATGCCATCCAGAACGTTTCGATCTCGGCCAGCTCTAGTGGCGGAATAAAAGGACCGCTGGTGGTCGATCTGCGCCAGGCCCGGCCCTTGGATGCCGAAACCAGGCACTACTATTCGGGCAAGCAGCTGACCGATTTTTTCACGGCCCTGGCCATTATCGTTCCGATTGGCGCCTGGGGTAAAATGTTCGGCAACATCTATCTCAAGGTCGCAAAGCCGGGAATTCCCGCCCGTCTTTTCAACACCGAAGAGGAAGCGCTCGCGTGGTCGCAACGGTATCTGGCATGATCGAAGGCCGGCTCTCCTTTGACGAAAATCGTGTTACAACGCTGCTCGGCTCGCTGGAACGCATGGCGGGCGGCGACCTCGACCATGAGATTGCTATTTCGCCGGCCCGCGATGAGCTCGACGCCGTGGCGCACGCCGTGAATGTGATGGCACGAGAGCTGCTCTTTCGCCTCTCAGAGCTGCAGAAGACCCAAGCCTCGCTGATTCAGGCCGGCAAATTGGCCGCTCTGGGCGAAGTCAGCTCGGGCCTCGCGCACGAGCTCAACAATCCATTGACGGTAGTTACGGGCTACCTTGAACATATTCACGACATGGTACGCAGTCGCGCAAGCGTCCCGCTCGACTTCGTCGCCCTGGAGTCGGGCCTCGGTAAAATCGAGCGAAATATCGAGCGCATGAATGCCATCATTGGTCATATCATGGAATTTGCCCGGCAGTCCCATCCAACCAAGCGCCCCCTGCTGCTCAATGAGGTGATCAAAAAATCTTTCATCCTGATCAGCGAACAGCTACGGCTGAAAAATATTCAGCTCAAGCCCAAGCTTTCCGGGGCAACTTTGATGACTGTGGGCGATGCCCTTCGCCTGGAGCAGGTCTTTATCAATCTGCTGACCAACGCCCGCGATGCCATCTTCGAAGCGCGCGGCGACGCCGGGGGCACCATCGAGGTTCACTCGCGCATTTTTTCGGCCACGCAGCTCGAGGTCGAAATCATGGATGACGGCCTGGGCATGCCGCCCGAAATTCGAGAAAACATCTTCAACCCGTTCTTCACAACCAAGGATGTGGGCCTGGGCACGGGCCTCGGACTTTCGATTTCCCTGGGAATTATCCAGGATCACGACGGCAACATCGACTGCGCCTCAATGCCAGGAAAAGGAACCGTCTTTCTGATCAAGCTGCCGAGGTTCCTCGCATGACACGCCCGCGGCTGCTGCTGGTCGACGATGAAGCTGAAATTCTGGAGCTGCTTACCATGATCTTCGCCGACTGCGACGTGCATACGGCCCTAAATGTGGAGTGCGCCAAGACCATACTGCGCGCCCAGACTTTTGATCTCATCGTTACTGATCTGAAGATGCCCGGTGGCTCGGGCCTTGGGCTCATTGAGTTTTCAAAACAATATTGGCCAGCACTACCCGTAATCATCATCACGGGCCACGACCCGGCGCTTTCGCCAGACGAAGCCCTGAAAGTTCACAGCTGCGTGCGCAAACCCTTTGGCAAGGCGGTCATCCGCAAAGCCGTAGCCCAGGCTCTGGCCACGACGGGCATCAACCTCTGAATACGATCAGTTCAGTTGTTTTCTTTCCTTAGGCCTGGAATCCAGCGGAAGCGTCGTAATGAAACTCGTCCCTTTGCCCCGCTCGCTTTCAACACGAACTGTACCACCATGGGCCACGGCAATACCGCGCACCAGAGTAAGTCCAATACCCCAACCCTTCGCCTCACTCGATCGTGCTGATTTTGTTCTCTTATAGAGCCCAAAAATGGTCTCCTGTTCCATGGGCGATATTTCGCCACCCTCGTTGTGAACAGTAAGAATGACGCTCCCGTCAGTCTTCTCGGCTGAGATGGTAATAGGCGCGGTCGGCGAACCGTACTTAAGGGCGTTGACGAGTAAATTCTCGAGCAGTCTTCTGAGAAGACCTTCGTTCCAAAAACCGATCAGGTCGCTGCGAACCACTATAGAAAATCTTTCGCCGTTGGCGGCCGAAAATTCTTTCGAGACTTCCGAAACCAGCAGGCTCAAGTTACATTCTTTTGCCGTTAGCGGCAGAGACCGTCCGGTATGAATGCTATTGGCATCAAGTAAGTCGCCAATCATGCGATCGACCCGGTTAGCGCCTTTAACGATTTTTTCAGCCCGCTCTTTGCTGCGGGCCAGATCACAAGTCTGCTTGAGCTGAAGCTCGGCAGACAGACGTATCGCGGCCAGCGGATTGCGCAGATCATGGGTCAAGGTATGGACGAAGGCTTCTCTGAGGTTGCGCTCCTGCTTGAGAGTTTCGATGGCGTGTTCCGCCTTCTTTCGCATCAGCTTTTCCAAGGAATGCAAACGAACCTGCTCGGCGGTGAGCTGGTTGCGCTCGGTCACATCGGTCATCGCTGTTCTATAAACTGTGACTCCCGTTGGACTGGTGTACTTCTGGCTTTGAAGCTCAATATGAACAGGATGCTTTGTCTTCGAAGTCAGTGCCAGTTCGGTAATGACGTGCTTGTCGCCTGCCAGCGCGGAATTCCTAAGATGGGCCCAGTAGCGCTCAAGGTCGACCTTGGCA
>JBBRLF010000370.1:0-4900 GCA_038231515.1 candidate division WWE3 bacterium
CGCCAATGGCGTGCAAGCGATGGATATGCTCGAGGCCGAAACCGTCGATCTGGTGATTTCGGACTGGGCGATGCCCGACGCCGATGGCTTGCAGCTGCTGAAAGCCTTGAAGCTTGATCCACGGTTCCACCACATTCCTTTCATCATGTGCACCAGCCCGGTAAGCCAGGAGCGCTCGAAAATCGAAAACGCCGCGTCGCTAAAAGTCGACGGCTACATCATGAAGCCGTTCCGCTCCGCGGTGCTGCGTGAAAAAATAGGTCAGGCCATAGCCACCGCCAACCTTCGCGGGCGCACCGGCGTGCTGGTTGTCGACGACGACAAGGGCGCACGCGAGATGATCGTCGAATATCTGCGCACCTTGAACTTTGCACCTATCTTCGAAGCCGCCGATGGCAGCGAAGCCTTTGCCTCGCTGCAGATTCACGTCAACGAAATCGCTTTTGTGATCAGCGACTGGGAAATGCCCAAGATGGCTGGCATCGACCTCCTCAGACGAATTCGCGGTGACGCAGTACTTGGTCCCATGCCGTTCATCATGGTGACCTCTCAAACTTCGGTCGAACGCATGAAGGTTGAACAGGCCCTGCACGCCGACGTCGACAACTATCTGCTCAAGCCCTTTCGAATAGACGATCTCAGAAAAAAAGTGGAGCAGGTCACCGAAAAGGCGCGGGCCCAGGCCGTGCTTGAACGCGACCTGAGTCAGGCCGAGGAATGTCTCGCGCTTTCAAAATACGAGGGCGCGATCAAACTGTTTCAGGTCGTGCTCGATAGCGATGCGGGCAATGTTCGTGCGCTGGTGGGCACGGGCGTGGCGCTGAGAAATCTCGGTACGGAAAAGGCGATTCACAAGGCGCTGTCGCTTTTTCGCAAAGCGCTGGTACTCAATCCCAGTTATGACGAGGCTTACGTTGAGCTGGCGTTGACTTTTGAAGACGCAAAATCGGCCGATCAGGCCATCACCGTACTCCGCGAAGGCTTAAAGAGCTGCGTGCTCAGTGAAAAGCTGCACTATCAACTCGGCCGCCTGCTGCTGATCAAGGGCCTTCAGGAAGAGGGGCTGGCCGAGCTGAACAAGGCTCTGGAAATCGACCCCGAATTTGACGAGGCAAAACAGCTTTTGGCCGGCAATTAGGCTTTAAATTACCAGCGTTTAACTATACCTTAGCATTTTACGCGGGTCTTGGTATATATTGTTGGGCGCCAGCATCGGACCAGGACCGGTGATGATGCTGTGTGTATTAAGGGGAGTACGCTTGGCCGAGACCAATAGAAAACTGCATGACGCACTGGACCCTCGCGAAGCCGCCAAGCGGCATCGTGATAAATTACTGATTCTCGGTGTCGCGGCCCTTTTTATCCTGACGACCTACTTCGAGATCCGGCTTTCCAATCTTTCCAACCGTCTGCCGTTCGTGAACTCCATTTTCTTTTTCGGGCTGATCAACTTCAACATCGTGCTGCTCATGGTGCTGGCGTTCCTCGTGCTGCGAAACATGGGCAAGCTCTTTCTCGAACGCCGCCGCCGCATCATGGGTTCGCGACTCAAGACGAAGCTCGTGCTGGCGTTTCTGAGCTTCACGATCATCCCGACGGTCATACTGTTTTTGATTTCCTCGCTCTATATCAACTCGAGCTTCGATAAATGGTTCAGCATCAAGGTGCAGAACACGCTCCAGGCCACGCTCGACATCACCCAGATTTATTACAAAAACACGAATCGCATTGCCCAGCACATGGCCTCGCAGTTCGCCGTCGAGCTGCGCGAGCGCTATGGCGTGGCGCACTTTAACGGGACTGCGCTGAAAAAATACGTTCTGCGCAATATCGAGCTGCCTACCGTCGACGGTATCGAGGTTTACACCGATCCGCTCGATGAGCGCGTGCTCGCCGTAAACGGGCCCGATGCCGAGCATTCCTTGCCGCGGCTGCCGCTCGATATTCTCAATAAGGCCTTTTCCGGAGAAACGGTTAGTCTGGTGCAGCACATGGCGGGCACCGATCTTATTCGCGCGGTGGCCCCCGTAATGGATCGCCGCTCGGGTAAGGTCTACGGCGCCGTTGCGGTGACGTTCATCATTCCCGTCAGCATCGTCAACAAGGTCGACGAGATCTCATCGGTGTTTCAGGATTACCGCGACGTCAATCCGCTCAAGTATCCGATGAAGTCGACCTACTTCATCATCCTCATCATGATGACGTTGCTCATCATCTTCGTCAGTATCTGGATCGGCCTTTACCTGGCCCGCGAGCTGACCGTGCCGTTGGAGCGACTGGTAACCGCCACTCAGCGCATTCGCGAAGGTAATCTCGACTTTGAGGTCATCAATCCGGGCGACGACGAAATCGCGACGCTAACCGGCTCGTTCAACAACATGACGGCCGAGCTCAAGCGCCACCGCGTCGAGCTCGAGGCTACCAATCGGGCGCTTGCCGAGAAGAGCGCCTATGTCGAAGCCATCCTGAACAATGTCGCGGCCGGCGTGCTTTCGGTCAGCGCAACCGGCGTGATCGTGACGGTCAACGAGTCGGCCGGGCGACTCCTGGGCCAGAGCGCCGATCAGCTGGTCGGCCGTAAAATAAACGAGGCTTTCGATGCAACCGCTTTTCCGCTGCCGGGCCTGTTTGCCCAGGCTGTCGCGCGTCTTAAAGAAGGGGGCGACGGCACCCTTCGTCCCGTTCAAAAGCAGTTCACTCATGGCAACGAAGAAGCATTCTTTGAGCTGATGGTAACCGCATCGCCTTTTGGCGGCGGCGTCGTTTTCGTCGTCGATGACATGAGCCATCTTTCCAAAGGCCAGCGCGAAGCCGCCTGGCGCGAGGTTGCCCGGCGCATCGCGCACGAGATCAAGAATCCGCTTACCCCCATCAAGCTTTCCGCGCAGCGGCTGCAGAAAAAGTTTGCCTCGCACCACACTGCCGAGGCCGCGGTTTTTCGCGAATGCACCGATACGATCATCAAGGGCGTCGACGAGCTGCGCGACATGGTGAACGAGTTCTCGCAGTTCGCCCGCTTTCCGCAGTCCAACCCGACGCCGCAAAACATCAACGAAGCCTTGCGTGAAACGATCGTCCTTTACGAGGAAGCCCACCGGTCCATCGCCTTCGTGTTCACGCCCGAAACCCGCCTGCCGCTCATCGACCTCGATCGCGATCAGATCAAGCGCGTGATGATCAACCTGCTCGACAACGCGGTGGCTGCGCTTGAAAACGGCATTGGCGCGAAAATGAATCTGCCCAAGAAGATCACCCTGCGCACGCATTACAACGAAATGCTCAGAATCGCCGCGGTAGAGCTCGAGGACAATGGTCCGGGCATGACTGACGCCGTGCGTGGCCGGCTCTTTGAGCCTTATTTTTCGACGAAAACCAGTGGTACCGGCCTGGGGCTGGCCATTGTAAAACGCATTGTCAGCGATCACCAGGGATTCATCCGGGTGCAGAGTGCACCCGGCGAGGGTACAAAATTCACGATTGAACTGCCCATCAACCTGTTAGACAACGAGTACATTCGCGGAAAGGAAATTGGCCAGCTGGGTGCCCAAACCGGGTTTCCACCCATTATTGGCAACGTGTGATGAATGGCTAGATCCGTCTTGGTAGTGGATGATGAGGCTTCGGTTCGCTCCAGCATCGTGGGCGTACTGGGCGATGAGGGTTACAAGGTCGTGGCAGTGGCCGACGGCGCCGCGGCGCTTGAGGCCCTCTCGCGCGAGCTGCCCGACGTCATTTTGCTCGACGTTTGGATGACCGGTCCGAATGGCGAGCGGCAACAAGAGGGCCTCGATATCCTGGGCCGCATCAAGTCGATTTATCCTGACGCCATCGTCGTCATCATGTCGGGCCACGGTACGATCGAGACGGCCGTAAAAGCCACCAAGCTCGGTGCCTACGACTTTATCGAAAAGCCGCTCTCGCTCGACAAGCTGATCGTCACGCTCCAAAACGCGTTCCAGCTGCGCGACCTGTCGCGCGAAAACCACAGTTTACGTTCGCGCGTCGCGAAATCGAAGGTCATGGTGGGCGAAAGTCCAGCCATGCAGCAGCTCAAGCAGGCCATACGCCGTGTCGCCTCCACCAACTCCTGGGTGCTCATCACGGGCGAAAATGGTACGGGCAAAGAGGTGGTCGCCCATTCGGTTCATGCGCTGTCGGGCCGCTTCGACAAGCCTTTTATCGAGGTAAACTGCGCGGCAATTCCCGAAGAGCTCATCGAAAGCGAGCTCTTTGGTCACGAGAAGGGCTCTTTTACCGGCGCCACGGCCCTCAAGCGCGGAAAGTTCGACCTGGCCAACGGCGGCACGCTGTTCCTCGACGAAATCGGCGACATGAGCCTTAAAACGCAGGCTAAGATTCTGCGCATCCTGCAAGAACAGCGGTTTGAACGCGTGGGGGGCTCGCAGACCATCGAAGTCGATGTGCGGGTAATCGCCGCCACGAACAAGAACCTCGAAGAGCAGATTCGCAATAATACCTTTCGCGAGGATCTCTACTACCGGCTCAATGTTGTGCCGTTCCGGGTGCCGGCCCTGCGCGAAAGGTCGGACGACATACGCCTGATTGCCGAACACTATCTGCGTGAATTTGCGGGCAACGGTGGCGAGCCCAAGCAGCTGCTGGCAGAGGGTCTCAAGCTGTTTTCAGACTACTACTGGCCCGGAAACGTGCGCGAGCTCAAGAATGCAATTGAGCGGCTGGTTATCTTTTCAGACAGCGCCCTGATCTCGGCCGAGCAGGT
Source organism: candidate division WWE3 bacterium (assembly GCA_038231515.1). Classification (GTDB taxonomy): domain Bacteria; phylum Bdellovibrionota; class UBA1018; order UBA1018; family UBA923; genus JACQAX01. The sequence continues at coordinate 4,742 of JBBRLF010000370.1, forward strand.
GTTGTCGGTCATGCCTCATATGGCCCGACCCGAGAATTTCGCCATACCTTCCCAGATCCCTACCGCTGCCTATGCAAATCCCGCTTTGGGAGGTATGTCATTAGGCAACGGGGCAACCGGACTTAGCCTGCCCGCTGGCTCACTCAAAGACGCGAAGTC
>JBBRLF010000371.1:0-4861 GCA_038231515.1 candidate division WWE3 bacterium
AGGTTTCGATTTCCCAATTGGTATCAGCCATTGTCAGCTCCATTCACAAGATCTACTCCCACCACGCTGCGGCCGGCATCGCGCAACGCCTGTGCCACGCGCTTGCCTTCGCCCTTAGCCGTGGCCAGCAAAACCGCGCCACCGCCGCCGGCCCCACTTACCTTGCCGGCCAGCGCCCCAAACGAAATGCCTTCGCGAATAATCGCGTCGATACCCGGATTACTCAGCCCCAGCTCGGCCAAAATGCCGTGCGACTCAGCAATGGTTTTGGCCAGCACCGTCCCCTGTCCCGACACCAGGGCCCGCTCGGCATCGTTGGCCAGCCCACGCAAGGCCTCGGCCATGCGAGACCACTGCGCCTGATTGCGTTCGCGAAAAGCCACGACCTCTTTTACCAGCGCCGCGCAGTTGTCGCGGCTGCCGCTGTCGACCACGACGAAGTCGACGGCGACGTTCTTGAGCTCGCGCACGACGGCGCCGTCTTCAAAACGAATGGGTCGACCCGCCAGAATAACCGCGGTATCCACGCCGCTGGGACGACCATGAAAAATGTGCTCCACCGCCGACGTTGCTTTTTGCAGCTCGCGCCAGTCGGCGCTCTGCTGCGTAATCGTCTTGCGATAGGCATCCAGCGCCCGCACCAGCGCCACGGCAAACGCCGCGCTGCTGCCAAAGCCGCGCGAGATTGGAAAGTTGGCGCTCGACTCCACGTGCAGGGGCTGGCCGCTGATATCAATGCCCAAGGCGCTACCCGCCGCATAAGTGGCGCGCGCCATGAGGCTTTCAATGGTGGCACGATCTTCTTCGCCGGCAAGCTTGGCCTTGTAATGTGGATGCGGCTTGGGCTCAACGCGCACCTCGCACCAAAGCTCGTTGAGCGGAAACGCCAGAGCCGCGACCGGCGCCACGGCACCGGCTTCGGGGCCCGCAGGAATGACAAAATGTTCGCCCAGCAGAATAAATTTTCCGCAGGCCTTGCCCTTCGAAATCATTGGGAGTGTCCCATTGCCGTAAAGTCTGGCAGCCGGCGCAGCGGCTTCTGGCGAAGCTCGGCAAGGTTGCGCGCGCCCGTGACGAACATCGCGGTACGCAGCTCTTCAAGCACCTGATTAATCGCTTCGACGGCCGCCTCAACAGACACCTCGGCCGCTTTCAATAGCGGTAACGCAAACGCCACGGCATCCGCACCTAGCGCGATGGCTTTAGCCGCTTCGATACCGTTGCGCATTCCACCCGACGCAATGACGACCAACCCTGGCAGGTGCTTGCGGCAGAGCACAACGCTCTCAGCGGTCGGCACGCCCCAGCGCGCGAAAAGCTCACCGGTAGTGCGTTGAATGGCATTGCTCGTGCGCAGACTTTCAATCTTCGACCACGAGGTGCCGCCGCTTCCGGCCGTCTCAATGCCCGCCAAACCCAGGGCACCCAGCTTACGCGCGGTAGTTTCTGAGATGCCCGAACCAACCTCTTTGAGCAACACGGGCACGCCCAGCTGCGGAATGACCTTTGTCAGCTTGGCGATGAGGTCAGCAAAGTTGGTGTCACCCTCGGGTTGAATCGCCTCTTGCAACGGGTTGAGATGGAAGTTGAAAGCATCACAACCCACCTCAGAGATCAGCCGCTTGAGCTCGGGCAAACCTACGCCGTAGTTGAGCTGAACCGCACCGATGTTGCCAATCAGCAAAGGCAACGAAGGCGCATGCTCGCGCACCGCATACGACGCCCGCAGCTCGGGTTTTTCGAGCATCTTGCGCTGCGAACCCAGGGCAAAACCCACGCGGCAGGTTGAAGCGGCCAGCGCCAGACGACGATTGATCTCGCCTGCACGGTCAGTACCGCCGGTCATGGCGCCGACAAATATCGGCGCCGCCAGCTTCTTGCCGAACAGGGTGGTTTCGAGACTGATCTCGGCTTTGTTCATTTCCGGAAGCGCATCATGATCGAAGCGGTAAGAGGCAAAGCCGTTCGCATCGCCCGAGACGAACTCCACCTGCTCATCCAGACAGATCTGGAGATGGCTGTTCTTTCGGTCGATGTTCCCGGGATTTCCCGACTTGCTCACTGCTTACTACTCCTAATGCTCAGGCCTTAGCGCATTGCCGCCGAGATTGAGCGGTAGATGTTTTTCGGCGAAGCCATGCTGTCGTTGACCGCCGTGGGTTCAAAACCGCAATGAACCATGCAGTCGGCGCATTTCGGATTGCCGCTCTTCTGGCCGTAACGGTCCCACTCGGTGGTCTCCATCAGCTCCTTAAACGTGCGTACGTAGCCGCCTTCGCTGAGGAGATAACATGGCTTCTGCCAACCGAAGACGTTGTAGTTCGGATTGCCCCAAGGCGTGCACTCGTAGTTGCGCTGTCCCTTCAGAAAATCCAGATAGAACGGCGAATGGTTGAACGCCCACTTTTTGCGATCAGCCGGCTCGAGAATTTTGCGAAAAAGTTCGACGGTCTGATTGCGCTTGAGAAACTTGTCCTGGTTCGGCGCCTTTTCATAGCTGTAGCCCGGCGAAATCATCATGCCGTCCACGCCCACTTCAGTCATGTCGTCGAAGAACTGGTGCATGTCTTCGGGCGGGTGGCCTTCGAAGATCGTGCTGTTCGTCGTCACGCGAAAACCGCGAGCTTTAGCCTCTTTAATGGCATCAAGCGCGATCTGATAAGTGCCTTCGCGCTGCACGCAGGCATCATGATGTTCCTGCATGCCGTCGAGATGCACGCTGAACGTCAGATAATCGCTGGGCGTGAACGAGTCCATCTTGCGCTTGAGCAGCAATGCATTCGTGCACAGATAGATGAACTTGCCGCGAGCAATGAGCCCATCGACGATCTCCTTGATCTGCGGGTGGATCAGCGGCTCACCGCCCGCGATGCTCACCACTGGGGCGCCACACTCTTCAGCGGCGTCAAAGCACTGCTGAGGGGTAAGCGTCTTTTTCAAAATTTCTTCGGGGTGCTGAATCTTGCCGCAGCCCATGCATTCCAGGTTGCAGCGAAAAAGCGGCTCAAGCATCATGACCAGCGGATAGCGCTTCTTGCCTGTGAGCTTCTGCTTCATCACGTATTTACCGACCATCACGGCCTGCTTAAGTGGAATTGCCATTCGATATTGTCCTTTTCCTTACACGGCGTGCGCATTGTCCGTGCGCACACTCTGCTGATGATTAAAATACCCATGCCGCGAAAACCACTCCACGGCGTCTTCCAAACCTTTTTCGACCGGTGTCTGCGGAAGCCCTAGCTCAGCTACCGCTTTCGAAGAGTCAAAATACATATGCCGACGCGCCATCTTCACCGCTTCCAACGCGACTGCTGGCGGACGCTTGCTAACCCAGTCAGAATACTTCGTGCTGGCGAATCCCGCCAGCCAAGCCACGCTGTAGGGAATCTGAATGGTCGGCCGCCGCTTTCCGGTAATAGCGGCCAGCATTCCAAGAATCTCGTTCAAACTCACATTGCGGTGACCCAGGATATAGCGCTCGCCAATGCGGCCCTTTTCAGCGGCCAGCACCTGGCCCAGGGCCACGTCTTTGACATGCACCAGATTCAAGCCGGTATCGAGGTACGCGGGCATGCGGCCCTGTACAAAATCCACGATGATTTTTCCGGTCGGTGTGGGCTTGCGGTCCCACGGGCCCACGGGCGCACTGGGATTTACCACCACCAGCGGCAAGCCGCGCTGCACGTAACCGAGCGCCAGCTTTTCGGCTTCAAACTTCGAGCGCTTGTAGTGCCCAGTCAGCTGATCGGCCAACATGGGCGACGACTCGTTACACGGCGCTGACGGCGCGGCCAAACCAATGGTGCCCACGGTCGAGGTGTAGATCACCTTCGCCACACCGTGCTTTAGCGAAGCTTCCATGACATTCGCGGTGCCTTGAATATTGCTGCGATAAAGATCGTCGGGATTGAGCGACCAGAGATTGTACTCGGCCGCCACGTGATACACCTGCTCGCAGCCTTTTACGGCGCGTTCAACCGAACCCGCATCACAAAGATCGCCAGAGATCGTCTCAACGGCAAGCCCTTCAATGTTTCCCAAGTTGGAAGTTGGGCGCACCAAAGCACGAACGTGATGCCCACGCTCAAGCAATAGCCTCGCAAGATTGGCACCGACGAAGCCCGTGGCTCCGGTGACCAGAACTTTGCCCAAGTTGACCGTCCTCCCAATGAAACAAAACCCTAAAAATTAGAGCGCTCAACTTAGCGGCGTGCAGCAATAAAGTCAAAAAATAAAGGGGGTTGGAACGGTGCAACAGGGCCTTCCATGGCCCCGGAGCACTTCATAAGCCTTAATTGGAGTGTTTCGCTTCGTCGCAGGCTTTATTGGTCAAGCCAGACTGATAGATGCCACCCCAAGGATTGTGGGTGAACGCGCGAACCACGGGGTCCTGATTGGTGATCTTGTACATCACTTCGCAGGTATCGGAGTCGACAACGCGCTTGAAGAACCAGCGTTCGCCCGACTTTTTGTCCTTCGAGATGAAGAACCGCACCCGGCCCTTGTCGTCGCCCCACCAGTGAACACGAACCAGAATGATGTCGCCAAACCGGCTCGAGAGTTCTGGAGCAGCTTCCTTTTTGATCGTTTCGAACACATCACCGGTCTCTTCTTTGCGAAAGTTAGCCCAAGCTTTGTGCTGAGGAGCATTCAAGGCGCCGTAGATGAACTCCACGCCCTTGCCTACCGCACCCACGATCCAGACGCCGCTGGCGCCAACCGCCACTACGCCGTGAACCAGCCCTTTGACGATGCCTTTGACCAGCTCGTAGCTGAAAGCGCCAGTTGAGGTGGCGATCGTGCCTACGGCAATGCCGCCTGCCGCAACCACGTCCAAGGTTCCCGTGATCGGGTCTTCAGA
>JBBRLF010000372.1:0-4838 GCA_038231515.1 candidate division WWE3 bacterium
AGCCGCGCGATGATCCAGCCAAACGGGATTGCCCCGATGGCAAAAGAGCAGATCAGATAAAGGGTAATCTCATTGTGCATGGACGGGCGCTCCGATGGCGCTTTTGCGAAGCTTGAAGAAGATTGCCAGAGTGCCGGCGATGACGAGAATTGAAATGAACTGCGAAGTGGAAAGGATGTCTTGAATCACAAAGCCGCGCACGCTGTCGCCGCGAAAAATTTCGATGATCGAGCGAATGATCGAGTAAGTGATAAGATAGGTGCAGAAAAGTTCGCCATCGAACTTCTTGTGAAAGCGAAGCCAGCGCAGTCCGAAAAACAAAATCATCAGCGATACCGACTCATAGATCTGCGTGGGATGAATGTAGACGCCGCGCAAACTTGCCTCGACCAGCTCGGTGTAGAGTTTGATGCCCCATTGGCCACCCGTCGCTTTGCCGTGACAGCAGCCCGCCGAAAGGCAGCCCAGGCGGCCAAAGGCATGCGCCAGCGGAATCGCGGTGGCGCCGATGTCGAGGATCTTCCACCGCGGCAGGTTGTAGTGCTTGGTGTACCAGAAGAAAAACGGGATGCAGAGCAAGGGGCCGCCAAAAAAAACCAGTCCGCCCTCCCAGACATAGAGACTCTGAAGGGGGTGGTCGTGGTAGTATGGATAAAGTGTGACGACGTACAGGATGCGCGAGCCGATCATGCCTACGAGCAGCGACCAGAAGCCCAGGTCGACCAGCCGTTCGGGCGGCAACCCCAGGCGCTGAGCCTCGCGTTTCGAGACCCACACGGCAAGCAAAAAGCCGACCGCGATCAGAAAGCCATAACTGTGAACCGGAAATGTTCCAATGTTAAGGAGTATGGGGAACATCTTCCAGCTTTGCTCTTTGATGTCTTTCTTTGATAATGATGTCCAGGATCAGAAATCCCACGCCCAGACAGATGGCGACGTCGGCCACGTTGAACGCCGGAAAATGCATGTCGTCCCAGTGGAAGTCCAGAAAATCGACCACGTAGTTGTAAGCCGCCCGGTCAATCAGATTCCCGAACGCGCCGCCGATGACCAGCGAAAGTGCCGCTGCGAGTTTAAGATCGGTATCTTCAACTTTGCGGAAAACGTAAAAGATTACCCCCAGGGCGATCATCGGTACGATGATGAAGAAGGGAACCCTGAGACTGGCATCCCAGTGGCCAAGCAGGCCGAAAGCCGCGCCCGGATTACGAACGTAGGTCAGGTTGAAGAGACCGGATATCAGCGAGGCCGATTCACCGACATGGAAGCGCTGAGTGACCAGCTGCTTGGTAAGCTGATCCAGCGATATGATCGTGCCAGTCACGGCAAGCAGCACGAGGTACTTTAACTTCATCAGATTCTTCATCATTTAGGATTGCCCCTCCACTGCGTTGACGCACCGGCTGCAAAGCTCGGGATGCGCTGGTGTCTGGCCCACTTCGGGCAAGTAGCGCCAGCAGCGCGCGCACTTGTTGCCGGTAGCCCGTTTCACCTGCACCTGATCGCCCGGACCCACCACGAACTTCGAAACTTTCAACAGGCCGCCGAGATCTTCCTTGATGAGGTTGAACTCCAGCCCCTTGATCTGCGGAAAATGCACTTCGGCATCAAGCGACAGGCCGATCTCTTTTGCGGCACGCGCCGTTTCGAGCGCCTTGTTGGCCGGCTCGCGCACGGTTTCAAAAAACAGATCCAGGCGTTTGGCGGCAGCTTCGCGGCCCGGTACGGGAGTCCAAATCGGAAAGTCCGCTTCGAAGACCGAACCCTTTTGCTTCAAATAGCCCCAGACCTCTTCGGCCGAAAAGCTCAGAATGGGAGCCAGCCCGGCGGCCAGCGCCACGCCGATTTTGTGCAACGCTGCTTGTGAAGACCGGCGCTCGCGGGAATTCTTTGGCGAGGTGTAAAGCCGGTCTTTGAGAATGTCGAAGTAAAGCGCGCTCAGGTCGACGGCGCAGAAGTTCACCAGGGCATGGTAGGCCGTATGAAATTCATAGGTCTCATAGGCGTTGTGCAGCTTTTCCAAAAACTGCTCGGTGCGATATAGGGCCCAGTGGTCGAGGTCGCAGTAGTCGGCGTCTTTGGGTGCCATCGACGCGTCATAGTCGTAAAGGTTGCCCAGGATGTAGCGAAAGGTGTTGCGAATCTTGCGATAAGACTCCGAAATGCGATCAACCGTTTCCATCGAGAAGTTCACGTCATTGCGATAGTCTTCGATGACCACCCAGAGGCGCAGGATCTCGGCGCCGTTCTTGCTGGCGAAATCCAACGGGTCGGTAACGTTGCCCTTCGACTTGGACATCTTCTTGCCTTCTTTGTCGTTCACAAAGCCATGCGTAAGCACGCGTTTGAACGGCGCGCCATTGCGCGCTTCGACTGCAGTCAGCAGCGAGGTTTGAAACCAGCCGCGGTGCTGGTCGCTGCCTTCGAGATAAAGATCGGCGGGCCAATGTACCTTGTCCTGATTCTTTGCGGCGGCCAGCACGGCGGCGTGGCTTACGCCGGAGTCAAACCAGACGTCAAGAATGTCGGTCTCTTTACGCACCTGCGCGGGGTCGGTGACGCCGCATTTGCACTTCGTGCCCGGCTTCATCAGCTTTTCGGCCGGCCATTCGTACCAGACGTTCGGGCCGTGCTCGTCAAATATTTTGGCGACATGCTCAAAGCTTTCCGGCGCAATGATCGCGTCGTCGCATTTATTGCAATAGAACACGGTGATTGGCACGCCCCAGACGCGCTGGCGCGAGATGCACCAGTCGGGCCGGCCTTCGACCATACCCAGAATGCGGTTGATGCCCCAGGCGGGAATCCACTGCACTTTCTTGATCTCGTCGATTGCACGCTGGCGCAGCCTGGTTGGGCCGTCCATGCCGATAAACCACTGCGGCGTCGCGCGAAAGATGACGGGCTTGTTGCAGCGCCAGCAATGCGGATACGAGTGCTGAATCATGTTCACTTTGATCAGATGTCCAGACGCGGTCAGCGCTTCGATGATTGGCTTATTGGCTTCAAATACTTTAAGGCCCGCCCACTGCGGCACCTCGTCGGTGAACTTGCCGTAGGCGTTGACGGGCGCCAGCACGTCCAAGCCGTATTTTCTGCCCACCTTGTAATCGTCCACGCCGTGACCGGGTGCTGTGTGTACGGCGCCCGTGCCGGCTTCGAGCGTGACGTGGTCGCCCAGCACGATGAGTGACGTGCGCTTCATGAAGGGATGATCGGCTTTTAGATTTTCAAATTCCTCGCCCTTGAGCGAAGCGACTTTTTGGCCGGTAAGGCCCGTGTCGGTCAGGAATTTTTCGCGCAGCCCATCAGCGACGATCAGAAGCTCGCCGCCGGTGTCGACTGCGGCGTAGTCGAATTCAGGGTGCAGGGCGATGCCCAGGTTGGCTGGCAGGGTCCAGGGAGTGGTCGTCCAGATGACGAGCGCGACCTTTTTGCCTTTGGCCGCGTCGGCCAGGGCCGGAAGTTTTTTGAGCGAGTCGTCTTGCAGATAAAACTTCACGTGAATCGACGGGCTCGAGTGATCGGCATATTCAATTTCTGCGTCGGCCAAGGCGGTTGCGCAGTTGGCGCACCAATATACGGGCTTATTGCCTTTGTAGAGATTGCCGGTCTTGGAGATGCGGCCAAGCTCGCGCACGATGTTGGCCACGTAGTCGTCGCTCATCGTCAGATATGGGTTGGCCCAGTCGGCAAAAACACCAAGGCGCTTGAACTGCTCGCGCTGCTTGTCGATGTGGACCTGCGCGTATTCCTTGCAAAGCTTGCGAATCTCGACCTTCGATAGCGAGCTCTTGTCTTTCTTTTCTTCGCGCAGCTTTTTCTCGACACCCAGCTCGATGGGCAGGCCGTGGCAGTCCCAGCCGGGAATGAACTCGGTGTGAAAGCCGCTCATGTTCTTGTACTTGACGACGATGTCTTTCAAAACTTTGTTGAGCGTGTGGCCCAGGTGGATGTTGCCGTTGGCGTAGGGAGGGCCGTCGTGAAATACGAACATCGGCCGGTTGCGTCGCGGGCCGGTCATGAGCCCATAGGTGTTGTCGGCTTCCCAACGTTTGACCTGTTCGGGCTCGCGCTGAGGCAGGCTGGCCTTCATTGGAAAATCAGTCTGCGGCAAATTTAACGTCGATTTATAATCCACGGTTAAGGTATAGCTGGTTTCAGATGAAACTTCAAATAGGCGATAAGGTTCCGGATTTCACAACCACGGCGGCATTCAGGGATACTGACGGACGTCCGCAGTCCTCGCAATGGACCTTGTCCGAGCAAGTGAAGAAGGCGCCTGTTCTGCTCGTGTTTTATCCTGGCGACAATACCCGGGTGTGCACCAAGCAGCTCTGCGACTACCGCGACAACTGGGCCAGCCTGAGCCGGTTCAAGGTTCAGATTGTGGGCGTTTCGACCAACGACAAGGAAAGCCACGAGAAGTTCGCCGCCGAACAAAACTTTCAATTTCCGCTGCTGGACGACTCCTCGAAAGAAATCTGCCGGCAGCTGGGAATGCTCATGTTCGGTATTGGTATCGCGCAGCGCGGCTTTGTACTGGTGGATGGCGATATGAAGGCCCGCTATGTGTTTAAGGAATTTCTGCCCATGTTTAAGCGCACGGCAGCCGAAGTCGCGGAAATTCTAAAGACCCATATCAACTGAGCTCGGGCGCAGGCCGGGGCTTGAAGCTGAAGGCTCCGATAAGGCCGATCGCAATCAGCAGCATGCCAAAAAATGCCCAACGGTCGGGCAGCTCATTCTGGAACGTCCACTGCTGGCCTGCCGTGTCGTCGTCGCTGTCTGCCCCCTGGAACACGGCATCAGCGGCCTGCCAGCGGCGCTCTGGCAAG
>JBBRLF010000373.1:0-4834 GCA_038231515.1 candidate division WWE3 bacterium
AGGCCCGTGGCCTGGATCCGCTGGAGCATGAGCTGGATCTGGCTAACATCCGGCGCGTCGACCTGTTTGTCACCGCGCTGCCCAGTGTGCTGCTGTGCTTTTTCTTTTTGGCGTTTTTGCTCGAGAAAGTGCGAACGCCCTTGCGGCCACAAGGCTTCACCGATTCCCGCGACGCGTGGCTGGTCATGTATACCTATGCCATAGGCACAATCGCCTTTCCGTATTCCACGATGCTCTGGGGGCATCAGACGGCGGGCGCTTTTTTGTTTCTTTCTTTTTATGGCCTGCGAAAAAAACGGCCGGTACTTGGTGGGTTTTTGGCCGGACTGGCACTGCTTACGGAATACTCCGCGGCGTTGGGAATTCTGGGTCTGCTTGCTTTTGCATTTTTTCGGAGCGGCCAAAGACGAATCAACTTCATGCTCAAAATCGGTCTGGGGGCGTTGCCGGTTGCTCTCGTGTTTGCGGCCTACCATAAGATTTGTTTTGGTGGCTGGTTCTCACTTCCGCTGAATCCGCTTTTTCTCAATCCCGCGCTTTCGGCGCCCGAGGATTTTCATAAGATTCTGGGTGTGCTGGGAATGCCGTCCTTCGAAGCCCTGCGCGGTATTTTGATCAGTACTGAACGCGGTCTTTTCTTTCTTTCGCCGGTACTGGTACTGGCTCTGCCCGGCCTGTACCGGTGGCTGCGGAGTCCATCGGCCGAAGAGCGGGGCGAGGCGTGGCTTGCCGCCTGGCTCTTTTTTAGCGGCATCTGGTGGAATATTTCGTTCAAAGGCTGGCATGGTGGCTGGTGCATCGGGCCACGCTATCTTACGCCGGTACTGCCTTTTTTTGTGGCGGCGCTGATTTGGGTGCGGCCCGGTAAGTGGTTTTATGCACTCCTGGCAGTGAGTGCCATGAATATGTTGGCTATCGTGGCAGTCGATATTCAGCCGCCAAGACTGACCAATGTGCTTACTGAAAAAATCTATGCTGATCTCCTGAGCCGGCAGCACCTCTGGCCAAAATTTGCTTTCATGGTCTTGGTTGCAACTCTCATGTTTGGACTGACCCGCCTCAAAGAACCCGGACCCTTGCGCGATTCCTGACTTTTTGTCTCGGATATTGACGGCAAGTCCCGGGAATCCCTATGGACTCTGGTTCTGAAGCTTGTTATCCGTACCAGAGAAAATGAATTCAGCAAAAAGACCTCACATCGGGGCGATTTTCATCGCTTACAATGCCGAACACACTCTTGAGCAATTCTATCGTGAATTTCCAAAGGAGTGTGTCGAAAGCATTATTTTGGTCGACGACGCTTCCAAAGATCGCACCTTTGAGCTGGCTCAAAAGCTGGGCATTCAGTCTTACCGAAATCCCGTCAACCTGGGTTACGGCGGGAATATGAAAAGAGCCCTCTCCCTTTCCGAAGAGCAGGGAGTGGACATCATCATTGATCTGCATCCCGATGGCGAATACGACCCTTCCGCCATTCCTCAGGCCATTGAAGAGATGGCAAAGGGCGGTGATTTTGTTCTGGGAAACCGCTTCACGAAGAGCACCCATCCTTTAAAAAGCGGCATGTATTTTTGGAAGGTCCTGCCGATCCTTTTTCTGAATGCGCTGGCGCGGCGGGTTTTAAATCTAAAGTTGGATGACCTGCATCAGGGTTTTCGGGTTTACAGCAAAAGACTGCTCTCGGAAATCGACTACAAAAGCAACTCCGATGGCTATCTCTTCAGCTTCGAAATCATTGCGCAGGCGGTGCACGCGAATTTGAAGATCGTGCAGGTGCCAGTCAAGACCCGGTATGAGGGTAAAAAACGAGGCGCCAGTTTAAAGAGCAGCATCGTTTACTCACTCGGGGTTTTTAAGATTCTTCTGTTATTTTTGGTCGCGAAAACCGGGTTTCAAAATCGGCTGTTTAAAAAAAAAGCCACGACCCATCACGTAGGAAAGACGAATGACGTCTCAATCTGACAAATATAAAGCCACGCATTGCCGTATCTGCCGCAGTGAGAAACTCTATACTTTTCTGGATCTCGGCTCGATGCCCATTCCAAACGGCTTTCTGGAAAAGAAAGATCTCGGGTCGCATGAGCCGCAATATCCTCTGGGTACCGCGGTTTGCGAGTCGTGCTGGCTGGTGCAGCTGACCCATATCGTTCCGGCCGAGCTTATGTTTTCCAATTATCTATATATTCCCTCGACGTCGTCGACGATGCTGAACCATTTTCGGGCAATGGCCCACGATCTGATCGAGCGGTTCAAGTTTGGTGCGGATGATCTGATTATGGACATCGGCAGCAATGACGGCACGTTGCTGAACTACTTTCGACAAAAGGGACTTTCGGTACTGGGTATCGATCCCGCCAGCAATCTGGCGCATCTGGCGCGGATGAAAGGCGTAAACACGATTAATGCTTTTTTTTCGGCGAATCTTGCGGCCGAGCTGGTTTCGCAAAAGGTAAAGCCAAAGCTTATCGTCGCCACCAATGTGGTCGCGCACATGCAGGATTTGCACGATCTGTGCAAGGGCGTGAAGCTATTGCTCGATGAGCAGGGTGTGTTCGTAACCGAGTTCCCGTACCTGCTCGATCTTCTCGAAAAAAACGAGTTTGATACCATTTATCATGAGCATCTCTCTTACTTTGCGCTGCAGCCGCTGGTACGCCTCTTCGAAATGCACGACATGCAGATTTTTGATTTCGTACACCTTCCGGTACACGGCGGTTCGATGCGAATCTCGGTTGCCCGCAAAGGTTCGAAGCACGTCGTCTCGTCCAAGCTAAAAGAGTGCTTGCAGAACGAGCTCGATCGCAAGATCAATGCGCGTTCGCTCTACGACGATTTTGCCAGCCGGGTTTACGCCAATACGAAGAAACTCATCGAAACCCTGAAGGCTTTCAAGGCTGAGGGAAAACGGGTAGTCGGGTACGGCGCTTCGGCCAAGGGCAATGTGCTGTTGAACTTTTGCAAGATCACCCCCGAGCTGGTGGAATATGTCGTTGATTCCGTTCCGTATAAGCAGTGGCGGTTCACGCCCGGCACTCATCTGCCCGTCTATCCTGAGCAGAAGCTGGAAGAAGATCAGCCGGATTACATTCTGCTGCTGGCTTGGAATTTTCAGGAAGAAATTCTTGAAAAGCAGGCCGCGTTTCGCAAACGGGGCGGACGGTTTCTGGTAGCCGTACCGGAAGTCAAAATTCTCAACTAGTCTCTGTTTACTGGCCTTTGCGTTCCTGCATGCAATCGCGAAGCGCGGCTTCCCAGTCGCGCAGCTCAAAGCCAAACATCGACTTGAATTTTGCATTGCTTAGCCGGCTGTTTTTAGGCCGGGGCGCGGGAGTGGGATAGGCGCTGCTGGGGATAGGTTGAACCTCGGCGATCGTGAGCGGGAATCTCAATGCCCGCGCTTGCTGCACAATGGCCTGTGCAAACCCGTGCCAGCTTGTTTCGCCGGCGTTGGTCAGGTGATAGACGCCGGAGGGAAACCCTGGCATTGCCAGGGCCAGGGTCAGAGCCTTGAGGGTTCCCTCGGCCAAGTCTTTGGCAAAGGTGGGAGCGCCGTTTTGGTCATTTACGATGCGGAGCTCTGTTTTTTCGGTCGCCAGCCGTATTACCGTATTTAAAAAGTTCTTTCCCGTGGCGTCGTAGACCCACGAGGTTCGAAAGATCAGAAAATTCCCGCCCACGGCGGCGACTCTGGTATCTCCCTCGAGCTTGCTCTGGCCATAGACATTGATGGGCGCGGTAGGGTCGGTTTCGATTCTGGATTTGGCTGCGGCGGTCGACTCAGGCCCATCCGAAAAAACATAGTCCGTGGAAAAATGAACAAGGGGGACCCGCTTTAGCCTGGCCCAGGCAGCCAGCTCGCCTGGTGCAAGCGCGTTGATTTGCCAGGCCGCCTCTTTGTCAGACTCCGCGCGGTCTACCTGCGTATAAGCGGCGGCATTGATCACAGCCGAAGGCGCAAGGCGTTCGAGCGCCGCAAGCACGGCAGGCATGTTGGCGAGATCAGCTTCCGGCCGCGCGAGCGCCACACCGGCCCCGCCGAGCTGTCTGAGCAATGCCCTGCCCAGCTGTCCCGAGGCCCCGAGTACTGCGATTTTTCCCTGGTCTCTGGTCATCTGAGTGGCTAGTGAACGATCTGCGACTCGATCGATTCGTCCACGCTTTCGTCGTCCGCTTCCACGATGTCGTGCTCCTGACTGCGCAACTCTTCGGAGTGATCCTGGGAAACTTCGAGCAGCTGATTCGTCGTGGGAAGCGGTTTGGCCGAAATGATCAGCTGGTAGGCAATTGCGCTGGGCCAGTTGCGGGCAAGAAAATCGGTGGCTACTTCGAGCTTCAGCCCAATGACGGAGTTTTCGCCGAAAACCGCGCTGAGCGGCAGGGAAACACCAGAGATGTCATCGACCATAAAGCCACATTGTTCGAAAATGTGCTGGAAGGACTGCTTGGTGAACAGTCGCGTGTGGTTCCGGTCCAGAATACCACGGGCGCCGTAGTTGAACTGGCCCAGCAGCAGCATGGTGCGAATGATGAACAAGGCGACGTTACCGGTCGATGCGATCACCGTGGGCCGCGGCCGTGCCGGATGATGAGTGCGGATAAAGTCGAGTAGCTTTTCGGGCTCCAACATGTGCTCGAGTACGTCGGCGAGTAAAATATAATCGTAGCTGTTGTGCTTCAATAGCTCGCCAAGCTTGTCCAGTTCCGTAACCAGATTGATCTGATGATACTTGTGCATCGTGGCTGTAACTTCACTGGGCGCAATGATATCGACGCCGTCGACGATACAGCCTTTTCGAATTAGGTGCTGGGCGATATTGCCCTCGCCGCAGCCAAT
>JBBRLF010000374.1:0-4826 GCA_038231515.1 candidate division WWE3 bacterium
GTCGCGATCAGCACGAAGCGCGAGGTAAGCTCGTGCACGGATTTTTCTTCGCTCTCGAGCGTCACGGTAAAGTTAGCGGTTTTCGAGGCGGCATCATGCTTTGCGATGGAGCCGCGCGCCGAAAAAATCTTCACGTCCAGCTTGAGCATTCGCGCGCGGATCGTCGAAACCATCTCGTCCATAATTTCAAACTGGCGCTTGGAGGCGACGGCGAAGTCGAAGGAAAATTTTCCGGTCGATTTGATTCCATGAGCCTTCAAATCTTTCAACCGCTGCAAAGCAACGGCAGTGCCCCACAAAGCTTTGGTGGGAATGCAGCCCCGGTTGATGCAAGCACCGCCAATGCGACCCTGCTCCACCAGCGCCACCTTAAACCCGGCCAGCGAGCCTTTGATGGCAGCACTGTAGCCGGCGGGGCCGCCGCCCAGAATAATAAGATCGAATTCGGTTTGATTGGACTCGGTGGTGGGCATTATTGAAACCAGTGTAGAGGAGAATGCCGTGAGATACAAACACGGTAACCGGGGGCCGGTGAACGGTGACCCGTGAACGGACCCGGCAACGGTGAACAGAACCGGGCCCGGCTCCGGATCCGGTACCGGTGCCGGATCGGGCGCAGGTACAGGGACCGTTCACAGGTCACAGGTCACAGGTCACAGGTCACGGGACCCCGTCTTAGAGTGCTTTAACTTCGCTGACCAGGTCTTGCAGCGTCTTCTTCGCATCGCCAAAGAGCATCCGCGTTTTAGGGTCGAAGAACAGATTGTTCTCAATCCCCGCAAAGCCAACACCCTTCCCGCGTTTCATAACGATAATGTTTTTGGCCTTATCGGCATCCAAAATCGGCATCCCGTAAATTGGGCTCGAGGTTTCGGTGCGCGCCGCGGGGTTCACGACGTCGTTGGCGCCAATGACCAGGGCGACATCGGACTGCGAAAATTCGGCGTTGATCTCTTCCATGTCGATCAGCTTGGGATAGGGCACGTTGGCTTCGGCCAGCAGTACGTTCATGTGCCCGGGCATGCGGCCCGCCACCGGGTGAATGGCGTATTTTACTTCCACGCCGCGCTTTTCGAGCAGCTCGTCTAACTCATGCACCAGATGTTGCGCCTGCGCCACGGCCAGCCCGTAGCCGGGGATGATGATGACTCGCCGGCCATAGCCCATGAGAATTGCGGCCTCGGACGTCGACACTTCTTTCATGATCTGCTCGCCCGTCGCAGCGGCAGCCGTGCCAGCTGCGACGCCCCCGCCAAAGGAGCCGAATAAAACGCTGATGAGCGAGCGGTTCATCGCATTGCACATGAGCAGGGTTAGAAATGATCCCGCTGCCCCGACCAGTGTGCCGGCGATAATCATGGCCATGTTATTCATCGAAAACCCGGTGAGGGCCGCAGCCAGGCCGGTGCAGGAGTTGAGTACCGATATCACGACGGGCATGTCGGCGCCGCCAATGGGCAGCACCTGTGCGACACCGATAATCAGCGACAGCACGGCCAGCATTGCCATCCACATGAGGCGGGGGTCGGACTCGAGCCCCGCCGCTGGCAGTAGGCCGTAGTGTGCAAGGCCGTAGCTGTAATACGCGATGCAAAGCAGAAGCAATATGTTCAAAAATTTCTGCAAGGGCCAGCGAACCGGCTTTTCAGTAATCAGGCCCTGCAGCTTGCCAAACGCCACGATGCTGCCCGTGAAGCTGATCGCGCCAAAGATGATACCGAGGATAATCGGAGCGGACTCGCCAAAAACTTGCAAGGTCGTGGTCTCGGGCCCGGCGGCACTGAGCTTTAGCATTTCGCTGAGCGAAATCAGCAGCGCGCAGGCGCCACCCATCCCATTGAACAACGATACCATCTGCGGCATCGAGGTCATTTTTACCGTACGGGCGAGATACCAGCCCGGCAGCGTGCCGAGCACGATGGCCGCGATGATGAGAGGCATGTTTGCCATGCCGTTGACAAGAAAGGTGCCGCCCAGGGCCGCGCCCATGCCGACTGCCGCCAGGATATTGCCCGAGCGTGCGGTAGCCGGGCTGCTCAGGCGTTTGAGGCCGACAATGAATAGGATGGATGCGACGAGGTAGCTCAGCTCGACAATGCTCATTTCGTGTCCTTGCCGGGCTTGCCCGCGACGGGCCGGGCTTTGAACATCTCAAGCATGCGGTCGGTGACGACGAAGCCGCCAACGACGTTCAGGGTACCCAGGACGACTGCCAGAAAACCCATGATCTTGAGTGCGCTGTTGTTGCCCGCCATGCCCAGCACGTAAACCCCGCCGATCAGCACGATGCCGTGAATGGCGTTGGCGCCCGACATCAGCGGCGTGTGCAGCACGGTGGGAACGCGTCCGATAACTTCGACGCCGGCGAAGACCGCCAGAATGAAAATATAGGTCATCGCCAGTACGCTCACTTGCTCGCACCTTTCTTGAGTTCGCCCGCATGAGTAATGCAGGTTTCGCGGAAGACTTCATTGGTCCAGTCGAAGGTGAATCCTTTTTCGTTGACGAGCTCGCCAATCAGAGTGGCCACGTTGCGGGCGTACATTCGGCTGGAATCCAGCGGCATGGTCGCGGGCAGGTTCGTCGGCGCGGTGATCGTTATCCAGTGGTCGACAATCGTCTGATTGGCTTTGGTCAACTCACAGTTGCCACCGCTTTCGCCGGCCAGATCGACAATGACCGAACCGGGCTTCATGCTGTGCACCATCTCTTTAGTGATCAACAGCGGTGCAGGCTTGCCGGGAATTTGCGCGGTTGTAATGATAAAGTCCGCAAGCCGTGCCCGCTCATGGATCAGGGTACGTTGCTTGGCCAAAGTTTCCGAGGAAGCTTCTTTCGCATATCCATATTTGTCCTGCCCGCCCTCACCCTGCTCAGCAAGTTCGACAAACGTGGCACCCAGGCTAAGCACTTGCTCTTTGACTACCGGACGTGCGTCAAAGGCTTCGACCACTGCGCCCAGGCGTCTTGCCGTGGCAATGGCCTGAAGGCCGGCCACGCCCGCGCCCAGAATCAAGCCCTGCGCGGGACGAACTGTGCCGGCAGCCGTGGTGAGCATCGGAAAGAACTTCGGTAAATGTTGTGCCGCGAGCAGCACGGCCTTATAACCCGAAATCGTGGCCATGCTCGAAAGCGCGTCCATGCTTTGGGCACGGGTGATACGCGGAATCGCATCCATGGAGAAACTCGTCACGCGAAGCTTGGAAAGCCTGGCTGCGAGGTCAGGATTACGAAGATGCCAAAGAAAACAAACGAGGCCCTGATCCGCGCGCAGACGTTCCAGCTCGGCGGGATTCGGGGGCTGCACCTTGAGAATGCAGTCCGACTTGGCAAAAATCGCCGCAGAATCCGCGACGATCTGACCTCCGGATGCCTCGAATTCCTTGTCCGGAATAAACGCGGATTCGCCTGCGCCACTTTCGATGAGAAACTGGTGGCCCTTGCGAGCCAGCAGTTTCACCGTGTCGGGAACCATCGCGATCCGGGTTTCGCCCGGCTCGCGTTCTTTCGGCACTCCGAAGATCATTAAGTTCTCTCGATGGTTACTTTTTTAAGAACAATGTCTTCCTTGGGCTTGTCGCGACCGTCGCGTGCTGTACCCGACATGGCATCGAGCACTTCCATGCCTGAAACGACTTCGCCGAAAACCGAGTGGCGGTTGTCGAGGTGCGGAGTCGGAACGGTTGTGATGAAGAACTGGCTGCCGTTGGTGTTCGGACCGGCGTTGGCCATCGACAGAATACCTGGCTTGTCGTGCTTGAGTTCAGGGTGAAACTCGTCTTTGAAACGATAACCTGGGCCGCCCGTGCCGGTGCCGGTGATGTCGCCGCCCTGGCACATGAACCGGGGAATGATGCGGTGGAAGATGGTGCCGGCGTAGTAAGGCGTTTTCGACTTTTCTTTCGTGTGGGGATGCGTCCATTCGATGGTGCCTTCAGCCAGGCCGACGAAGTTGTCGACAGTGGCGGGAACCTTGTCGTGGTGCAGGCGGATGCGAACGTTACCCAGTGATGTTTCCAAATTTGCGAACATGTCTTTAGCCATGATGTCCTCCTAAAAAAACGGTTACTTCTTTTCGTAATAGACGCTGGAATCTTCGGTCAGCTTCAGTGTGTAAAGCTCGCGCGCCAGCTCGCGCATCTTCTGCAGATCGTCGAAACGTTCCTTGTTATAGCCGTCGTCAAAAACTTTCGGCTCAAGTGATCCCAGCTCATTGTGGATGGCGGTGATCGCCTCGTCGTAGCCCATGGACTTCGCCATCTTCATGTACTTGGTACGGGTCTGTTCTGGTGAAAGTTTGCTCATGTCGCCCTCGCTATATAAGTAGGCGAGAAGATACATAATCGCAGGCACTCTTACAATGGGAAATGAGCCGCCAACGGGGGCGTTCGCTCCCTGCAGCTCAAGGCTATTGACGGACCACGCGATAGGTTTATTCTAGAGGACATGAAAGACATTCAACTGCTTAAAAAGTGCTATCTTTTCGAAAACCTCATCGACGACGAACTGGCGACGATCGCGGAGCTGGTGACCGTACGCGATGTTATTCACGGCGATTATGTTTTTGACGAGGGCGCGGCCGCTACCTCGCTTTTCGTAATCAAGCACGGCACGATCGAGATTCTCAAGCGTGGGTCTACGAGCGGCGACGAGCAGTCGGTAACCCAGCTGTCCGCGGGTTCGCACTTTGGCGAAATGTCCTTTATGGACAAGGAATCACGCGCCGCAGCAGCGATGGCCAAAGAAAATACCAAGCTTTTGGAAGTTCCGTTTGAGGGGCTTGAAAAGCTGATCTCGACGCATCCGGTCATCGGGGTGAAGATCTA
>JBBRLF010000375.1:0-4819 GCA_038231515.1 candidate division WWE3 bacterium
CGATCTTGTGTGAAGGTAGCTCGATGCCCCATTTTTTTTGTTTTTTAAAAACAAAACGCTAACGGCGACTAATCGTAAGATCAGTCGCCGTTTTGCTTTTTAACAGTCAGAACTTAAATTAATTGTCGTAAGAAAGCTTGCGCTTCAGAGCCTTGGTTAGGATGGGCTCAACTTCTTTGGTTGTAATGCCCAAGGAGTCGGATAGTTCGCGCACCAGGATCTTGTAAACGTTCTCATAGAAGCGGACGACATCGCTCGGCGGAACCGCGTCGCGCTTGATCATGACAAAAAGGTGACCAACGACTTTTGCCAAGCCAACGGGACCTTCTTTGCGAAGTGTTTCCTCGAGCATTTTCTGCTTCGATACCCATGTTTCGGCCATCTCAAAGTGATAGTCGGCGTCGGCAAGCAGCTGCAACGTGGTTTCAGCGTCTGCTTTTGTCATTAAAGGGCGCAGGCCCTTGGTTTGAGCTGTCTCGACCGGAATCAGAATAAACGGATCTTTCCGGTTGGGATTTTTGGCCGTGATGGGATTCTTAATTGTGCGAATCTGGTAAAAGTTGACTGGCCCGGAGGGGAGCTCTTTCGTCTCAATTGCCGTGATGACGCACTTCCCGTGGAGTCCATAGGATACTTCATCTCCTACTTTGTACATTTGACCCTCCAATTTGTTGTGTGAAACGAGGTTGATACCTGAGGTTTAAACTCTTATTTAATTATCATGCGCGTATTCTTTATACCACAGGCAATGCGATTCATAATTTCAGAGCAGTTGCCTAAATCAATTGATGCAGCAAGTTATTGTTAGCTACCCTTGGAAGCTTCAAAACATTTTCTGCAAAATACCGGACGTCCCTCTTTGGGCTGAAACGGTGCATCAAAATTTGCACTACAGCGAGAACAAGTCGCGGGATATTTCGGACGATCACCACCCGCTCCGCCGCCACCACCGGGGCGCTTCGGGCTACGGCCCGCTCCGCCACCACTGCTGCCAGCTAGTGATTTTTTGCGGGCGCGGCAGTCTTCGCAACGCTTCGGTGTATTCGTGAAGCCGCGCTGTTGATAAAACTCCTGCTCTCCACCGGTGAAGATAAAATCTTTGCTGCAGTCTGCGCAGGCTAAGGTGCGATCTTCAAAGGGCATGCTCAGACACTCCTGGGAAAGTGTGATTGGAAAAACGAGGGCACTGTTTGCGTTGCGGGACCTTCCAGATAAAAGTCTACCATCGCTTGTTGGGGGAGGGGCTCCTTGTTGAGGCAGGCGGTCACAGCTCCGGCAATTTTCGCCTGTTCAAGAAATCCCGATGCTGGATACACCTGCCCACTGGTTCCAATCGTGATGAAAAGGTCGCAGCGGCTGATACGGCTGAGAATCGTATCCATAGCTAACGGCATCTCGCCAAACCAAACGATGTGAGGGCGCAGTCTGGCCTGGCAGCAGGGTGAGAGTGGGATCTGAAGTGAATCACGGGCGGTGTCTTTGGGGCGGACCAGCTTAAGCCCGTTGGCCAGGGCCGCAAACTCGGAATAGGTGGTGGCTATCGCGGCTCCGCTTTCATCAAACCAGGCGTTCGGATCGGCGAATAGGGTATCGCAGGCAACGCAACGGGAATGGGGTAGTGTTCCGTGCATAGCCAGTGGATGCTGCATGGCGTCGCTTCCGGTCCGAACCGTAGAGGCCCGCTCGTGGAGCGCGTCGACGTTCTGAGTGACGAGAGTGAACTCAGAACCATTTTGAGGGCAGCGGGCTCCAAAACCAGCCAAAGCATGGTGGGCGGCATTGGGAACGGCCAGGACTGCCGCCCGACGGCGCATGGAGTAGAAGCGCCAAACCCGGCAAGGGTCTGCGAGAAAGGCCTCGGGGGTAGCCACGTCCTCGATACGGTGGTTTTCCCATAACCCGCCCGAGTCCCGAAAGGTGCTTATACCGGATTCGGCCGAGATACCGGCCCCTGTCAGCACAACGATGCGTTTGTAGCTTGAAATTTCGAGCCGCATTCTCTAAACCCTCAGTAAGACAGACATACTTTTAAAAGGAGATTAGCACATGGGCAGAGGCCGCAAGAGTCACACGCAGAAAATGAAAATGAAAAAGCGCCAGGTGAAGTTGAAGCAGCGCACGCGCAAAGTTGCCGACGCGAAGCGCGCAGCAAAACGCCGCTAAGCAAGCCGCGTTACTGACTACTACTGAAACGTAAATTCGAATGTTGAGGGGCGCTCCATCAGTTCGCGGATCGCCTCTCGTACGCTTTTGCGTTCGAAAGCAATTTGCCAAAGCGCCAGTGTGATCGGAAGATCGAGACGCTTCTGGGTGCCAAGCTCCATTGCGACTTTGATCGTATTCAAGCCTTCGACGGCCATTGCCAGTTCTGTTTCAATTTCCTGAGATGTTTTGCCGCGCGCAAGCATCTGACCCGCACGAAAATTACGGCTCAAAGGGCTGGTGCAGGTTGCCAGCACATCGCCGATTCCGGCCAGGCCAAGCAGCGTGGAAGAGTGGGCGCCCATTGCGGTAATCAGCTTGCTGATCTCGGCCAGGCCGCGAGTTAGAACCATTGCCAGCGCATTCTGTCCAAAGCCAAGCTCTTGCATCATGCCCGCGGCGATAGCCAAAATATTCTTCAAGGCTCCGGCCCATTCCACTCCCACCAGATCGTGATTGCCATATACCCGCAGCTGATCGGACGAAAAGGCCGCCATGGCTGCCTCAATAACTTCGTCGAAGCGGCTTGAAACAACTGTTGCGCCGGGCTGGCCTTTGGCGAGTTCCACTGCCAGGTTCGGCCCCGACAATGCGCCAACGCGCAGGGTGTTGGTTTCTTCAGTAAGAATGTCGCTCATACGTTTGTGCGTGCCGGGTTCCAGGCCTTTGGTGCCATGAACGAGCAGGTGGTCGCCGCGGGTGAAGGGCGCATAAGACTGAGCAAATTTTCGAAACGAGTGCGAGGGAATTACTGGAACGATGAGCTGACAGGCCGCAAAGATTTCATTGAGGTCGTTAGTAACCCGGATAGCGTCGGGCAAAGTTATGCCCGTGAGGTAGCGTTTATTCTCGCGGGTGGAGTTCATCTCTTTTACGCGGGTCGCGTCGCGGTCATACAGGTAAACCAGGGGGACCTGCTTGGATGCCAGAATGGCCAGCACTGTTCCCCAGTTTCCGGCACCCAGGATGGCGATCGGAAGTTTAGTTCTATTCGCGGTCATTTCACGTGGTCCCTCGAGGTCAGTCCGTAACCTTCCATGCGGTTGTGGTAGTAGAACAGCAGCTTCGTGTCCTCGCACACCAGGCGTTCCTGGTCACCATCACGGATGATCTTGAGCGGGCGCTTCGTGTGATAGACGCCCATGTTTCTTTCGGCACTTTCGAGAATGTTGCGCAGCTCGGGCGAGCGCAGCGCAGGTTCGAGGTGCAGGTTGCCTTGCTGGTGCTCATCATGCAGGCGTTCGAGCAGGGGCATGGTGAAGGCTGCGAACTCTCTATAGGACACCGAAGTTTCGTCTTCGCTCAGGCGAAAAAGCGAGAACAGATCGGCGGGGCTGAACTTCTGGCGAAGATACTCGAAGTAAGCGTACGCAATGAAGTGACTGGTCAGCGCGATGTTTTCTTTCTTATAGCGCTGTACGATTTTTTCGCCGAGGAGACGGGTGTACTCCTGGTCGCGTTGGGGGTTGTGACAGATCTCGCCGTTGGAGCGTACAAAGGACGTGATATCGAGCGGGCGGCCCTGAGCGCTCAGACTCACGCCGTTTTCGTCGACCAGGTTGCCGAAGGGGTCAATGGCCTGGCCGAAGTTGAGATA
Source organism: candidate division WWE3 bacterium (assembly GCA_038231515.1). Taxonomy (GTDB): domain Bacteria; phylum Bdellovibrionota; class UBA1018; order UBA1018; family UBA923; genus JACQAX01. Next base: position 3,800 of record JBBRLF010000375.1, read on the forward strand.
GGCCGTCGAGCTGGTTTTCAGAAAGTTGAAGAGAAACTGTGCAACCACCTTGGGCTGCGACGATTCGTCGTCTTCGATGATGTAGCGGCTCTTGCCTTGCTCGGTAAGGAAGTCGTCGATGAGCGTCGCGGCCTCGAGCACGAAGTGATACGAGATCACGCACGGCACGATGTAGATGTTGGGGTTGGGTTTTTGTTCCAGTAAATTTGCAGTGTAGGCGTCGATGGCCGTACTGAGCAGACCAAGCTTGATGCGCTTTTCGAAGGCGCCGTTTCGGGAGCGGCCCCCGCCCGGAAAAAACAGGCTGTGGCAGCCGCGTTCGAGAATCACCGTGGAGTACTGCTTGAGCGTCTCTTTGTAGAGCTTGTGTTTCTTGCGGCGATCGACCTTGTAGGCACCCAGATTGTTCATGAAGAATCCGAATACCGGATTCGTGAAAAGGTTTAACCCTGCGCCATAGCAGAACGGCGGCAGTCCCAGCTCGAACAGGGCCCAGCCGACCAGCACCGAGTCCAGGTTGCTGAAATGCGTGGGCACGAGGATGACGGTGCCTTTTTTTGCCAGATTCTGCAGCTGCTTGATCTCGCCCTGGAGGTGGATCTTGCGTCGCAGATCGACGTTTTCGACAAATAGGTTACGAAAGCTTTTCCAGGAGAACGCCTGCAGCAGCCAGCCCATGCCCCGGGGCACGGCGGCGGTGGCGATTTTGTAAACCCGTTCATTATAATGGCCCGCGATTTCATCGGCGTGGTAGCGCACGATCTTCTTCATTAGAAAGCGCACGGTCTCTTCGTGCGACGGGCCGGCGTTGAGCAGCTGGGAGCCGAGATCTTTCCAGAACGCGCCGTCGAGTGCGTCGCGAATAGGGTCAGACCGGCCCTCGAGCCGTTTGCGTTCCCAGAACAGACTGTCAGTCACGATGTCTTCCATCTGCTTGGGAGTGAACTGGGCACCCGTGCGGCGAACCACCTCGTCGATGACGGCGTCGCGGTCGCGGTTCAGGTCGGAGAGGGCGTGTAC
>JBBRLF010000376.1:0-4812 GCA_038231515.1 candidate division WWE3 bacterium
GCTCCATGCAGCTGCCGCACGAACGCTCGAGACTCATCTTCAAGGCCTGCCTTGCGCGATGAAGCCTGACGTTGAGGTTGTTAACGGTCAAGCCCAGCGCTGACGCCACTGCTGTGCCCGACTCCTCGTCAAGGTCGACCCTGCGCAGAAGCTCGGCGTATTGCGGCCGCAACGTAGGCAGCAGTCCAAGGACGCACTCGCAGATAATCGCTCGAAACTCGTCAGGCGGGGCCACCTGTCCGGCTTGGACAAGTGCCCCTTCCTTTGACACGAGTTCTTTTTTTCGTTCCTCGGCGGACTGCGCCCGAAAATGGTCCGTCATCGCATTCCGTAAAAGGCGATAGAACCACGCGACCACGCTTTCTTCCTTCTCAAGCGAGCCGCCCCGCTCGATAGCTCGGACGAAGGCTTGCTGCAGCAAATCTTCGGCCACGGCCTGGCTGCCGACATGATGACGAAGAAATTTGAAAAAATTCCTGTGATTCGTCACCAATACCTGGACAAGCTCAGGCTTGAGCGGCTCGAGGGCTTCAGACTTCATGCGCAGCCACAGCCACAGCAAGAGCAGGACTGACACGTACATTTGGATTTGGACTTGGGTTTGGTTGTCTTTTTCTTCATATTGGGTCTCCTTACATAGATAGACGGCCAAGACCCTAAAATCTTACACTCACGCTTCGCCTGTTTCGCCGCCAAAGATCCTGGGCAGCTGGGCGGCTACCGCCGCACGCCTTTTACCCAATGAAAGCGGCGTCTTCCAGCACCCCGACAAATAACAAGAAGGTCACGACCGAACTTGGATTTCATGGAAAACGTGCTCTCACCTGTGCTAGATGGCGTCAATAAATGAGCGTCCAAATTTTTGCACACCTGATCCTTCTCTTGGCCGCTTTCGCCCCGTCGGTGCAGGCAGCTACCGAGGCAATCTCGATTACGCCGGATAATCTCGAAGAGCTGCTCTTCTCGGGCAGCACCGACGTGGCCAAAGAGATGAATAATGTTCTGCGCGCCAAGAGCAACGTCGACGTCGCCTATGGCAGCTTGATTCCCTCGCTTAGCTTGAACTTGGGCGTCGTCGTGGCGAGCCCGCCCTTGTTTCTGATCAGCTCGGTGAGCTGCCTGGTTCCCTTTCTGTTTCCCTCGAGCTGGTACGGGTATGGCGCCGCAAAGAAAGAGGCCCTCGCCGAAGCCGCGGCATTTGAGATTACCAAGCTCAACGCCTTTGCCTCGGCCTATGTGCTGCTGAGTCACTTCTCGAACGACGAGGCCGTGCTGGCGGTGCTGACCGAGCAGTATCGGCGCGTGGACGAATATGTGCAAAGCGTGAAAGAGAAAGCCGGCAAGGGCCTGCTGCCCCAGCTTGATGCCTGGCGCGCCGAGTTTGAGCTGCGAAAGATGCGACTCGATGTCTCGCGCCTCGATGAAACCATTGGCATCGAACGGGCCGTGCTGCGCAAGATGCTCGGCCTGAACATCGAGCAGGCTTTTCAGATTCAGTTTGCCGACGAGCAACCTTCGAGGCTTGAGCAGGAGCCTCTGACGCAACCACTGGTTTTTGAGCTCTTCAACCAAGCCCCCGAACACCGGCAGCTCGAGCTGCTGCTGGCCAGTGCCCGCGAGCGCGTGAAGGCATCGAGCTGGGCCTTTCTTGCGGGCTGCGCCGGCAGCAGTCAGGGCAACTGGGGCCCCAGCACGACCAACGGCTTCAGCTTTTCCAGTACGTTTTCGGTTTCAATCGGCTACGGCAACTTTCCTCAGATTAGCCTGAGCAGGCGCAACGTCGACGACATCAGTATCCGCGAAAAAGAGCTGCTGCTCGAGCTGGGCCGGCTGCTGGAAAGCACGGTAAAAAGCATCACCCAGCAAAAGCTACGCCTGGAAGAGGCCGCCAAAGCGGTAGAGCTGGGCGAACGCATCCTCATCGAGCAGACGAGGCTTGCCGACCAGGGCAAAGCTTCGCGTAAAGACCTGCTCGATACCGCCAATGGCATTGCCCGCACGAAGATCGAGTATCTTAATGCCAGATCGGCCATCGAGGGTCATCGCATCACCCTCAAGAGAATGAATCTCGAGGGAAAGTTCAGCGACATTCTGCTCAAGGCGCGACGCACTCGCCTTTCGAGTCCCTTCACAGGCCGCAAGGGTGCCTGACTAGCGCAGCAGCTCCAGTATGTCATCGCGCGTAATATGAACCGCGCCATCGGCGTCATGAAGCACGGCGCCCGCTACCTCGAGCTTCTTTTTCTGCAAAATCAGGATGCGCTCTTCAATCGTGTCTTTGGCAACCAGCCGCTGAATCAGCACGGGGTTTTCCTGGCCGATGCGATGGGCCCGGTCGGCAGCCTGATCTTCGACGGCCGGATTCCACCACGGGTCCATTAGAAAAATATGATCGGCGGCGGTCAAGGTCAGACCCACCCCGCCGGCCTTGAGCGAGAGCAGCATGACGGGCTTGCCGTCGGCCTTTTGAAAGCGTTCGACGACGCCCTGTCGATCCCGCGTGGTGCCATCCAGCCGTTCAAACGCAATACCTGCCGCCACGAGCGCAGGCTCGATTAAGTCCAGATAGGACGTCCACTGCGAAAAGATCAACGCGCGATGACCCAGGCCGAGGGACTCCTGCAACGTCTCGACGAGCAGCTCCAATTTGGCTGACGAAGCCGCGCCGCCGCCCGGCACCAGCGCCGGGTGACAGCACGCCTGACGCAACCGCAGCAAAACTTCCAATGCCTTGAAGACGCCCCGGCCCGCCGTCAGCTCACTGACCACCTCGGCGCGCACCGATGCGAGCAGCGCATCGTAAAGCTTGCGTTCATCAAGGCTCAGCTCGCAGTGCAGTACCGTCTCGGTACGTGGTGGCAGCTCAGGGGCGACCTCACGTTTTAAGCGACGCAAAAGAAAAGGCCGGATGCGCGCTCGCAGCTTCGCGGGTTCACGCGAAAATTTTTCGATAAAAGAATTGCGTGAGCCGAGCAGCCCGGGATTCAAGAACTGAAACTGGCTCCAAAGATCGTCCAGTCGATTTTCGATCGGCGTACCACTCAGAGCGATGCGAAAGGCGCCACGCAACGCATGGGCTGCCTGGGCCACCTGACTCTCGGGATTTTTAATGGTTTGAGCTTCGTCCAGGATGATCGTGTCCCATTCCCGGGCCACCAGCCGCTCGCGATCCAGTCGCAAAATTGCATACGTAGTCAGAATTACGTCGGCACCGGCATCGAGTTCACGGCCCGCCCCATGGTAAACCGCATATTTCAAGCCCGGTCGAAACTGCTCGATCTGCGCAGCCCAGCCATAGAGCACGCTGGTGGGTGCGACAATTAAGGTGCGGCCCTTGAGCACGCACAGACTCTGGAGCGTTTTACCCAAACCCATGTCATCGGCCAGCAACGCGCCCATACCCGCACTACGCAGAAAAGCCAGCCAGTTCACGCCCGCGCGTTGATAGGCGCGCAGCTCGGCCCGCAAATCGGCCGGCAGCTCTGCCTGGGGAATTCCGTCATGCTCGTCAAGCGCACGCTTGAGACGCACCAGCGATTCGGGCAGCGTCTGCCCCGCTTCCTCGCACAAGGCCGCAACTTCCGGCAACAGATAGGCGGGCAACGCCACGCCAGACGCTTTTGCGTTGGCACCGCCACGCGCTGCCAGCAGCTGTTCAATGCGCTCGCCATAACGTTCAAGCCAATCGCCAGGCAGCGGCGCGTAGCCCTTACCAATGAGTTCGACAAAGGAGCTGCCTTCGCGCCACGCCGCCATTACGGCAGCGGAATCGGCCCGTGCCCCATCGGCCGTGGCAAACGTCACGCTAAAGCCACCGCCTGCAACATCGAGCCGCGGCACTAGCATGCCACCCACGGCAAACGAGCCGGCGCCGCTACCCGCGACCTCCCAGCCCGTGGCCCTTTGCCGAAAGCTGATGGCGGCCTCACCTTGAAATTTTGCCAGCTGGCCCAGGTTCAGGTGCAGCTCGCCTTGCAACTTGCGCGTGAGCGTCCATTCCGCACCAAGATCGCGGCGGGGCACCTCGTTTTGCACTAGCCACTCCAGGCGATCGTCATGCACCTCGGCAATGGGCGGGTCACCATATACCAGCTTGGGTATTACCGTGAGTGAGCCATCGCCGCCTTTTTCAAGCCGCAGTACAATTCGCGGTGCCAGCTCGCGTAGCCGCGGCAGCCGCTGGGTCAGTACTTCGACACGGATCTTTTTTTCCAGCTCAGGTAAAACATCGGCAACAAGGGCCGCGGCCTCGCGCCTGGTGAAACGACGGGTCTCAAACGTGTATTCGGCCGCGGGTCGCAGCACGTCGCCGGTCAGCACGATGCCGTTCGTGAAATGCTCGGCTGCAAGCTCCTCACCCACGGCGCTCAGTAAAAACCCGTCGCCGTCATCAGTGACCTGCGCATGCAGCGCCGGCGACTGTCCCGCCACTCGCACCGGCTGGCCATCGAGCAGGATATTCGAACAGTTCCTAAGAACAAGGAGCAACGCTTTGGCCACGCCGGCATCCGGGGCACCGCGCTTGCGCGTGCCTAAAGCGACGTCAACCGCAAAGTCATCTTTGGAAACGGCCAGAGTACGTGACCCGATGCGCCCGCTGCTGACCCCACCGACATAGCTCACCAGCGCGCCGTGCAAAAGTTCTTCAGCGCCGCCCTCGGGCCCCCCACCGACGATATAGCGCTCAAAGCCAAGCGCACCCGACTCCCGGGTAAAACGGTAACTCACATGTGGTGCCTGTGCCCCTTGCGCCGCCTTGGCAACGAGCAGTCCATTTTTTACCGCAATGACCGCGGCCGCGACGTGCGCACA
>JBBRLF010000377.1:0-4755 GCA_038231515.1 candidate division WWE3 bacterium
CGTTCTGATGCCGACCTGTCCAAGGGCGACGTCGTCGACATCACCCAGGCCGCGCAAAACGGCTCGACGATGTCGCCAGTCGATACTGCGGGCTTCGATCGCTTGAAAGAGCAGGCGCGCACGCTGCCTATTTTTGAAGCGGCTGCCGTGCATCCCATTATTGCCCCTAATAACAGCTTAAAAGGCCTGGTCGCCATGCTCGATGGCGCCCGCAAGTCGATCGACGTTCAGCAGATGACCCTCGACTCCAGCTGGGGCCCTGACGGCAAGTCGCCGCTGGTCGCAGCCCTTATTGCAGCCGCCCGTCGTGGCGTGCGCGTGCGTGCGCTGCTCAACGACGAGTCAACCTTTGATCATGGAGGATCTCCGGCCAAGAGAAAAAACGTGGAAACTGCCACGCTACTCTCGGGGCTGGCGGCCAAGGAACGGCTACCCTTGGAAGCGCGCATCGCCAATGTACGGGCAATGGGCGTGGACTACATTCACAACAAAGGCGCGCTGGTAGATGGCGAGCTGACGTTGGTAAGTTCGATCAACTGGGACATGAACGCGGTGCTGAACAATCGCGAAGCCGGCATGCTCATCGAGAGTAGCGAGATTTACACGCATTACGAAAGCTTGTTTGAGCACGACTGGCAGGTCAGCGCCAAATAGCGGGGGGCTAGTGCGTGGCGCTCGGCAAGGTTTCAGCGCGCAGATGTTGCTGCTGGCGGCGTGGCGTGGCGTTGGCGGATTGCCTTCTTTCAGTACGCGCCTGCCCATCTTTTCGCAGAAACGGCGGAAGGTCGCGTTTGATGGCGCCCGCCGTGTAATCTTGCGTCAGGAGTTCGCGCACCTGCTCGGTGTTCTGGCCGCGCTGGTCGGTAAGATAAAGCCATACCGACTCAAGCAGACTAAGCAAAGCCACGCCGTGGTTTTGGGGATGGCGCTGAGTAAGGAACTGGCAAAGCTCGTCGAACTCCCAATATAATGAGGGTTCCGCGCGAAGGCTGGCCCGCTGGCTGAGCAGCGCCATGGTTTTGGTAAAGTTACCGCTATTGGCGATGAGATTCCAGTAGTGCGAAAAACGATCAATCTTCTGCAACGTCTCAAAGCTCATCGTGCGAGTTTTCAAAATCTGAAAGGGCGGGCTGTCCTGATAGACCATCTGCCACTCGCCGTCGTGGCGAATAATAGGCGTGCCTTTGAGGCGCTTCAGAATTCCCACCTGAATTTCCTGGGGCCGCAGCCGGGCCACGTTATCAAAACCGTGTGCAAAACTTTCCAGCGTTTCGCTGGGCAGGCCCGCAATAAGGTCGGCATGAATATGCACGCCGGTGTGGCCGGTGAGGTAGGCGAAATTTTCTTCGATTTTTGGATAGTCCATGCGCCGTGAAACCAGCTTGGCCACCTCGGGATTCCAGGTTTGAATGCCGATTTCAAACTGCAGTGAGCCTGGCGGAAACTTTGCGATCAGCTCGCGCAGCTCGGTGGGCAGGCGGTCAGGCACCATCTCGAAATGGAGAAAAAGACCCAGCTCGATGCGCTCGAGAAAAAATTTCAAGATCTGCGAGCTCGTTGCGATGCTCAGGTTAAAGGTGCGATCGACAAACTTGAACTGGCGCGCACCCCGCGTAATGAGCTGATCCATTGCGGCTAAAAAAGCGCCCGCATCGAAATTTCTAACCGACTTGTCGAGTGATGACAGGCAGTACTCGCATTTATAGGGGCAGCCGCGCGAGGCTTCCACGTACAGCACGCGGTTCTTCAGATCATCATCCGAGTAAAGCGCGTAGGGAAGCGCGATCTGGGTAATGTCGGGCAGCGGGCCCGAGAGCCATTTTTTTGCCGGCCACTTCGAGCTGGCCAGGTAGTCGCGGCAAACCTCGTAAAAAAGAAAATCAGACTCACCCTGTATGGTCAGGTCGGCCAGGGTGCACAGCTCCTGCGTCTCGGTTTCGAAGCTGACCTCGGGGCCACCCAGTATAATGAGCAGCTCGGGCCGCAGCTTCTTGAGCAGCGACACGACCTCGCGGGTCTGACGCGTGTTCCAGACGTAGACGCCAAAGCCGACGACTTTGGGATCGTACGCCAGAATGGCTTCAACAATATCGCGTGGTGCCTGGTTGATCGTAAACTCGCAGATGCGCGCCTGCGGCTGCAGCTCTTTGAGGTTGGCGTAGAGATAACGCAAACCAAAGGCGCAGTGCGCGTACCGGGCGTTTAGCGTGGTGAGCAAAATCGGAGTCATGGCCTGTTGGCTATCGTTTTAAGCCTGCGCTGTAAAGGGGCAGCAGGCGAGGCAAACGAGGGCCGCCATTGGGCTATAACGGCAGCATAATCTTAGTCAGCTGCACTCGCGGGCTGGCTTGGGCGCCCGGCGCCAGGACGTTGAGGCTCATCTGTAAGCTGCCCGAAGGGTTTGGGCCAGCAAGCTGAGCCACGGTCTGGTCAATGGCATCACCGATGGCGTTGGGATTCAGCTCGTCGCCCGGGATAGTGCAAATGGTGACGGGCAGGACGATCTCAACTCCCGAGCCAGTCCTGAGATGGGCATTGACCGTGAGCTGAAACGAAAACTGTGCGGGGTTGGTGTTGCCCAGCAGTGAGTTGAACAACTTGCTCATCGCGATTTTGGTCGGTGCTTTGGCGGCGCCGGGTTTTGCCAGCTCGATGGTCGAGTCAAGGATGATCGTGGGCTGCAGCGGCTGCGCAAATTTAGCTTCAGCCGAGATGAAGATGAACTCAGGCCTGGTTGCTTGTTTCGGTGAGAGGTAGGCGTTGCGCACGACCCGAAACGCAGGCAGCGGCAGCTGGGCGGACGAAAGGGGGTCGCTGTCAATTCTCAAAGTTTGCTCTGAAGTCACTGCCACAGTATTCCAGGCTTCATAGGTTGGGGCAGCATCTGCAGTCCAGGTGCGCCAGGCCGCGGGCAGCGGCGCGATCAGCTCGTTGAAAGCGTGGTACGCAACCGGCGCGTGGGGGCCGTTAAACTCGGCTTTGATTTGCGGGTACAAGACCATGAACTGCGCCAGGCGCGCAAAAAGGTCGTCGCGTGCGGTAAACGATGTTCGCTGCGCCTGCGAGTCTGGCGCAGCCGTGGCAGTTGTATAAGATACTTCAAGCCTGTCGGCTGCGGTAACCTGGGCCCCGTAGCTTGCTATGTAGGTATAGTGAAGCGCATTGCGCAGCTCGCTTAGCTGCACGGTCCCTTCGGGAGCCAGGTACTCAAACGATTGCGTAAGCGCAGTTGGCGGAACAGGCAGCTCGAGCTGGGCCGGGCTGGCCTGGTCAAACGCGTTGTTGAGTCTTAGCTGCATTATTCTGTGAAGCTGTTCGCGCGGGCCGTGCAAATTGCTGACGTCTTCGAGTAAGTTTTTTGCCATTTCGGCCACGACATCAATCAGGCTGGCACGCGTTTCGAACGCGCGACTCAGTTCGAGGGTTCCGGGATTGATCCTGATAAACGCGTCAATCGCATCAAACGCCTGCTTGACCCAGACGCCCGGGTCGACATCTGAAAAATTCTGCGTTTGTGTTTGTGTCCAGACGATTCCTTTTTCGGCGTCATAGGCGGGTACTTCCACCTCGCTGCGTGAAAGTGGATTGTGAGTCAGCGGCAGTGGCGCAACCGGAGCGGCCACGGCGGCTGCGCCGACGAGCATTTGTAGAGCGATGAGCAGGCTGATTATCGTTTTCATGGAACCCTCTTGCGAGGAGATATTGCAGGGCGCGTGCCAGCCGATTTTCAGGGCATTTGTGCGTGATTTTTGCAAAAAGGCGCGTGAGCTGCCGGGATTCCGGCAGGCTTAGATGTCGGATTCCCGACGGAAATCTTGCCTACGGGTTCAGCTGTTTGAAAATCTGGTCCAGCTCAGCGCGTGAGGCCTGGCTGGCTTTTTCAGAAAAACCGTACGCAATTTCGAGATCGCCTTTTTCAAGGCGTGTCATGACGGCGTTGGTAAACTCATCGAGCGCCACGCCAAACGTGTGCAGGCCGGGCCCGCCCAGATCGGTGTTCACTGCCGGCGGTGCGATTTCAATAACTTTGATGGGGGTTTTGGCCAGCTGGTGGCGCAGCGAAAGCGTGAACGAGTGCAGTGCGGCTTTGGTGGCGCTGTACACAGGCACATTGGCCAGCGGCGCAAATGAAAGCCCCGAGGTGATATTGATGATGGCCGGCCTTTGCTGTTGAGTCAGATGTGCAATGAACAGCATCGAAAGATGAATGGGCGCTTCGACGTTGATCACGAGCTCCTGGCGAGTTTGCGTCCAAGGTTCGGCTTTGGTAAGGTCGACGCGCCGTTGAATACCGGCATTGTTGACCAGCACATTGAGCGCGGGAAACGTTGTGGTGGCCCAGCTGGCAAGCCAGAGGCGTTCGGCCTCGATGGCCACGTCGCAGACGCGAATGTGCAGCTTGGGATTCTTGTCTTTGGCTGCAGCCAGCTTCAGCTTGTCGCGGCCACAGATGATGACCTCGCTTCCGCCTCGTAAAAAATGTTCGGCAATCGCCAAGCCAATGCCTGATGCGCCGCCAGTAACGAGAACGGTATTTGAGTTCATTTGCATAGCCGCAAGTTAGCCGAAAGTTGGCGTCAGTCAAATATTTAACTGGGCACCGCTTTTGCATTTCAAAGCGACCATGAAAAATTCAACTTACAGACTGGCGATGGGCGTATTTTCTTTAATGTTCTGCCTGACGGCTTCGGCCGCGAAAGATTCGGCCCAGAGTCCACCCATAATCAAAGACAGCGGGCAAAATCTGACCGAGCC
>JBBRLF010000378.1:0-4736 GCA_038231515.1 candidate division WWE3 bacterium
CGGATATAGAAGTTAACCGGCCAATCGGCTATTTCTTCTGGATCGATATTATTTCGGCGCCCTTTTTTTCGTTCCACTCTTTTGGAAAATGCTCGCGTAGACTTTCGGGGCCATGAACATTGATTCGAATAATGACGTCTTTCTTCAGGTTCTGATAGACCTCAACAACCAACGGCCATTGGTAGTCTGCAAATAGGAGGTCTTTTCGGTTTACCCAGAACTTCAGCATAAGCTCGGACGTGGCTCGGGCTTTTTCGGGGACATCGTTCTTGAGCGTTGATAATAAAAGAGTTGGAAGTTGACCTGGCCTGCGACTTGGATTCTTTTCCATGACTACCGCATTCCAAACCAGCTCAGGAACAAGAAGGGCCTTCTTGAGTTGTTCAACCGTTACATCTTTCGGAAGCCCCTCTCGCATCGGGGCTGAGTATTCCAAGAATATCTCGGATGCTTTCATGTCATTTCTTACTGGCATTGCATCAGCCAAGCTAAAGCTCCAGGGGTTTCTTTCCAAGCTCTCATGGCCTCGTCAACGTAGATGATCGCTTCCTCTTTACTGCCGGGCGAGTAGGAGTCGGGAGTCATGGTGGGAATCTTGATTTTACTGAGAAGGTATTTCGGAACATGCGCGTTGCCAGCGATGGCCTCAGTGATTTGTTTTGTCGCTTTTTTTGATTCTGGCCCGTGCTTTTTAAAGAGAAAGAGCGCCGTGTTGAAGGCATGCTGCGCTCCAAAGTCCTCTTTGTAGCGGCTTAGGATTTTCTCGGCGCCGTCCAGGTCGTTTTGGATGAGCAAATAGCTGACGAGCACGTCTCGGACGCCCTGATTATCGTTGGGATTGAGCCGCAGGCAGTCTTGGTACTGGGCAATAGCTTCTTCTTCGCGCCCGAGCCCCCACAGAGTGTCAGCAAGATATGCCTTGGCTCTCATGTAGGGCCGCGTTTCGGTCATCCCCCAAAAATGTCCCTCATTTTCCTTAAAAAACTTTTCACCCAGATCTTGTTCTCCGGCAGCGACCGCACGCTCGAAGTAAGAAAGCGCCTCAACCGCAGTGTTGGCCGAATCTTCAGCCATCACGATCCACGCGTCAGGTAAATGGGGGTAAAGAGCCATTGCCTCGTCGATGATCTTTTTGCGCTTTTTCGGATTCGACTCTTCAAGAGCCGCATAAACCATGTCCTGGGCTTTTTCCTTATCTGAATGGCCGCCAAGATCTTCATATTCATCGTTGATATCGTCGATGCTTCGCCCAGCAAAATGGGCGTTGAGATCCTCGATGGACATGTTCTTTGATTCGACGAGCTTGCCAATCTTACCCATCATCTGCTCCATCCCAAGCCGAACGCTGGCAGGATTGATTGCGCGTACGGCAGACTCCTGCGCGCGATCTTTATCGCAGCAGCATTTTTTATATTTGAGCCCGCTTCCGCAGTGGCAGGGATCATTGCGCCCCGGTTTTTGGCTATGAGTCGAAGCTGTCATCAATTTCATATAAACCTCGTGGGCGACCTATATCATGAGGCAATGGTTGTGGCATTACTCAAACCCATGCAGTCCGCCCGTGCCCTTGAAGAATATTTGCAGCTCAATTGCCCAGCCTGCTCTGGGAATTTTGTCATTTGCAGAAGCTGCTATCGGGGTCATCGATACTGCTCGCAAGATTGTCGAGATCGAGGCTACGAACAGACTCGCCGCCTGGCCAGAAGAAAGTACGCCAAGACGCTCGAAGCCCGGCTGGATCACCGGGATCGTAATCGAGTTTACCGAATGCGCCGTAAGTGGCGGGAACTCCGCCGCGTGATGGATCAATCTTCAAAACCTGGACCAATCCCCGTAAATGTACCCACCAAACGGCTCCCAGCTCAGGCGTTTGCCTGCGTGGCGTGCGGCCGGGGTGCCTTTATTATGGAGACTTTGGCCCATGAAGATCAATTTTCAACTCGCTCACAAAATTTCGGTGATCCAGACTCTTCTTCGTCATGATGAACGGCTTTTGGAATTTTTCTTTTCCCATAAGCATCCGGAGCTTCGGGATTCCGCTGACGCACTGATCAAACAAGCGCGCTGTTTTTCCAAAGACGAGCAACTTTTGATCCGCGTTGCACTCGATGTTTGGTGCCGTGAGGGCGACACCAGGCTCGTGGACCTGCTCGACTCCTGGGACAATGCAAACTGGTCGGCATTCCTGCAAGCGATGATGAGGCTTCACGAGCTCGACTGGAGCGATGGCATGTTTCTATGAAAGTCGTAAGCCAGGAGAACAGCTACCGGATCAATGGCCCCGGCCGTTTCTTTGAACGCGTCAACGCGTTTCTTCAGACCATGGACCTTCGCGGGATGTCGCCGCAGTCAGCGCGCTCCTACGCTTTCGACCTCCTTGCTCTTTTTCGGTATCTTCAGACACTCGAAAAAACTTGGACCAAAAAATTCACTCAAAAAGACCTTCAAACCTGGATGTTTCACTGCCAGAAGCAAAATCTCAAAGCCAGATCCATCAATCGGCGTCTTGCCTGCGTGCGCGTTTTCTATCGGTACTGCTTCGGCGCACACATTCCCCATGCAGCGGGGGTTTTGTATCCCAAGGGCTATTACAAAGGCCCGCGCCGTGATTCAAGGCTTGGGCTTTTCTTTCCCGCAAGACGGGGACTTCTCGAACTCAAGATCCGAATACCTCGCGAAGTGATCGATCCCCTGAAGCCCGCCGAGGTTGATAAATTTCTCTTGGGAATACGGCGCTACAGGGATCTGGCTATCGTCCTGATTATGCTTCTGTGCGGCCTGAGGAGCCAAGAGGTCATTGGGCTCTCTTTTCCAGAGATCGATTTTCAGCAAAGCCAACTTCGTGTGCGCGGCAAGGGCAAGAAAGAGCGCATGATTCCTATGCCCTATCGGCTCATGGAAGTTTTTGAAAAATATATTTCTTTTGAACGGCCGGCTGACGCTTGCGACCGTTTTTTTGTTGTCTTGCAAGGCGCAAAAACGGGCCAGCCCATGACATCGTCCGGCCTGCGTTCGCTTTTCCGGTACCGAAGAGGAATCAAAGCCATTCCGCGCGCCAAGCCGCATCAGTTCCGCCACGCCTTTGCCTCAGACCTGGCACGGGCCGGCGTTCCCATCACCACGATTCAACGGCTCCTAGGCCATTCAGACCCATCAACGAGCGAGATCTACATCCAGCTCTTCATGGAAGACATTCGCGCCGACTATGAAAAGGCGATGAAGCGCATCGAGGAGCGTTATGCCGCACTTCAGGGTTAAAAAGCTTCCGCCGAATGGCGAGGAATACTTGCGCATCTTCTCCCTCACTCATGCCGAGGGAACGTTAAGTTTCTCCCGATCCTCCCTGCATCATTTTCACCGCTTCTTAATCCAATCCGGCCTTGAGATCCACCAGCTCACGCTGGCATCCATGAGTGCGTTCGATGAAGACCTTCAGCGCCATTTGTTGCGACTCGTTTCGAGAAAAACGGTTTTCTACCATGTCAGGCGATACCTCATCAGCCTGGCCGAGCGAGATATCGTAAGCCACGACATCGTCAAAACACTTTTCCCAACCTACGACCCTGAGTACCGTCATCATCTTGCAGCTACTTTGCCGGAGCTCGCCAACGAATTTCTTACGATTCTAGCCGCAAGCAAAAAACCTCCAACCGTCGCGGGCTACCGGGCGGCATTGCGGGCATTCTATCGCCTTCAATGGAAACGGGAAAAGGTTCCCTATAAAATCACGCGTGCGGATATCGAAGCCTTCATTGTCGATCTCAAAAACCGTGGAATCGGGGATAATCAAAGAATTGCTAGAATCGTCCACATCCGTCGTTATCTCGATTGGCTGTATGACCACGGCAGGCTCAAAATACATCCAGATGATTTGGTCAAAAAACATGATTTTCCGAAACAAATAAAAACTCTCCCGCGCCCCTATCCCCTGGACGTCGATCTGGAGATTCAAAAGCGCCTGGGGGCAAGCGAAGATATCGATTATCTTGGACTTCTGCTCGTGCGCAGGTGCGGCTTAAGAATCGGCGAGCTGTGCGACATGACTTTAGATTGCGTTCAGGAAGACTTGAACGGCAACTACTTTCTCAAAGTCCCGCTCGGTAAACTCAATAACGAAAGAGTTCTCCCACTCGATCCGGCGACAGTTGAGGTCGTGGACAAGATCAAGCGTTTTCACGCCCACCGCCCAGATCCCAAGAGCGACAAAGTGTATCTGATCTCAACCCCTCAAGGCACCAAGCGCAACCGCCACTACTTCGGAATCATCTTTCAAGAAGTCACTCAAGGGCTCGTCATCCCGGGGCGGATCAGTCTGCACCGCTTGCGTCACAGCTATGCAACCACGCTCTTGTCGGCAGGGCTCAGCATCACAACACTTAAAAAACTGCTTGGACATCACGATATTCGTATGACCCTTGGTTACGCCGCAGTCACGCAAGAAACGGTTCGTACCGAATACTTCGCCGCGCTCACCAAAATCCGAGACCGCTATGAAGTGGCGAGCTTTCCGCTCAAAACACCCGATCTCAAGGACGGAATCAACCGCTCCATCTACGACGCCCGCCGCTTGATCAAAAAATACGTGAAGGAAAATGGAACGTCAGATCAGCAGAAGCTGGACCGCCTCCTGTTTCGACTCAATCACCTTCGATATGAAATTTCTGAGTTCCTAAAAAAATAAGTCGTCAGCAGCTGCCAGGGACAAATTCGTGCTTATAAAATTGGCCGGTTAAGTA
>JBBRLF010000379.1:0-4666 GCA_038231515.1 candidate division WWE3 bacterium
ATTAGCGCGAAATACCCTGAGTCGACCGGGATAACGGAATAGTCCGCCGCGTTAAGTGCCGAATTCATCAAAGGCCCAAAAGTCGGTGGAGTGTCGATGATGACGACCGTATACCGCTCGCGCAGTGCGCGAAGCCGCTGAGAAAGCCTAAGCTCGCTGTTCGTCAACCCGACCATCTCGCGTTCGACCTTTGAAAGCAGGGGAGAGGAGGGCAAAAGGTCGACCGCCTCGCCCGTGAACAACGCTGACTCCGTCGCGATCGTCCGATCCCGCAGCAAATCAGCAACGGAACGCTGCACCTGTTCAAGCTGAACCCCCATTCCTTGAGTGGCGTTCCCCTGGGGATCAAGATCGACCAGCAATACTTTCTGACCGTGTAAAGCTAATGCCTGAGCTAGATTGATCGCGGTAGTCGTCTTGCCGACGCCACCCTTTTGATTGGCAACTGCGATAATTGGGCAATTCATTTTCTTCTCCTAAGAGTTGACACGCACGGCTCCTCTCTTTAGATTGAAGAAGAGCGGTGCAGGACCAGCACGAGCTGCTCCGCAAAGTTCAAAGCACAAGCCAGCAACACCGCCACCAAGCTAGAGTTGCTGACACAAAAGTTTCGAGAAGCCCGGGGCTCAACACCCCGGGCTTTTTGTTTTTGGGCTCAAGGAGGATCCATGGATTCCCCCTCCTGAGCGCGCGTCGCATATGCGTCACATGCGGATTCGACAACCAACAGAATGATTCGACATTTAGTAGCTAGATTCGACAACGTCGTAAGGGCGGTTTGGGCAGGATTTAGAAGAGGATCTGAGGAATTTCGGCTAGTTAAGTGAGCAGGACCCACTTCTCCTTTCACGGGAGTAACCGGGGTTCGAATCCCCGTGGGGACGCCAACTAAAACGCCCGACCAGCACAGCTGGTCGGGCGTTTTAGTTTGTGCCCCCACAGGCGACCGAGAACCACGCGCAGGCGAAGCCTGCCGGGGTTCGACGAGCTTTCGCCGAAGGCGAAACCTATAATGAGTGCGCCAGGATGGCGCACCTCTTCTCGAAGCTGCGAAGCGCAGGAGCGCAAAGCGAATCCCCGCGTTTGCATGCCCAAGAGTTAAGCACCCGAGCCTCCAGTCCCCACTCGAATAGCACCGGCGTCACTTTTTACGTCCAGGACCAAGTACTCTACGACGCGAGCGAGACCTTTAAGTTTATTCGCGCCTTCCGAAGCTGATCCTGAAGACACGCCTCAATCGCCACCTTCTCTGAAAATCCAATGGCCATTGCCATCCATACGCAATTGTATTTAGATATAGATACAACCATGTCAATTTATAACAGCAATAGCGTGTTCCATCAGCTGGACCTCGATTTATTGAAGCATTTTTTTGCAATCGCCTCCTTTGGTGGCTTTTCCAAGGCATCGCGCGCGATTGGAGTGTCGCAGCCGGCGCTCTCCCTTGGGCTCCAAAGGCTCGAGAAGAGCCTCGATGTCACGCTGATTCGGCGAGACTCCCGCCAGTTCGAGCTTACGAAGTCCGGCCTGGCCCTTCTAAACTTCTGCCAACGGCTCGAAGGACATCTCGAGACGGTCGTCGATGCACTGGGCACCAAGACCGTGTCGGTGCGCAGGCGACTGAGGATCGGCACGGCCCTTTCGATTGGCTTCGGGCCACTTGCCGAACTTTGCGTAAATGCATCCCGCTCCGCCGAGACTGATGGCCCGGTCGAACTTGAGCTAAAGGCAGAAAACAGCTACCAATTACTGGCCGAGGTAAACGCCGGCACCCTTGACGCGGCACTGGTGCTCGACGACGTCTACGACAGCACGCTCTCGCTCAGCAAGCTCTCAACAGACCACCTGATCTTCGTTACCGGCAAGTTTCACGACAAGGTGCTCGCCGGGCGGGAGTGGCGAAACGCCATGAATGAGGTTCCGCTCATCACCTATCCGCGGGAAACTCCGATGCGCACCTTGGTCGATAAGCTGCGCATGAAAGAACGATTGGCATTCCGGACCGTCCACTCGGTGAACAGCCTGGATGCGTTGAAGATGCTGCTGCTTAGAGACGTGGGCGGAGCATTCGTCCTGCGCTCGTTAGTCGCGGGTGAACTCAAGACCAACCACCTCATTGAGCAGCGCCTCGACATCTCACTTCCCAAGTGCCAGTTCCTGCTTGCCACCCGACCAGGCGAACAAGGTAACGTCGTCGCGAAGCTCATCACCGAGCTACTCGGCTGAACCCACGACAATCTTAATCGTTACCGCACTGGTAGTCCTCCAATGAAAGCTGGCGCCCGTCAGTGCGAAGCATATGGTATCATTGTCGCGGCCACATCCACTTCAACCTCGCGAAGCAAGTTTTCCAAAGGCACGATAGCGGGCGCAAAGCGCGTCCGCCTTGTTGGCGGCACCACCAGCTCGATCATATTAAGGCAGTCTTTTACCCCGGAAAGTTCAAATACCGCACCGGAGGCAAATCCCTTGAGCCGTAGTCGGTAAACTTCCCCTTCCAGCTTCACGATGCCATCAACGACCGCCACGGTAATACGCTCACCATCCAGGAATGTTAAAAGCCGCAACTGTTCTTCGATGAGCGCCTTGATTTCAGTATCAGACCGAAAGAACTCTCCGCTGGCAACCACCCGGTCGTCCAGCGACAGTATTCCGTCGGTCGACCACACCACCTCGTCAGCTGCCTTTCGGCGAAACTCGGAATCCACACTGCCCCAGAGGGTCACATACCCATGGTCAATCGCAACATGTACGTCAGCCGGGCTCAGTCGCTTGTCCCAACGAATCCGCTCTTGAATCCTTTTCAGCAATACTCGGTCTTCCGGAACTATAGGTAGTTTTGAAAACATGATGAGCCTCCTTTTCGGTTAGATGTTTTTTTAAATCCAGCTCTGCCCCCAATACAGCCTTGTAAAAATCGAGACTGCTACGGCTCACAATAACCAGCATTCGCTGATATCTAAAGTATCGGACGGCAGGCCTTTAATTAAAAATATATAGTTACTACCGAAAATATAGCTTAATGCTATGAATGAGGGGGACCACTCAATGCCGACACGGCCACCTTGCGTTTACCGTCAACCGTCACCAGCCTTTTAAGCGCTCCCGGTAATCGCCGCTGCTCAGAAGTTCGTCAACTCCGCCGGAAAACCTTCCTAACAGCTCGCACCCAACACGAGTCATGGTGAGAATTTTTTTCCTCGAATCCTTCGGATCTTCCGCGACAAATATCGCGCCTTTGCGCTGCAGTCTTTTCAAGCTCTGAGTAAGGGTGCTCGGATGCATGCCAACCGTACCGGCGAGATTTTGAGGCGAGCAGCCGGGCATGTCACGCAAAGTCGCCAGCAAATGATATTGAACGAGGCTCAACCCCAGACGAGCTTCCGCGCCTTTATTTAGGCTGTGAAAAGCCAGGCTCATGCGCACCAGTTTGGCGATTTTGGAATCCATAAATTTTATTTACCGCCGTTCGCACGAATTAAAATACGAAGCAGCCGGTTCATTTCACTTTGCCTTTTAAGATAGAACTGGGCCTGGGAGCTCTTTTTTTGACCAACGCGGGCCGAAATAATCCGGCTATCGGGCAATGTAAAAACATCCTCGTCTGTGTCGTCATCTCCGATATAAAAAGCACATTTGAGATTCAACTTCATCATGGTCTCAAGCAAAGCCACGCCTTTGTGCGGGCCGCCGGCGGGCAGCAAATTCATGACACATTTTCCCAGAATCAGGCGCGGCGCGGGGTCCAGCTTCTCTATCAAAGAAAATAACTCGAGCTTGGCCCGCCGCTTATTCCTTGATCGACGGTAGTGCAACGCCAGGGAGTAAGTCTTATCCTCGACAAATACGCCGGCGTCACCGTCAAGAGCCGCCCAGGAATTTTTAAGCTGCCCCAGCCAGTCGCGACAGCTGGCTTCAGCCTTTCCAACGGCCTCCTTGCGAACGCCCAAACCTTCCAAGCCATGATTTCCGATCAGATGGTTACCCGGAAGACTGACCCGAGTCCGAAGATCGGCGACAGATCGTCCGGAGATAATCGCCACCGTGGCCAAACGGGCCAGCTCATTTAACAGTCGCGTGGACTCTTTTGAGGCCTGGGCCAGCTCAGGCTTGGATACGATTGGCGCCAACGTACCGTCGAAGTCAAAAGCGTAGAGCGTGCGGGTAAACGAGAGTGACTCGAGGATTTGAAGTCCGGTTGCCGACAACAGATACTTCAAGGGCCGCCCCCTTCCTGAAGCGACGACTCACTCATTCGAATTTTGCCCATAAGTCTTTGTCGTTGCCGCATTCGGGCCGCATCCATCAACATTCGGCCGGCCCACCGAAAGACATTGAACTCCTGAATCAAGCCTCGCATGCTTCGCATGCGGTCCCGCTGCTCATTCGGCGGCATTGACAGGGCAAGCTGAAGAGCTGAGGCACACTGGTCAATGTTGTAGGGATTCACGATCAGCGCCTCTGGCAGCTCGCGAGCCGCGCCTGTAAATTGACTCAAGATGAGAACTCCACGCTCATCGTCCCGACCAGCCACAAATTCTTTGGCCACCAAATTCATTCCGTCATGCAAGCTGGTGACCATGCAAACATCAGCACCGCGATAGTACTCGAAAACCTGATCGGGCTCATGATGTTCGACCTTCAGGCAGATCGGCTGATAGCCCTC
>JBBRLF010000380.1:0-4647 GCA_038231515.1 candidate division WWE3 bacterium
AAGTGCTAAAGTAGACTTTGTGATACATGTTGCGCCGAACACCGTCGGAATCCAGGCGGTGACGGCGACGATAAACCCTGAGCAGTTTTTTAATGAGGCGGACTTTTCTAATAATATGGCTAGTGTTCAGGTCCAGGTGGGCTCGCCAGCAAAATTGCTAGTTTCCCTGCCTTTCACTATACCACCGAGCCAAGTATTGTCTGGATCGGGGACGAAGCTGACGGTGCCACCTTCGACTTTTGCCGGTGGCCAGGGCTGCGGAAATGGAAGTCTACAGCAGACAATCCGCTCGGCTGTCATTTATTGCGTGGACGATACGAACACGCCGATTGACGGCTGTTCGTACACCATGTCTGTTGCCGAAGGCCAAGGCAGTGGCGGTCACAACGACACGACCCATGCGTTGGGGCGTCCGTTCGTGGTTCCTAATCCGTTTAACGATTCTTCTATGCAGGTTCCGATTTTATCTCCAAACGGCGATTCGGTTGATTTGATCATGCCGGAGATAGCTGGGGACAACGTAGTCACCATCGCAGGGGTAGACAAGAACGGAGTGGCTTTGCCTCCGGTTACGTTGACCTTTGAGATGATGGTCCAAAACCTGGTTCCACTTAGTGACTTGACGATGTTCTTCAATATCGCAAGTCACTCAGGTGATGGCTTTTACGCGACGAGCGCTTTTAAGGCATCGCTTCAAAATATGGTCACTGAGTACCAAGCCGAAGTGCTGACTAGCACTCTTTCGTCAGCCGACATCATCGAGTCGCAGGGCGCCACACTTTCTTGGGGCGGGCTTTTTGATATCAATCGCGACTGGCAAACCCCACACTGCGGTCATCGCGATGGGCAGGCTTTGGATGTGAGTTGGCAGTCCCTGACGGCTGCAGAGCAGCAGGCTCTCTCTGGAGCTGTAAGGCAGTCTGAAGACCTCACGTTTTATGGCGCGGAAGCGCCCGGAACGTCGGCCAATCATTGGCATGTGCAGCCGAAATAATTGAAGCGAGAAACAAATGAAGACTGGAGTATTTATGAGCAAAATAAAAAATCGGAAATTAACCACATCGTTGCTACCGATGCTCGCGATTCCTTTTATTGCGCTGTCGGTACACGCCGACTATTGCCCGCCAGCTCCGACAAGTGTTGTGGCAAGTGTGGTGGCTTCGGTCAAATGGGACCCGCAGACAAAGCTCTACACCTATAGTTACAGAGTCTCGAACTCAAACTCTTCGCCGATTCCACTCGATCGTTTCCTGGTTTTAACGGCGCCTCAGCCAACAAATGCTCTGTCACCGCAAAACTGGCATTCGAGTTTTAGCCCTGGAATAGGCAAAACCGATTGGATTACTTCCGCCCCTGACCCAAAGACAAAAAACCTGAATGTAAAGGGCGCGGGCGGCGGGCATCTCCTTCCAGCCTTCTACGCAATTAAACCCGGAGCAAGCCTTGGCGGCTTTTCTTTCCAAAGCCAAAATCCACCGGGTCCAACGAAATTCATGATTGAGGGCAACACCGATGTTCCTGCGTCATTGCCAACCTCAACCGATGACGAGCCCGCTCCCACCTGTCCAGGCTGGGATTTTAAAGGGGCAAAATATGAAACGATGGTCACCGGCATTACACAAGGGCCTGCGAGTCCGAATGTCACCCCGGTTGCGATCCGGCTGCGCGACGGTGACGATGACCGCCCTTATGGCGACTTCAACCCAGAGCGTCCGCGCGGAAACGTCGGCGTGATCGTTCTGAGTACGAAGACCTTTGACGCGAGCACCGTCGACCTGACTTCAATCCAGTTCGGCCCAGGCAAAGCGTCACCGCTCTCGTCGCGACTCGTACCGTCGTCGGACAAGCGATGCCACGAAGAGAGAGAAGACTGGGAACGGGATGACGACGACAAGGCCAGGGATCAGAGAAAAGATCTCTTTCTTGTGTTTGACATCAAGGCCGTTGGAGTCCGCTGCCTTCTTGACCATGCGCTGTTTCTTTCCGGCAAAACCAAAGATGGCAAAGCCATCTTCGGAGCAAAGGCTATCGAGCTTGTGGGATGCCCGAGCTTGAAGCCGAACCATGCCCACGATGATGACCACGACGACGGCAAGAAAAAAGACCGGTAACGGCTCGCTGCTGAACAAGTACTAACTTTGCGGTCACGATAGCAATGGACAGCACTATCAGTCCCCCGATGAAAGCCGAGACCCACTTCAGCATTCCGCAGACCTTACTTGTCCACCCATAGAGGCATTGTGAAGTGCGACGCATTGCATATGCAAGATCGAAGAACACCCAATTCACCAACTAGTTTTGATGACGCCTAATTTCTAAGTTTTTGATAGATTTATGGAATGAAGCTGGAGCTCGTCACCCTTTCCGTTCCCCTGTTCTTCGTCGGCATTTTGATCGAGCTTGGCTTCAACAGCTACCGCGCACAGGGCTACTACGTGCTGGGTGATTCGCTGACCAGCGTCGGCACCGGCGTGCTGGATCAGATTCTGATCTCGATCACCCGGGTACTGTTCTTTACTGTGCCCTACGTCTGGATTTACGACCATCTGGCCCTGACCCATTTTGAAACCCCCACCTTGCCCGTACTGGCCGGTGGGTTTCTGCTGGCTGATTTTGGCTACTACTGGGGGCATCGCTTCACCCACGAGGTCAGCTTGCTGTGGGCCGGCCACGTGGTGCACCACTCCAGCGAGGAATATAATCTGACGACCGCCTTGCGGCAGAACTGGTTTTCGTCCTGGTTTTTATACCTGTTCAACCTGCCGCTCGCACTGGTGGGTATAGCGCCCGGCGTGGCGATGCTGATCATTCCCTTTATTCAGCTTTATCAGTTCTGGATTCACACGCGCATGATTGGACGGCTTGGGCCACTTGAAGGAGTTTTCAATACCCCTTCGAACCACCGCGTGCACCACGGCATCAATCCGGAATATGTCGACCGCAACTACGGGGCGATCTTGATTGTGTGGGACCGACTCTTCGGCACCTATGCCGAAGAAAAAGCGCCCGTGGTTTACGGCGTGCTCAAGCCGCTCAAGAGCTGGAATCCGATCTGGGCGTCGCTTGCGCCGTGGGGCGATCTTTTTAAATCGCGGTCGCTGCGCGCCTGCTTCAAACGTCCGGGCTGGGACCCGATTACGGGCAAGCTGCCGGATGTGCCTGCGTTGTTTGCGGTAGTGGCACCCGTGCGCTTCAAGCCCATCCTGGATCAGACGACAAGCCTCGTGGCCTTGGGAGTATTTCTAACGATTCTGCTTTCGGCCGCGGTTTATCTTTTTATGGTACCGCAGCTTTCGGTTCGTCAGTCGGTAGCTAGCTCCCTGGTGCTGATCACGGCACTGGCGCTATATGGCGGCTGGATGGGTCGCCGCTGTAATGCCTCTGAATCGGCCAAACCCATCAGACAATCCACGTAAGACTGGTCCAGGAGATCAGCCGCGCTGATTTCAAAAACCGCCATGAGCTGCTCAACTCGGGCTGTTTCGAGCGCGCGCGCCGCGGGGGTATCTTCGGTAAAAACCGCCTCGAACTCGACGAAGTTACCCAGGCCTGCCACCTGGTCCAGATGCACCCGCACATTGTCGACGAGAAAAACTTCGCGCCGCTTATCCACCACGAACTCAATACCCAGGAGCGCGCCAAAAAGCTGTTTCACCAATTCCGGGTTGGTCACGGGCAGCAGTGCGTAATCGCTGCGCATCGGCGAGGTCTGATAGGCTTTTTGATAAGGGATGAGCTGCGCCGGCCCCGCACCAAACTCCCGCAGCTTCAGCCGGCCGGCGTTGGTCTTGAAGTAGGTATCGGTCTGCCGTAATATTCCGACGTACTGGGTCTGGTGCTGGCGGGCAATGCGCCGGGCTTTGTCCAGATCGCGGTACCGCGCTTTGATTTCGATATTGGGCATAAAACTATCGCTCTCATTATCGAAGAAGTTTTTCAACCCACGGTCAATTTATCGTAGAATGGGACCCATGAAAGGCGCCACTCCGTCGCAGTACTGGTTCACCCGTTTCGTGTTTCAGCGTGCGCTGGGCCTCATCTATTTCATTGGCTTCGCCACGGTATTGCTTCAGTATCGGCCGCTACTGGGCGTGAACGGGCTGTTGCCCGTGCGCGGCTTTCTGAAGCAAGTTCAGTTTGGCGATGTTCCAAGCCTGCTCTGGCTCAACTCAAGCGACGGGTTTGCCCTTACCCTGGCCAGTCTGGGCGCCGCGCTGGCGTTGGCGGCGGCGGTGGGCCTGAGCGACATCTACCGCCTCTGGGTTTCGAGTCTGGTCTGGGGTCTGCTTTGGGTGCTCTATCTCTCATTTGTAAATGTGGGGCAGCTTTTTTATGGATATGGCTGGGAATCGCTGCTGCTCGAAGCCGGCTTTCTGGCGATTTTTCTGGGTTCGGCCAAAGCAGAGCCTCCGCGTCTCGTGATCTGGCTGCTCAGGTGGGTGCTGTTTCGAGTGCTGGTTGGCACTGGCTTGTCGAACCTACGGGGCGATGAGTGCTGGCGCAATCTGAGCTGCCTGCAGTTTCAGTTTGAGACGCAGCCCCTGCCCAACCCCTTGAGCTGGTATTTTCACCAGCTGCCGCAACTTGTAAAACAGGCCGCCGTGCTCTTCACCCACTTCGCCGAGCTGGTCGTGCCCTTTGCGTTCT
>JBBRLF010000381.1:0-4635 GCA_038231515.1 candidate division WWE3 bacterium
CTGGGCTTGCTGCACTCGTGATCCGTTTGCAGCACCTGTGTGTTGGTGTTGAGCAAAAAGAAGCCGACACAAACGCTCAAGTCGCATGAAAAAACTCGAGCCACTCAGCCCAGAGTTTCAACTAGCCGTGGGACAAGGTCCCCTCGTGAGGTGCCGGTTTCTTTCGGCCCGGACAACTCACTCTTTGGCATGTTGGCTTCGCCAACCGCCGAGCGCGCCAACTTCGAGCGCCCCGCGATTGTCATCGTCAATGCCGGCGCCAACCAGCGCATCGGGCCCCATCGCTTCTATCTGGAGATGGCGCGTGAATGGGCGGAGCTTGGTTTTTACGTCTTGCGCCTCGACCTTTCCGTAATGAACGTCAGCTATTCGCAGCGTGCGATCGACGACGTCAGAGCCGCGATGACGTTTCTGAGCATTCGCCTGGCGGTGAATCGCTTCATCATCGCGGGTCTGGGCTCTGGGGCCGATATCGCGTTTCAGACGGGGTTTCAGGAGCCGCGCGTGGCGGGTGCGGTTATGCTGAACCCACGCACGTTTTTTATGGGCGACGAGGTGAAGGTCACTCATGGTTTACGCGAAACCCTGGGAAAAGCATATCGGATTACCAAGACACTCCTCGCGACTTCGAGGCGACCGCGCCTCGTACCCGAGTACGACACAACTACCGCCGACAAGAGTGTTCCCGCCTGCCTGCGCATCTTGGCCGCTCGCGCAGTTGATACTCTGCTTGTCGTAAGCGAGCACAATCCCGGCGTCGCTTATCTCGACCTGCATTTCAAGAAAGACATGCGCGCTTTAGAAAAATCAAATAGGTTTCAACGCATCAACGTCAAAAATGCCGATCATACTTTTACCTCGCTGCAGGTTCAGCGTCAGGTCTTGGACGCGATCTCAGCGCATCTCACCGCCAGGCATGCTACGGGCCATTGCCTTGACCATCGAAGTCAGGCCTGAGCTCATCCAGCCGCTGGCCACGATTCAGCGTTTTCGCACGCTGTGAAGCCGAGAGGCAAACTGCCTCAACACCGGGGCAGAGCCAGCAAGAGAAGTACGAGCATACCGTCGTCAGGGCGTAGCCACCCTTGGCACAGAAACTGCTTAAGCTGTCTCTTAGGAAAGCGAGGATTCCATGAAAATCGTAACCCTGGTTGGCAGCTTGCGAAAAGACTCTCTCAATCGCAACATCGCCAAAGCACTCCTTGCGCTGGCGCCCAAATCTCTTGATCTGAAGCTCATCGAGATCGGAAATCTGCCACTCTTTAATGACGATCTGGACGGCGACCACGCGCCCGAGGCCTGGACCCATTTCAGAAAACAAATCCAAGCCTGCGACGGCGTGCTTTTCGTCACGCCCGAGTACAACCGCTCGGTACCGGGCTGCCTGAAAAATGCCATCGACGTGGGCTCCAGACCCTACGGCAAAAGTGTGTGGAGCGGAAAACCCGCCGCGATCATCAGCGCTTCGCCTGGTGCCACCGGCGGCTTCGGGGCAAACCATCACCTGCGCCAATCGCTTGTGTTTCTGGACATGCCCACCATGCAGCAACCCGAAGCCTACCTTGGTCACGCCGGCGATCTGCTGGGCCCCGATGGCACGCTGACGAACGAGAAGACAAGAGCGTTCTTGATCAATTTCATCGACTCCTATGCCTTCTGGGTCGCAAAGCTCAGAGACAATAACGCCTGAATCCATCTTAAGGGGGAAGCAACCATGCTGTTCAAATCCAAAGAACTCAAAGGCTACAAGCTGGGCGCAAGAGACGGCTTTATCGGAGCCGTAAACGAGTTTTACTTCGACGACAAGCACTGGACGATTCGCTATCTGGTGGCCGATACGGGCAACTGGCTGACGAACCGCAAGGTGCTGATCTCGCCTTATGCGTTGCAATCGATAGACGTGCAGGAACATGTGCTTGAGGTGGATCTGACCATGAAGCATATCGAACTGAGTCCGTCTTTGGATTGCGATCGGCCCGTTTCCCGGCAGTTCGAACTGGACTACTACGGCCATTACGGCTGGCCACTGTACTGGAGCGGCTTCTATCCCTGGGGCGCCAGTCCCTATATCGTAAAGGGCGGCAACGACAGCGCTGCGGCTCAAGAAAGTTACTGGGATCCTCACCTGCGCAGCACGCAGGACATGGCCGGTTACCACATCCAGGCCGTTGACGGCGAAGTTGGCCATGTTAAAGATTTCATCATCGACGACCAGACCTGGGCCATTCGTTATCTGGTCGTGGAAACGGGAACCTGGCTGTCTGGCAGGCAAGTCCTCATTTCACCCCCGTGGATAGAAGGAGTAAGCTGGGTGGAGTCCAAGGTCTTTGTCTCTCTCTCGCAGCAGCAGCTCCGAAATGCTCCGGAATATTCCGAGCAGAGCCTGCTCGATAGAACCTATGAAGCAGCCCTACACGATCACTACGGGCGTGACCGGTATTGGGACGACGAGGCCTCACGACCAGTTGGAATTCCGGCGATGAAATACCGGTCCAAGGACGCCGATCATCGGCTGGACCTCAGTAGATAAATACAGCGTCGCCATCAAAGTCAACC
The DNA here is from genome assembly GCA_038231515.1 of candidate division WWE3 bacterium. Classification (GTDB taxonomy): domain Bacteria; phylum Bdellovibrionota; class UBA1018; order UBA1018; family UBA923; genus JACQAX01. Next base: position 2,557 of record JBBRLF010000381.1, read on the forward strand.
CAGCGCTCACCAACTCTGAGCTTGGGAAGCATTCGCCCTCTGATCTCAAGAATGCGGGCCCCATCAGGGGTTACGGTAAAATATGTGGGGCGCACCACCGCCGAAACAATGATGCTGACAGGACTCATCCGAATCACCGTGGCTGGCTGTCCCAGGAATTCCGTCTCCCGCACCTTCTTGAATTCAAAGCCATAGGTGTCGCGCCGGTCCAGCACGGCAAGCTGTGCTTTTACCCTCTCTTGCCTCTGCAACGTGCCCCAATGCGCCTGGAGAAACGGTACGAACGAAGGTCCGATCACCAGATTTTCAGGCAGCGCCATATCGCTCGTGTCGGTCCGCCCTGCTCTGGTGACGCGAAAAAGCAGCCGAGCGCGCTCTACTCGCAGCTCGTAGCTTTCGCCCAGCTGTTCCTGAGTGACCGTATAGGTCTGGAGCTTTAGGTTCTTGAAGCTGGCTCTTTCAGTCATGGCCAACCGCCCCTTCTCATCGAAGTAACGGCTGCTGAAGGTGCGCGTCTTCGAATCCGGGGCCAGCAGCTCCGCCTGCAACGTAAAAAGCAGTTTTTTTTGCTGCGATTCCAGTTCAAATATCTTTCCACCCTCGAAGCCATCGCCCAGCGCCACGCAAGGCCCCAGCGTGCCGCAGAACACGGCCAGAGCGAAAAACCGGCGCCGCATATATGTCATGACGTCAAAATGTAAGCTGATACATGAGACGAATCTCCGGCACGAACTGGCGGTTGACTGAGCCTTTTCCGCCGGCCACGACCGTCGTCTGATCCTGCTGCTCCATGAGAACATAAGAGCCAACTCCGTTTTCCACCGCAACCGGAGTTTGAATCAGCAGTGGCACCTCCAGCGTCACCCGCGACCAGGGCCGGTGGTAAAACGTAATGGCTGGCGTGACTTCGTGAAACGGGGTTGTTCCCGTGATCGCCGTTCCCAGATACTTGAACTTGTCGGTGGGAAAAAGCACCGAATAACGCAGTGAAAGCTCAAATGGATTGAGTGCTGCCGAACCTTGTACTCTGGCGCCCGATACCTGCAAAGTACCATAGTCATTGGAATACGCCGCGTGGGTCAGCTCCACCTCGCCCGTGCCCGTAAAGTCGCCCATGGGAAATTTCAGATGCGAGTCAATGCTGGCCTGGTAAAGGTGGCCCTTGGTGAGCGGCGCCTGAGCAAGAAAAGGGTTCCAGTTTGAATTCAGCAGCAGCGACTTATCGGTGGGCCTGACGTTAAGCACCGTGGAATGGCCGATCAACGAGTCCTTGGTGTAGGCCAGGTTAAGGAAGGTCGAAAACTCATTCTCGCTACCCATGAAGCTGCCGCTGTCTTTGTAGTTATAAGGATCCTGCCCCGAGCTGTCATAGCCGTAGCGCAATGCCAGCAAGGGTATTCCCAAATTTTCCGGCAAATATCTTTCCGGATTGTCGCGCCCGCCCCCGGTAAAGACTCCAAAGGTGCCCATCATTCCTTTTTTCTGAACGACTGCCGCCAGACCGACGTCTCGGCCCACACGAGTACCAAAGTAAGACAGCGACCTGTCGGTAAAGAGCAGCGAGCCGTCATTCACCAACGATTCCCGCCCAAAAGGCACCTTGAACTGACCAACACGCAGATAGAGGTGCTCGGCCACTGGAATATCGGCTCGCAGATCGAGCAGACTCATTGAATAGTTGAGGTTCTTGACCTCCTCTTCCCCGCCCATCGCCCATTCCGTATAGAACCGGTAATCGCCGAGCGAACCGTCTACCATGATGCGGGCCTGCTTGAGGAACAGAAAAACCCGGCCGTCGGGACGCACGGGATCATCAACCTTTTGAGCGACTCCCAGTAGCTGGAACCGGCCCCCCAGATTCAGACTGGCATCTTCCTTCTTGAGTACTTCGAGTGCCTGGGCCGACGAAAGACCGAACAGCAGCGACGCTGCCGCACAATACGCTAATCCTGGCTTCATTCTCACGGATTTTATTTCCTTTGGAGGGATAGGAGTATTACGTCATAAGAGATATCAATTTCATTGCGCGTCTTGAGGGTGCCCAACATTAAGACGGGTGGCGTGATTCCGAAGTCAGAC
>JBBRLF010000382.1:0-4634 GCA_038231515.1 candidate division WWE3 bacterium
CCGGCGAGCTGGGCCGGGCCGAAGGCTACTTTCGCTGGATGTTAGTGGGAGTGGCCATCTCCACCCTTTGCTTCGCGCACGGAACCTATATCGGCAGCCGCGGAAATATTCGCGGGCTGGTGCTGGTTGTGCTGGTGCCCTGGCTGCTTTTTTCAGGCGTGGCTTATGCCTATGCCGCCAGCTTCAGCCCGCAGTCGGCGGCCTGCATGAATGTGCCCGTGGCCGTGTTCTACACGCTGGGCCACCTGGGTTATTTCCTGTTCGCGTCCCGCAGGCGTGCCACGCAGGCAAACTGAGGAAAGCGCGTATCCGAAAGCTGCCCCAAAAATAATGCGTTGAGCCCGGTGAATTTCCAGGATTGCAGCCCGTGAATTCCCTCAAGCCGTTCAACCTCAAAGCCAAGCTTTTCAAAAAAATTCCGGATCGAGCTCATGGTAAAAAACCGCAGATGCGTGCGATCAAGTACGCCGGCATCTTCGTATTCCCACTTCTTGCGCACCACCAGATCAAAGAGCGTGTACAGATAACGGATGTTCGGTATCGAGCAGACGATCACGCCGTCGCGAGCCAGCACGCGCTTCAGGCGCGCCACCACGGCCTCGGGATCAGCCAGATGCTCAATCACGTCGTTCATGACGATGCATTCAAAATGTCCGGCCGGCAGCTCGTCACTCAAACTTCCAATGTCACCCACCAGAACCCTGTCCAGCGTGCTTAGCGCAACCTGCGCTGCCGCAGGGTCCATCTCGACGCCCCAGACTTCGCCGGCGCCATGATCGCGCTTGAGCTGCGCGCCGAAGTTTCCGTTGGCGCAGCCGACTTCAAGCACGCGCGGCACACTGCGAGGGACATAGCCCAGCATCTCGGGACGAGTCTGGGCGAAGTAATCACTGGGCTTGGAATCCATGCCACGTCTTAACACAAAGAGCCAAACCTGGCCACAAAGTGCCGAGCCTGGCCACAAAGCCGGGGCTGAGCTCGCTTACCCGCTTAAGACGAGGGCCACTCCCACTGCCATCATAATCACGCCCCCCACTTTTTGCAGCGAGATCTGCTCTTTCAAGGCGAAATAGCCCAGCAGCAGCGAAACGCCCATACCACTGGAACGCTTGATGACTTCAAAGAGTCCCACCAGCGCAAAACGAAGTGCCAGAAACTGCAACGCCAGAGCCACGCTTGCAAAGGCCGAGGCCAGGATAAATAAACCCACCGCCGAGCGAACCTGTTTAAGATCATCGACCTGCCCGCGCGCGGCCGTAATAAGCAGCGCGCCCGCTGATACGACCAGGCAAAGCAACAAAGCATGCATCGAAGGCGCGGCATAACTCAACGCCGCTTTATCGCAGGTGACGGCCACGCTGAACAGCAGCGCCACGCCCAACATTCCCCAAACTCCTTTTTCAACTTTCAACAAGCTGCGATTGAAATGGAACAGCACCGCGCCCGAAAATACGATGACAATACCGGCCCCCTGAGCCACAGTCGGTTTTTCGCCCAGAAACAAAAATCCAAACAGCGTGGCAAAAACCGGTGAAAACGAAAGCATCGGCATTACGGCGCTAAAGGGAGACACCTGCACTGACCACAAAAATAATACGTTGCCCACGATATTCAGGGCAAACGTCGCCAGCGCTGGCACCAGATAGCCCGAGCTGACATGAAGTTCATCGGCGAGAAACGCCCAGCCGAAAAAAAACGGCACCTGCCCCAGCATGACCAGCACGGTCAGCGGCAAGGGACGGATGTTGCGCACCAGTAGCTTGCGCGTAAAATCAAACCCGGTCCAGGCCAGCGACGAGGCAAGAATCAGGAAAAGCGCGGCCAGACTCATTAATCGGGCAGCAACGCTTCAGGCATCGTGGGCTTAGGGCCAACGGCCGCGCCTTCGCCCCCCGCCGTGCCATATTTTTCGGCATCAAGACCCAGTGCACGTTTGTAGTCGCCTTTGACCTTGCCCACTTGCTTGCTGGCGCGCTCGACGACGGTCTCAGCCGTGTCACCTTCGCGAATCATGGTGCTGCCCGCCGAAACGGTGGGCCGCATCTTGCTCATGTTTTGAATTGCGCCTTTTTGGGCCTCGAGATAAGCAGCCTGAAATTTCGGAAAGTCCTTCTCGGCCAGAGCCAGCTGATCTTTGCCCAGATTTTCAGTCACTTCGGCACCAAGTTCGGCAAAGCCCTTGGCCTTGCTCACAACCCGATATTGTTCGGCCATGGCTTGGCGCTGAATATTGAAAATTTCGCGCGCCTCGGGGCTTTCGGCCACCGCCTTATTGATCTTGGCGATGATCGACTGCGCTTCTTTGGGCGAAACATTGTCGAGATGCAATAAAAACTCGTCACCGCCGTAGCGAAAGGCCAGATCTTCGTCGCGGATGACGCCCTTGATGGCTTTGGCCACGGCCTTAAGATACTTGTCGCCCGCCACTGCGCTGCCTTTGAAATAATTCACCTTACCCAGATAGTTGACGTAGACTACCACGATGGCCGCCTTGGCCTTGCCGGCCTCACCCGCGGCATGAGTGACCGCACTCGTAAGCAGGTCCTTGCCGGTTTCAGTCGTGCGCAAAATCATACCCGTGTCGGCATCGCGCATTACCTCGCGCGCAACCCACTGGCCATTGACCCGCTTTTCGAATTTCAATATTTTCTGGCCCGCGGCGTTCACATATTCCATCAGACGGGAATCGCCCAGCCGGCGCACCAGCGCGCTCGATTGAATCGCTTCGGCGCCAACCGTAATGGCCACGCCTATACGCTCAATCTTCACTGCCAGGGTGCCTTCCTGCACGAGCTTACTGGCTTTGATCGCCGTCACCGCGCCTTTTAGCGCCGTGCCCAGCTGCGCGGCCCAGCGCGTGCCTTTGAGTATCTTATCGGGCGTTACAACCAGCATGAAAACATCGAAAACCAGCTTGCAAAGCACCTGCGACTGCAAGCTTGCGGGCAGGCACTTGAACTCTTCCCACTGCTCGTCCATATAGGTACCGATGGATTTTACGAAATCTTTGAAGGCCTGCCAGTATTCCTTGGCGGCGTTCATGAGACCACTATGAGCCTCGGCATTCGCATCCGAGGCCCCGATGGCACCGGTTACGGCATCAGGGGCGTCATTCCACCAGTCGGCCACGTAGGTGCTTGCTGCCGACCAGCCTTGCTTGGTTTTATCCCAGATATACTTTGGTGCTTCCACGGCCAGCAGCTTGGCGAAATACGCGATGCCTTTGACGGCATCGATCACACTCAAGCCCACGCCTTCAAGACAGCGGGCACAGGAATACAGAAGGCCAACCGGCGTGCCGTCATTTTCTTTTTCGCCTGGCAGCAGCTCCTTGCCCTTCATCGCTTTCAGGCACAGATCCATCGCGGGCTGCCCCAGCGCCTGGCCCGGCGAAGGCGCGCAAACGCCATCGGCATGAGCGATCGAACCCAGGCAACAGAAAAGCGCTGCGACCAGCACAAGCTTCATCATGATGCGGGCTCCCCCTGAGTAACTGCCGCTCGAAATTTTTTCCGGGTATTCAGCTCCAGGCGGCGCGGCCCCGACTCGGTAACGACAAAGGCACGCCCTGAGTTGAAGCACCACTCCTGCTCGACGCGACGTTTGTTCTCGAGCTGCAGCGCAAAGCAGTCGCCGGTACGCTGAATTTTTAAAACATTCCACTCACCAAAACGTGAGCCAGGCCGGATGCTGTCCGACTCGAGCTGCTTGCGCAGATGCCCCACTTTGCCTTCGAGTGCGTGGGACTGAATGGTGAGATAGGACTCGTCGCGTTTGCCCACGACCTCACCAGGCTGCATGGCCATATAGACATTAGGCGCCAGCGCCGCGACCTTTACCCAGATCTCGGGCAGTTCGATCGTCGCAAGGCGGTGCTCAAGAGTGTCGGCACGCGCCGAAGCAATGGCGATGAGCAAGCTCAACATGACAAACAAGTTAGATCCCCCAGCTCACGATTCTACCGTGTTCCGACCGAACGGTCACCTGTGTCTGCAAGACGCAGGGCGGGCGCGTTACATTAGGGGTTCATCTTGCTGATATAACGGCAATCCATGTGCAGCCAGATCAGCCGGGAAAAGCGGAACAGCAAGGGAGAAAGCAACACCAGCTGGATTCCCGGTATGGCTACCGTCCAGCCCAGTGAGATGTCCTTGAATAACAGAAAGAGAAAGGTGGGCAGCGTGACGATAAAGCCCAGGCCATAGCTTAGCGGAGTAGCCCCGGTAAAATAGCCTGGCTCGCGTTCAAAGACAAAGCCACATTCGGAACACTTCACGTTCATCTGAAAAAAAAAGCCGCCAAAGACCTGGCCTTTGAAGCACTTCGGACACGCATTGAAAAGAATCCCCATGATCAAGCCCATTGCTGCAATATAACGCAAAAAGCTATTCGAGGGGCAGAAAAAATGCGTAAGCCATTCGCACCGCTACCACGCAAACGAGCATGGCGATGCCCACCTGCCAGCTACCATATCCGGCATCGAGGCCGGTCAACGTGTTTACGAGCACGACCAGCGCCGTGCCCAGCAAGACTGCAAGAAGCAGCGAGCTCTTCCATAGATCTGCAAGCCCTGCGAGTACGATCCACAATATTCCTGGCAAAGCCTCGTGCCAGTGCACCAGGCGATATCCCAC
>JBBRLF010000383.1:0-4618 GCA_038231515.1 candidate division WWE3 bacterium
CTGAAGAAATTCGGCAAATATTTCCTACTCGACATGATCGCTCAGGGCGGTATGGCCGAGATTTATCGCGCCCGTATGGCGACGATTGACGGCGGCGGACGCCTGCTCGCCATTAAACGCATTATTGGCAACTATTCCGAAAACAAAGAATTCGTCGACATGTTCAAGAGCGAGATCAAAACCACCAGTGGTTTTACGCATCCGAACATCGTGCAGCTCTACGACTACGGCGAAGAAAATGGCATGCTCTATATTGCCATGGAGATCGTGGACGGCAAGAACCTGCGCCAGTTCATGACCCGTTTCGCCGAAATCAAACAGGCTTTTCCCGTCGAAGTTTCAGTATTCATCATGGAGCAGTCGGCGCATGGCATGGGCTATGCTCATAGCTACAAGGATAAGTTTTCGGGCAAGAGCCTGAACATCGTCCATCGCGACATCAGTCCCCAGAACCTGCTTATCTCGTACGACGGCGCCGTCAAGGTTATCGACTTCGGTATCGCCAAAGCCGTGACTAACAACGAGTCGACGCGCGCGGGCGTAATCAAGGGCAAGCCCAGCTATCTTTCACCCGAGCAGATTTCGGGCGAAGTGCTGGATGGTCGCAGCGATATTTTTGCCCTCGGAATCGTGCTCTGGGAGCTTTTGACGGGCAGAAAACTTTTTGCCAGCGACAACGACTACGGCGTACTCAAGCTTATCGAAAACTGCCAGAACACGGTGAAGCCACCGAGCATGTTCAATCCAAAAGTTCCTAAAGAGCTTGACGCAATTGTCATGAAGACGTTGCATAAGAATCGCGATCAACGTTATCAGACCTCAGAAGAGATGCAGCGCGCGCTTCATAAATTTCTGTATCAGTTCGCGCCCGAGTTCAATCCGGCCGATCTGGCCTATTATGCGCGCGATCTTTTTAAGAACGAGATCGTTGAAGACCGCAAACGTCTGTTAAAGCTCAACGAAAAAGTCGAACAGCTCCTGACGATGCCTCCGGTACCAGTTGAAGCTCCAAAGGCACCGGCACCAGTGGCCGCTGCCCCGGTAGCAGCGCCGGTCGCGCCACCAGCGCCGCCTGCGAAAGAGGACTCGACCATTGCGTTGAATACGGTCGACGATAAGGCTCATGCGGCAAAAGCGGCGCAGCCGGGTGCAGCGCCGACGACTCGGGAAAATTCCGGCAGCTTTCGCACGGTGGAGCTCAAAGAGAAGACCGATGTCCATCTGGACTTTGCGGCGGCAGGCCGCATTGCGCCGAAGCCGCGGCAGCAGACTGGTAAGCAGCAATATGCAACGACCTCGACACAAACGTTGTCGAATCTCAAGGCACGCACCAATGGCACCGGCTTAAGTCGCCGCCCTGCTCAAAAAGACGCTAATAGATCTACGATGGTTGCGATTCTGGCCGTCCTCGCGCTGGGTGGCGGGTATTGGTATTACACCAATCCAACGCCGACTCCAAGCCCGACGGGCCAGACTCAGCGCGACCCTGCGACCGAACGGGCCACGCTCACGATTCGCGGTAATGTGGCCGCGGCCACAATCATGGTCGACGGCGAGAAGAAGGGCGAGGCGCTTCCGGTAAACCTAAACGGGTTGCCCTCTGACAAAGCTCTGACCATCTCGATTTCTTCCAATGGCTACAAGAAGACGACAAAGGTCGTGACCTTGAAGCCGGGCGAGAACCAGGTTTTAGACGTGATCCTGGCACCGGAGCCGGCAGGCGGCGAGACCGCTCCTGTACCCGTGAGTACCACGCCGTCGCAGACTGTTACCCTGCGGGTGGTGGTGAACCCCGCTGGTGTGGGTAATCTGATTCGCGTCAACGGTGCCGTAATCGATACGACCGGCATCGTGTCGACGGGTAGCGACCGGCCGATTGACCTGATTGTCGAACGCGAAGGCTACCGCATCTTCAAAGACACGTTTACGATCAAGGCCGGCGACGTGGACGCCAGAAAAGAATTTACCAAGGAAGTCGTCATGCAGCAGGCCAAATTCGGCTATGTGAGCATCAAGACGACCCCAAGCGCCGAAGCCGTTGTGATGGTCGATGGTATCGAAGAAAAATGGAGCACTCCGGTGTCGCGCAAGCGCGTGCCCGTGGGGAATTACAAGTTCAAGCTGGTCAACGGCCTGCTGGGCATGGAAAAGGAAGTCAGCTTTACCGTGACCGAAGACCGTTTCACGAACCTCGAAGAGCGCCTGCAAGTGAACACGGACGGGCGCAATCCCGGTTCGAGTAAGTAGCTTCTGGTTCAGCGCTCGTACTTATAGCCGACGCCGTAGACCGAGATGATGTGACGCGTGAGGGCTGGAATCTTTTTGCGCAAGGCACGGATGTGCACGTCTATAGTGCGTTTCTGGGCGGTGTCCTGCGCGGTTTTCCACACTTCCTGAATGATCTGGTCACGCGGTACGACCTGACCGATACGCTGAAGGAGCATGCGCAGAATATCGAATTCGGTTTGGGTGAGCTCGATCGATTTGCCGGCAAAAAGGGTGTCGCGCGTGTCCAGAACCAGTTTCAGATCGCCATGCGTCAGCACCTTGGGCTCGGACTGATAGGTGGCCTTTTCTCTCAGGCGAACCTTGATGCGCGCCACCAGCTCTTTGTAGTCGAAGGGCTTGGCCAGGTAGTCGTCGGCTCCGAGCCCCAATCCCTGGGTTATGTCGCCCACGGTGTTCTTGGCGCTCAGAAAGATGATCGGAATGTTCTTGGTCGCCTCGTCTTTTTTCAAAAGATTGCAGGCGTCGAAGCCATTCAGGATGGGCAACATGATGTCGAGCACGATAAGATCCGGGCGTTTGTTGCGGGCGTAGTCGATACCGAGAACCGCGTTCTCAGTGCAGATCACTTCAAATTCGCGGGACAGGACAGTCTCGAGAAACTGTCTGGTGTCCAGGTTGTCCTCAACTACAAGGATTCGAGCTTTTTCCATATTAACGTATCAAGCTTTCTGTCGGTGCAATAGGTCAAGACCTCTGCCTTAAACACTTGCAGCTTGTCGGTACATCCGGCTGCGTCTATAGGAGTTTTACGATCTAGCAGCTCTAAGGCAAGAGCTTTTTCCACTGCAAGCAGGGTTGACTTCAGATCCTTGTTACGGGCCTTGAGTTCCTCGAGTACTTTGGGGCTGGCGCTCTCGATTTGACCTTGCAGAGTCTTATTCTCGCGTTCCAACGCGGTAATCGTCTTGAGTAGAGTGTCTTTTTCGACATCCAGTGTCAGAGCTGATTTCTTTGAATCTGTGCCTTCGCCCATTTAGTCCTTGGCCAGAAGTTCTTCGGTTTTTAAAAATCCGATCAGCGCTTCGTTCAGAATCTTCATTTTGGCTTCGACGGTTTCCATCGCGTAGGGCTTTTTGCGCTCCTTGCGAATCACGTGCAGGTGTTCTTCGAGTGCCCAGAGCTGAGTCTGAAAGATGCCATTTTCGAAGCGCAGCTTGCGCAGCTCGTCGGCAATGGCCAGGGTGACCTTGGCCTTGAGCGCCTTGTTTTCGGCTTCGAGCTTTGCGACTTGCTGCTTGAGCTTGCCGTGGGGGTCACCGCCAGCGCTGTAGTCCACCGCTGCAACCGCGGTATCAGACTCCGACATGGCCGCAATGGCAGCTTCCCTGGCTTCGAAAAACTTGATTCCAGGGGGGGCCGAGAAGGTCTTGATGGCCTGGCGAATCAGGTCGCCCTGTCCCACCAGCATGATATCGCCTTTGAGCTCCACGGCCGCCATATGCAGCTTGATGATGTCTTTGATGGTCTCGATATCGAGTCTTTGCGCTTCGGACAGGTTGATGATGATTTTATTCCGCCCGGACTGCAGCAATTTTTGAATGCCGGCACGCAGCACAGAGACGTTCTGCGCGCTGACTTCTTCCATGACATCGAGAATCGCGACATCCTTGTCGTTCGAGAGCTTCAGCTTCAAATGTGATTACCCGTTCAGAGGGTCTTGGATCGGTAGAAGAGCACCCTCATAATATCCCTGCGTGTAATGATCCCTACCAACTGATTGTCCTTGTTTATAACCGGGAGTCTACGAATTTTTCTTTCGACAAAGAGCTTGAGGATGTCGGGCAGGGGCGTTTCCTCGGTTACGCTCGATACTTTGTGCGAAAACTCAATGCGGCGCTCAAGATCGAGCGGCTTGGCGTTTTCGGTGCTTTCAATGGATTTGATGATGTCGTATTCGGAGACGATTCCAACAATGCGCCGCTGGTCGTCGACGACCGGCATGCCGGTGATGCGGTTATTTACGAGGGTTTTTATGGCATCTTCGATCGTCATCTGGGGATGGCCGAGGATAAGTTCGGTCGTCATGATATCTCGTGCGCACGTCACCATAGAGCCTGAATCTCCTGAGTAAGGGACAAGTAGAAAGGTCGGTATTCCCTTCTGGTCAGACCAGTTTAAGCCAAACCGCGCCCGCTGCCAATCAACGCTTCGTAACGAAGGTGTATACTTGACCGCCAGTGCCAAGAACGTCACAATGGAGAAAGGCCATTATGGATCTTCGGATAGACCCCAAGCTGTTCCATGATTTTCACTTCAAGATCGCGATGCCTTTGAGGCTTCCTGTGACTAGTCGCAGGATGCTGGAGGAGTTCGCCGACATCGACGTGAA
>JBBRLF010000384.1:0-4614 GCA_038231515.1 candidate division WWE3 bacterium
ACGGCTGGCGTCGAGCAGCGACGCAATGTCGGGTCGCACCAGCTGCGCCGGAACGTTTGCCGGAATGGGAGTTGGAGAAAAAGCAGAGCCACCGCCCAACGTGCCACGGCCTGTGGTGAGGCGGTCGATTTCGTCCAGATAGTTGCGCAGTACGGCTGCGTGCTCGGCAGTCATGTCAGGCAAAGTACTGAGGTGCTCGAGCTGGGCACGTGCCCCGTTAATGGTTGCGCGATCTTCGGGGCTGATTGAGTTTCCGGATTGCGCCGCGTACCAGGCTGCATCGAGGCCAGGGTTGCCACTACCTACCCAAGGGCCAAGGCCCACACCGTTTCCGATTGATTCGACGGGACGTCCGCCACACTGGTAGCTGCCGCTTTGGGAGCCCGTGTTCCAAACGGCCATGCAGGCGTCGTAGGCGCTGGCGCTTTGGCCAGCCAGCGCAACGGCAAGCAGTAGAAATAAGAGGTGGCTGAAGATTCTTGGCATGCGCGTTAGCGGCTTCCTTGCTGGGCTGCTGCCTTGGCGGCTTCCAGCTGTTCGGGCGCACGCGCGCTTCGCAGGCGGGCTGCAGCCTGGTTGTCAGGCAGCTCATATTCGTGCCCTTTTGGTAAGGGCGTCAACGACCGCTTGTTGGGGTCGGACTCGGGCTTGAAGCCAAGTGAGCCATCACGGGAATGTGGGTCTGCAGCGAAGTGATAGGTTTTCGCCAGCTTCACCGCTTTTGGGTTTGCTTTAAGATCAGCAGCCGATGCCGGTGCAAGCAGTATGACGAGCAGCGCTGCCACGGCCAGGAGTTGTTTTCTCATTTAGGTTCTCCCGAATTCAGCAGTTCCTGCGCAAACGCAAGCCCTGCCTGAGTTGGCTTGAGCAGGTCGCCGGTCACGAGCTGAACCTTTACCTGAGTATCGAAGATGACGTTGAAGCTGGTGCCAATCTGTTTACCGAGGTCTGCAATCGAGGGCAGGCTTTCGTTTTTTTGCCTGAACGCGGCTTTAAGCGACAGGGCATACCAGTAGTAAGTCCAGACAAGACGTGCATTAACCTCGGCGTCGCGATGGTGACTTGCCACATAGGCCGTTGCCAGCAGCGTGATCTCATTGTTATCGGTTATGCTGCTGAAGGCCTTTGCAAGTTTGATCTCCTCAATCACGGAGGCTCGGGGTGTGCCGGCTTTTCCAAGATAGCGGCCGCATACCACGCCATTTGGCGTTACCGCGGTGCCATCGCCACGTTCCAGGTCGAGCGAAAGATTCAGCGTCTCGATGGCGCCGGCCAGAGCAACTGATTTTCCGCTGGTCTTTTGAAGCTGGCCAAGGCGAACCAGCTTGTCCATCGAGCGAACAAGGCAGCGCTGATATTTGGCGGCGTCAAAGGCTTCTGGCGCCGCGGCTGCCGCCGTTGTCACTGGGGCCGCGGGCGCAGGTACTGTCGCACCGGACGACAGAGACGCTTGTCTGAGCTGGGCGATTTTTTCGCGCTCAGCGCCGATGCGGGCTATCTCAATTTTATCGTGAGTCACGAGGGCCGGAAAAAGATCGCCCAGCGAGTCGGCCGAGGGCAGGTCTTCGGCCTGCGGCAGCGAGGTGATCTGGCCCAGGGGAATACCCGCCTCAAGAACCTTTACGGTATCGCCCACGCGAATCTGCGAAGGCAGAACGACATAGCGCAGCTGCGTGGTTTCGGCACAGTACGCGCGGTTTGCGGCAAGGGTAGCCAGGAGACAGAGTAGATAGAGCAGCTTGGGCGTTTTCATTTTTTCAGCTCCTCACGAAAAGCGTCGGCCTGGTCTTTCCACAGCTGATTGTCGGCACCAAAATTTTGCTCGCCCTCAAGCAGGTCGCTCCAAAGCTGCTGGCGCAGGGCAAGCTTCGCAGTTAGGGGAGTCAAGGGGTCATGCAAACGCAGAACTGCCGGACTCAGCTTTTGCAGAATAAAGGTATGCATCAGACTGTCGCGCGCAAGCTGCTCTTCCAGATTCGTGTTGCGGACCAGCACGAACTCCGCATCGACCTTGCCAATCGCAGTCAGCAGCTTCACGTCAAGATCGGCCAGAGCATTCTTGATTCGTGCGGGAAACAGCATGAACTCGGCCGCCAAGCGGTTACGCAAGGCATGGCCACGAAGCGCCAGTGCGGGCAAGCCTTCCGAGCTCTGGCTCAAGGCATTCAAAGCCGTCATCGGGCCGCTTCTAAAAAAATCATTACACGTGCCGGTAATCTGCGCCTGCGAGCCCGTGCTTTCCTTGTTCACGGCCTCTTTGGCGGCGTCGTTGATTTGATTGCTCAGGCTGCGCTGTTCGCTTTCTTCTGAAGCCTGCAGCAGCCCGCGAATAGCGATTCCAAGCAGGGCGCCGACCAGCCGACCTTTGTAGCCCCCGATGGTTTTGTCGGCGGCGTAGGTGCTGGCTCGCGAGGTGGCTTCATAAAGCGAGGCCTGATTTGAGCCTGGGCTCTCGTCAACCGCGCGCAGGCTTTGCATTTCACCTGAAAAACTGACCGTCACGCGAATGGGCGCGCCCGGGGTGGCCGACGACGCGCGATCGAGGTCGGCAACGGGCAGCAGGCTGCGAGGGTCAAAATACTTATAGGCAAAGTCGAGCCGTTGGGCCGTGCAGGCCTTGTCGTACAGACCCTCGAGCTGGGTAATGTCGGCTATCAGCAGATCTATCTCGATCGACTCACGTTCGACCATATTGCGAAGCGCATAGAGCGTGATGCTGTTGTCTTCGAGGCCAAACGGGCTGTCGACGAGCTGACTTGCGGCGATCCAGGCGCTTTCGATCTGCTTCAAATTCTCATTGTGCCGCTGCGCCTGTGCATAGAGTTCCAGGGCGGTTACGGCATAGTCTTCGTACCGCATCAGAAAGTACTGCTGCACGGTGCGAAGCGAAACGGAATGGACCCATTTCGGAAACTCGGTTTGATACGAGACGAGGGTATTTTTAAGCTCTTGCGTGCTTGACGCGCGCGCGGGCTGAGTGCCAAGGGTCAAGGTTGAAAGTAACGTCAGCATCGCCACGCCCATTGTCGATACCGCTTTCATTTTCGAGCTCCGGCTAGAACGGCAGCGGTTCTAAGGTAGTAGGCCAGCGTATCGAGCACCACGTCTTTTTCAGCGGGTGCGCCATACGAAAACAAGAGCCCGTTGCGTTCGATTGTCCGGTTGAGCAGTGGCGTGTTTTCAAGAATCAGCTTCGGCGAAAATGGCTTGCCGTCGATGATCTCGATAATCCAGCCCGGTGTCTGGTCGGCGGCATTCGCGGCAGAGGGCGCGAACAACCCGAGCAGCTCGTCAGGCCAGAATTTTCCACGTGCGCCATGCAGATCCAGCGCATTGAGCGGGCGTGGTTCAACAGCGTGCAGAAGCACGCGCAGCTCGGCGTACTCGTCTCGCGTCGAGATCAGGGTGCCGTCAGTTTCTTTGGGGTCTTTGAGAGTCGGGTCGATAACCCGAGCCAGGACAATTTCTTTCTGTTCATCCAGCAAAAAACGCTCGGGGTGCGTGTCTTCACACACGGGCAGGCGAAAATGCGAGGTTATTCCAAACGTTTTTTCAACCGTGGTCTGGCGCAGCTCATTGTAAGGGCGGCAGTGGCGCAGGGCGGTCGAAAGGCGCGTCTTGCTTAGCAGGCGCGAGGTTTTAAGCAGGCCTTTGAACGAAGCCAAGGCCTGTTCGTATTGACCACCCTGCGCAAGGTGCAGAAATGCCTCTGATGCTTCGGTACCAATCTGTAC
This sequence comes from candidate division WWE3 bacterium, assembly GCA_038231515.1. Lineage (GTDB taxonomy): Bacteria > Bdellovibrionota > UBA1018 > UBA1018 > UBA923 > JACQAX01. The sequence goes on from JBBRLF010000384.1 coordinate 3,735, forward strand.
CGCATCAAGCAGGTTTTGGTCATCGGCGTCCTCGTCTGAGGTCACGATGCTTTGCAGGGGTTCGACGAAATAAGTTTTCCAGCTTCTGCTGATTCGGTCGGCCGACTTGGCATTGGCTTGCGCTAAGGTAGCCGCAAGACCGGCGTTCGAGGCCAGCTCGGCGCGTGTGCGTTGCAGCTCTGAGGTCAGACGAATTGAATCTTCGAGCAAAATCTCGAGCATGCGCGTCCAATGGTATTCAAACCAGCTGCGGCTCGTTTCGAATCGCAGATTTTCAAGCGCGTCAAAGGTTTCAAAGTCACGATGGGTGGGCAGCGTGCTATCGGTGCCAAGTACGCCTTGGTCCGAGACCTCATCGCCGCTGGCATCGTAAATTCCCGTCTTTCCAGGGTCGGCGATTATTTTCGGTCCGCCAAAGATGCCACCGAGAAAGCCGTTGCTGGAGTCGGATTTTCCGCCCTGGCCGGGGTCGCCGCTTTTGCCGCGATGGCCTTGCGCGCCGCCCGTGCCGCCTTTTCCGGGCACCGACTGCACGTCAACCGGGTCAGAGGCTCCGTAAGCAACATAAAATTTTACGGCTACAGCTGCGCCGCCATCACCACCTGGGCCGCCTTGGCCGCCGGGGCCGCCCGGGCCGCCAGGACCACCTTTACCGCCCGCAATCTTTACCTGTGCCTTCCACGGTGGCCAGGCTCCGGCTTCGCCGGGACCGCCTTTTCCGCCACCACCGCCGCGCTGGCCTTGGCCGCCGCGACCACCGGTGCCGCCGGTTTGGCCTTGGCCGTCAATGGTGGGCGTGCCCACCACTGCGCCTGCAAAGATGGTAATGGCGCCGGGATTTTGCATTCCGTTGACGCCCTTGATTCCAACAGCGCCCTTA
>JBBRLF010000385.1:0-4588 GCA_038231515.1 candidate division WWE3 bacterium
GCCAGCGCCGAAGAACCCAGATTAGCCGTGCCTTTCTTGGGTCCCACACACCGGTAGGGCCCGCAGCTTTGTGTGGCCTGTAGGGCCAGCCACCGAGCCGCGCGCACGGCAGCTGCGATGAGCTCGGCATCTTTCAGCTGTATTCCCGCGCTGGCTAAAAACCAGGCCGCCCCGCCATGCCGCGCTAAACTATATTCATTGTTTCTCGTGGCGTCCGTCAACGCACTGACCTCATAGCGAAACCAGCCTGCGCTCGTAAGTACGTGCGCCAGATAACGTGCGGCACCCTGCACACCACGGGTTAGCCCGGCAACCGACACGCCTCGCATGTCAGGCTGGCCCGGCGAGCTGAGCTGTTCTACCGAGAAGCGCGAAAGCCGGGCCGCGCGCCAAACCTCGCCGGGCGTGCTGGCAAGTTCCCGGGCAAGCTCAGCCAGAACTTTTCTCACCTCCACGCTGCATCGAACTGTAATGCTGCCCAGGCGGCAGGGCACCGCGTAGGCCTGCGCGGCAACAAGATCATCGGGCGTAAGGTAGGCGTCGCGCTTGCCAAGTCGCGCATGAATGCCGTCTCGTCCGGGCAGCAGCGAAACTCCAAGCAAAAACGGACTGAGTTTGAGCAGCGGTGCTTCGGCCGTAATCCGCTCTTCGACCAGCACCAGACCAGGCTGCGGCGTCCGTGCACGGACCCCCGTCGGCAGCGCCTGACGCAACACCCGTTGCCCCTCTTTCCAGTAGCTTGCCAAAACCAACGCATCCGATTGTGGACGAAGTCGCAGATAAAATCCAAGTCCCAGGCCCAGGCACGTGGCCAGCACCACAATGGCGCCCGCGACCGCACGAGCCTTGCGCCAGTCGGTCATCGAGAAAGCCACCAAAGCTGCAGCACGGGATAACAAACCAGATAGGCCACCACGGTAGCGGTGAGCAACAGAAAAGCAATCACCCCGCCATGCGCCAGCTCGCCCGAAACACCAGCCAGAAAGCCGGCACCCAGCCCCAGCGCCAGCACTGCCAGCAAACCCAATAGCAGCGTAAGCCAGGCCGTAAAGCGCGCAACTCTGCGCAGGCGATGTGCCTCGGGCAAAATATATGCGGGCGCCGAAAGGCACAGCAGCCCGGCGAGCACCACGGTGGGTGCATCGATCCACAGCCAGCGGCTGGGCAGGCCGACAAATACTCCGGTCAGCGCAAGCACCGCAATCACAGCATTTGTGACGAGAAATCCCATTTAATCATTGAAACATGAATCGCCGCGAAATTCGACCATCAAGGCTGATCAATATGACAGTCATGACTGATCGAATCGTCAAAGGCCGCGAGATTCGCGCCCGAGGCATATTCCAGACAGCCCGCAACCGTATTGGCGGCCTGAGTGTACCCCTGCTGGCAGCCGATAAAAGTTTCGGTTCCGCAAACCGGAATACGCTCTTGTGACTGAAAACCGTCGGCAGGCAAGCCATTCACGGCCACTGCGGCGCTACAATAGCCCGACCCCGAAATGATCCCCACGGCAACACCATCATCGAAACATGGTTTGTCGCAGGACTTGAAAGTTTCAGAAAGCCGCGCAAGCAATGCCTTGTGAAAATCGGGGTGTCTCATCGTATCGTGAAGTGCGCGTTCGCGATTTCTGCGAAGCATATCGTAGCGATTGTCGCCCCGTCGTTCAGACGGCATGGCCGAGGCAGGAAGCTGGGCTGCCGCGAGCAGGTCATTGGCCAAACGGCGCAGGATATTGCCCAGACGCTCGCAGCTCAGCACCTGGGCATGCTCGATCACCATACGAGCCACGAAGGTGTCCAGCTGATCGCCTGATCTGGGCGGTCGCACGAAAATTCGGCCATCGCCGCCATAGCGATTATTGCGGTTAATGGCGCGGGCGCCGGGATAGACCTGTACGGTAACCGGGATGGGCTGTCTGCCAATGATTCTGCGAGGCGCGACCACCATCGACCCAGGGTGACGTGGCTGGGAACTGGGGTGAACCACCATGCCCACCATCTGGGCCGGGGCCGAGACGGTGAACACATTCATGAGGGATAGGGTTAGAATGAATGGTGCTGAATTTAGCTTCGACATGGTGGTTGTTCCTTCTTTAGTCGGGTCGGGATCGGGGCGGTTTAAGGTTAGTAACAGACAGCATTCTGGACTTTGCTCAGGAACTCAAGCGCAAGGCCGGTGTAGGCACAACCACTGACCGTCGCCTGAAACGACGCCACACACTGCTCTTTTACCAGCTGGTTGGCGGCCCAGCCGTCGTAGATCGGCACGAAGCCGATGGACGCCAGGGCCGAGGCGTCCTGATCTGCAGCCTGACAGAGCACGGTCGCGGCAAGTTCGCCGGGAAAGCCCCCATCATCGTAAGCCAGCTCGTTGCACCCGGTGCGTGCCGACTTGATCGCATTGTCCATCGCCGACAGGTACCCCTGAAAAAATCCCGCCGTAAACAGACGCTCACCTCCGTCGGGGCTCTCGGGGGCGACGACATTCGATGCAACCAGGCTCAGGGTCTCCTGATACTGATTCAGGGCCTCACATCCTTTCTTTACAATTAGCTTTTTATAAACACGCTGCGCGAGCAGCCCACCGTTACGTTCTCCTAATTCAATTCCCTCCTGATAATAATCACCAGCCAGCAGTTCATCAGCCGAAGCGATTTTGATCGAAATCATGGCCGAGGCGATACCAAAGACCAGCAGCGCTGTAGTGGCAACATCCGCAATATCTATTCGGGTTTTCATATGAAGTTTCTCCTCTCAGTAGTTGAAGCCGTCGCGGATTGGAACGTCCGAGGGTACGAAGCAGTCCTGGCGCACGGTATTGTCGAAGATCTGCGCGAAACTGCCCTGGGTGTAATACGAGCAACCCGCAATATCGACGGTGGCCGCCAGCACATACTCACTCTTGCAACCCATCACCAGATTCTCTCCGCAGAAAGGCAGAGGCGGCTGGGCAATGAAGCCGGGGTCGTCCAAACCACCCACGGCAACGCTTGCGGCGCAGTAGCCTTGGGCCGAGATATCTCCAACCTCAGAGCCCGCGCTAAAGCATTTGTCGCCGCATCTGGTGTACGCCCCATCGAGCTGCGCAAATAACGTATCGGTATACCCCTGATAAAAGCAGGCCTGAAATTCGCCACGAATAGACGGAGCGGCCAGCGGCGTCTCGGCAATGATCTGAGAGATGCGTTCAAGCTGCGCGCAGGAACGGCTCAAGCGATTATAAACGGCATTGAACAGACGAGTCGCATTTCGCACGCCCATCGAACGCCCCATCGCGCCTGCCGAGCCTTGTCTGAAACAATCGTTTCTGTGAATCCTGGCCTCAGCCGACGAACTTCCTACCGTAAAGGCCACGGTACAGGCCAACAGAGCAGCCACCAGAGTCAGTTTCTTCGCTTCCATCAGTCTCTCCTCAAATAAGGGTTTGTATGGGAAGCGCATCCTTGCGTTTCAGTGGAGTTTGCCTAGTGCAGCAGCCATGCCATTTGGATTTGCTTGCAAGCGTTAACCAACAAAGGAAGAATTCACGGACTTTTCCCCGGTTTTTCGTTAAAAAATGGAAGGGTCGCAGTGGCGCAAAATGTACCCGATGTTTTTACTCAGGATCATTTCGACTCAGCTGGACAGGCCAAAATGCGTCCACTGCACTCGAAAACGCCTTATTTGACGTTTTGCTCGAGAACCGCGACGAGGCTGAGCACCTGTGCGGGCAACTCCACGCGCGCTCGGGCCGCCACCAATGTCATTGCAAGTGCAAAGCGGGCGACGAACTCATCGAGAAGGCTCTCACTCATTTGTTGCTCTTCGCCCAGGTAGTTGAAGCTCGCCCCTTCGGGGATTTCGTCGGGATACTGTTCGTGGAAGGCGAATGAAACCTCGCCCTCAAACGACTGACCGGTACGCGCCAGGATGCTTGAGAAAAATTTTGCGGCGTCATAGCGAAAAGCGGTTTCGACCACGCGGCAGAGCGGCGCACAGCCCTCAGGCCAGCTCGAAAAACGTGGCGGCCAGCTGCCATCGAGAACAAAATTACGTTTCTCGACTTCAAAAGAGACGGGCGTTGCCATAGGTTCTATTTCACACCAAACGACTGCAATTTGCCATCGCGAACCCAGCCAATGAAGTCGACATCATCCACCGTGACTTCATGCGTGCCATCGGTGGTGATCTTGCCAAAGACTTTTTGGGCCAGAGCTTCGATGTCCGCTTTCGACCATTTCGCCGGATCGAAGATCGTTTTTGCAAACGGCTCACCAGCGGCAAGCTCGTTGGTCAGCTTGCCCCTCGCGCCCATCTTATAAAGTTTGTACTCGACGCGCTTGACGCCCGGCAAGCCGGTAACTTCCCGGGTCGAAAGCACCTCGCCTTGTCCCTTGAGCGCGGCCTCGAATTCGGGCGCGGAGTGCGCACCCGTGATGCCCTTGGCACGTTTGGAAATCGTGCCCGCATCAAACATGTGATCGGCAACGCCTTGGGTTTTGATCGTGGGGAGTGTGACCTTTGGCTCGGGTACCGTGGGCTTGGCTTCAGGCACCGCAGCCTTGGCTTCAGGCACCGCAGCCTTGGCTTCAGGCACCGCAGCC
>JBBRLF010000386.1:0-4583 GCA_038231515.1 candidate division WWE3 bacterium
AGCTTTACCTTGACGTGATGAAGCTCGAGTTGGCGCCGGTAATAGCGCAGGGTTTCAGCAAACTCTTCTTTGCCCGGAATTTTGCGAGCCAGGTTGAACTGACCGCCAACCTCTGAAGCCGCTTCAAAAAGTGTGACATCATGGCCTCTTTGCCCGGCAATGGTTGCGCAGGACAATCCGGCTGGACCGGCGCCCACCACGGCGATTCGTAATTTACGATGCGTGGGCTTGTATACCAGCTCGGTCTCGTAACACGCGCGCGGATTAACCAGACACGAACATCTTTTGTTTTGAAAGATCTGATCCAGACAAGCCTGATTGCAGCCGATGCAGGTATTGATCTCGTCGGCACGCCCCGTGCGCGCCTTGTTGACGAACTCGGCATCGGCCAGAAAGGGCCGCGCCATCGACACCATGTCGGCATCGCCACGGGCCAAAATGCCTTCGGCAACCTCGGGCGTGTTGATTCGATTCGTGGCAATGAGCGGAATTCTCAGTTCCTTTTTCATCTGGCCCGTCACGGTTGCAAACGTCGCGCGTGGTACCAGGGTGGCTATCGTGGGAATTCTAGCCTCGTGCCAGCCGATTCCGGTATTGATCAGGGTTGCGCCCGCCTTTTCGATTTCCCGGCCCAGCCGAACTGCCTCGGGCCAGTCGCTGCCACCCTCGACCAGATCCAACATCGAAAGGCGATAAATGATGATGAAGTTTGGGCCCACTTTTTCTCGAATCTGTCGCACGATCTGAATCGGAAACTCTATTCGATTTTCATAGCTGCCGCCCCAGCAGTCGGTGCGCCGGTTGGTGCGCGCGGCGATGAACTGATTGATGAGGTAGCCCTCTGACCCCATCACTTCAACGCCATCATAGCCGGCCTGCTGGGCCAGATAAGCGCACTGGGCATAATCGCGAATGGTTTTTTTCACCCCTCGTGCCGAGAGCGCCCAAGGCGCGAACGGGCTGATGGGTGACTTGAGCCGCGAAGCCGAGACACCCCACGGATGATAGGAATACCGGCCGGTATGAAGAATCTGAAGCGCGATCTTTCCACCCTCGGCGTGAACCGCCCGCGTAACAGTGCGATGGTGGCGCACCTGCCAGGAATAGCTGAGCTGTGCCGAAAACGGCGCGGCCCGACCGGCAAAGTTGGGCGACACCCCACCCGTCACGATCAGCCCCACTCCGCCACGCGCGCGTTCGGCAAAAAAGGCGGCCATCTTTGCGGAATTCCCCCGCCCTTCTTCGAGCCCGGTGTGCATCGAGCCCATCAGAATGCGATTTTTAAGGACAGTGAAACCCAGGTCGAGCGGTGAAAAGATCGAGGGATACATTGGGTGTTGCGGTTCATTCATGGTCACCGGTATGCTACCCGACAATGAATGATTCAACCAGCGTTGTGGATGTGCGCGGCTTTCTGGCCGCCTGGCATAGTACGGTCGATAAAAAAGACATCGGTCTGATGGACGCCTGGGTGGCCGAGGACGTGCAGCTGGTGTCGCCCGCGCTTTACCGTCCCAAAGACGGAAAGTCGGTGGTCACACCCCTGCTGGCCGACGTGCTGGCGTCGCTTGAAAACTACAAGGTCACCAAAACCTGGACCGATGGAAGCGAGATTCTGCTCGAGTTCGATGCTCAGGTGAAAGGCTACGCGATCCAGGGCATTGACCGGATTACTTTAAATAACGAGGGCAAGATGGTTAGACTTAAAGTGTTTATCCGCCCGTTCACGGGCTTGAAAGCGCTGATTGCGTCTGTCGTCGAGCTGCAGATCAATCGCTTGACCGGATTTCGTAAGGTGCTGGCTCAAACCACGTTTGCGCTAAAGTCGCGACTCTAGCCCCGCCAGCGGGACGTCTTTAGCAAGCTATTTACAGATCTCAAAATGGTGCCATACTGGAACTAGATGCGAAGGATCGCTGCTAGCTGGGCTCTTACCATGATGGTCGTTTTTTCCAGCACCACTGTACTCGCCGCAACAATGCCGCTGCGAGTGATGACCTATAATGTCTGGGGACTTCCTGTTCCAGCTGAGCATGCCCCCTGGCGTTACGCCGAAATCGCAAAACGCCTGAGCTCTTATGACATCGTAGCGTTCCAAGAAACCTGGTCGACTAAGACGGACGTCATCTGGAAGCTGCCCAGCCATCCGTATCATGCGTTTGGTGGCCAGGCGCATGGCCTCATTGGTGGCTCAGGCCTGATCGTCATTTCCAAATACCCCATTCTGGAAACTCATTTTGAGAAATATCATGACTGCGCCGACCTGGAATGCACCGCCGGCAAAGGCGCCATGATGATTCGGGTGCAGCTCAAGCCCGGCGTTGAGGTCGACGTGTATTCGACGCACACCAACGCCTGGCAGGATCAAGATTTGGTGCGCACGGGCCAGCTGATGCAGTTCGTGGGCATGATTGAAGAGTTCAGTATCGGCCGGCCGATCATTATCATGGGCGATTTCAACTCCGAGTTTCATTCGACCAACTACGATGAGTTTCAGGGCAATCTGATGCTGCGTGACTCTTATGATGAGTATATCCGCAGTTTGGTCGCCCCCACGCCAGCTCAGCGCGACGGCTATAGCTATGACATCGACAAAAACCCCTGGGCCGCGCCCGCTCTGAGCCACGAAGACCACCGGCAGCGCCTGGACTATATTTTTTATCGCGACACCTACGAGCTGCGTATCGGCGTGAAAAGCTCCAGCCTGGCCTTTACCGAAGCCGTGCGTGGCGACAAGCCGCTATCGGACCACTATGCGGTCACCACACTCTTTGATATCACGACGCGAACAGACTAGACTAAGCAGTATGCGCTGCACCACCACCCCGGTCTTTGGTTTTTTAATCGCTTTAGGTTTCCTGTCCGGCTGCGCCACCACCCACTCGCGCGTCAAGGAACACGCGTTGGAGTTCAACTCGTTTCCCGCCCAAACTCAGGCGCAAATTCAAAGCGGACGCATCGATAAGGGGTTTACCGAAGACATGGTGTACATGGCGCGCGGCGAGCCCAGCGACAAGGTAAAGGCCGTGCGCGACGGCAAACCCACCACGGTCTGGAAGTACGCCCGGCCCGGTGCCCCCCTGCCCGTCAGCGCCAGCGGCGGCAACTTGGCTGCGCCCTATGGCTACCCTGGCTTTGGGCCCAACCCCTCGCAGCCAGCGCCGATGTTTTATGAGCGCTCTTATTTCAAGGTCGAGTTTTTGAATGGGAAGGTTGTGGGCTGGGATCAGGAGCTGCAGGATGATTCCGGGCTAAACGACATGAAGATGCCGGCTGCGCCGCACTGAAACCGAAACCTGCTAGAGTATTCCACCATCAAGAACAATATTGCCACTGGTAGTCGTCTGCGTGAGCTCCAGAACCTGCCCATTCGTGACAAACGAATCAAAAATCGTGGAGCCAATCACCTTCGTCGGATCGCCATTATTGAAATAGTACAACGACAGGCCGCCCCCGACGATATTGTAGTATCCCTGCAGCAGATACTGCTGACCGCCAATCGTGGTCTGCATGACAAAATACCCATGCACGTCCAGAAAAAGATAATCAATGCCGCCCGCGCCGGCAAAATCCCAAACACCAACCGGCGCAATGTGCTGCGCGCGATCCGAGAACAGATGATAGGCATTGCCGCTATTCGGATCGATGTAAGACAGATAGCCTGTCGACACCTGCACGCTTGAAAGCTGAATCTGCGACGTCATCACGCAAGTTGTGGGCAGCACGGACTGGATATATAGGATGAGATTATTTTCGCCAATCAGGCGATACTGGCCCGAGCCCACGCAGGTGGCGCCCCCCGAAAGCATGTCGCGGGTTGTGACTTGCAGACCGCCATTGCCATCAAGGTTAAAGGTGGTGGTGGTGGCGAAATCAGGCACATTGCTCGTGCTGACGTCAGAAAAACTCGTGCTCCAGCTTCCGACAAACGAAGTGCCGTCGTTGAGCTGACCGACGGCTGGAGTCGGATCGGGCACCACCTTGCCGAAGAAATTACAGCCAGACGTGGTCAGCGTCACGAGTGCCGTGACTGCCATTGCGAGGAAAATTTTGCCGTGCTTGTGCATCATCCTACAATGCTTTTCGGCAGAAGCAATCTGGGCCTTAACCACGCACGCTTAACGAGTCGAGGGCAGCCGGGCAGATGACGGCTGGGGGTCGACGGCGGACTTGGCGCCTTTGATCGGGGGCTCGACTGCGCCTGGCAGTTTGCCTTTTTTTGCCGCGGCAATAGCCCGCACTTTGGCCTTGGCGGCGGCAACTTTCTTTCTTGCAGCAGGACTATAAGCAGCCTTCTCGAATTCTATTTTTTCGGGGGGATCATCCTCGTCCGACGCCAGCTTGCGATCAGCTTCGGGGTCAGCCGTTCTGATATCGAGCTGGACATCGCTTAAGGCCTCGCGCAGCCCGCCCACGGTCGTACCGCATTCTGAAAATCTGCACTTGAGCTCCAGGGTCGCGTCGACGTCCACCAGCTCAAACAACCCGCACATCAGCGAGCTGGGCTGAAGGTTAAACAAAGACATGGAAGGCGAAGGGCGCCGCATTTGCCAGGTCGCCGAGTTCACGGTGAACAGAAAAAT
>JBBRLF010000387.1:0-4569 GCA_038231515.1 candidate division WWE3 bacterium
GAGTAAAAGACCGGTGGTGGCCATATCCAGCCGGCCCACCGGAATGACGTGGCCTTCGACCTGGGCAAGCAGCGAGTAAACCGTGGGCCGACCCTTTTCATCAGAACGGGTCGTCACCACTCCGCGGGGCTTATGCAGCAGAAGCGTCCGGGGCTTGGCCAACCTCGCACGAACATCGCCCATGGTGATTTTCGCGCGCTCCGGCACCACTTTCATTCCCGGATCGCGTACGATGCGCCCGTTTACCGTAACCTCACCCGCCAGAATCATCGCACGGGCCTGTGTGCGTGAAGCCATCCCGAGCTTGGACAATGCGCGCTCCAGCGAGACATGGCCTTTGCGTAAAACCGTTGACCTCATGGTCAATACTTCTACAATGAGAGCATGGAAATGAACATCGGTCTTCTTGTCGTCCTGGGCATCTTTATCGTGATTGCCGTGCTCTTCGTCTCGCTCTATAACGGGCTCATCACGCTGCGAAATCGTTATCAGAATGCTTTCGCCCAAATCGATGTCCAGCTCAAAAGACGTTACGACCTTATCCCGAATCTGGTCGAAACCACGAAGGGCTACCTTAAGCATGAGCGCGAGACTCTCGAAGCCGTCATCGCCGCCCGCAACTCCGCCTACGCCGCAAGCAAAGCGGTCGCGGCCAATCCGGGCGATGCCGGTGCGATGAAAGCGCTGATCACGTCTGAGTCCACGCTAACCGGTTCGATGGGCAAGATGTTTGCGCTGTCCGAGGCCTATCCCGACCTCAAGGCCAACACGTCGATGAACCAGCTGATGGAAGAGCTGACCTCAACTGAAAGCCGCATCTCGTTTGCCCGTCAGGCGTATAACGATTCGGTCACCGAGTATAATACGGCCAAAGAAACTTTTCCCACCTCGCTTATCGCTGGTGCCTTTGCCAGTGCCCAGCTTTTTACGATCGAAAATCCCATTGAGCGCGAAAACGTAAAGGTGTCGTTCACCTGAAATTGCCAAATCATGAATTTTTTTGAGCGTCAGGACCACGCACGCAGCCAAACCGGTCGGCTGCTTTTTCTTCTTGCCTTGAGTGTCTTGATGACGACGCTCGCTGGCTACCTTGCCATCAAAGTTGTGGTGATTTTGGCTTCAGAAAATCAGCAACTCAAGCAGCACGGTGACCTCTTCACGCTGCTTCGCGTGCTGGGTGACGGATTTTCAAGCTGGTACGCGGATCCACTGTTTTACTATGTGGGCGGCGCAACCCTCGCGATTATTGCGCTGGGCAGTCTGTTTCAATCGCTGCGGCTGATGGGCGGTGGCGCTACCGTGGCCAAGCTCATGGGCGGCCGGCACCTTGAGCCCAGCACGAAGGACGGTGTCGAGCGCCGGCTACTCAACCTTGTCGAAGAGATGGCCCTGGCGTCTGGATCGCCTGTTCCAGCCGTATATATCATGGACTCCGAGCCCGGCATCAACGCGTTTGCCGCGGGCTACAAGTCCAGCGCGGCGACAATCACCATAAGCAAGGGTTGCCTCGACCAGCTGACGCGCGACGAGCTGCAGGGCGTGATCGGACACGAGTTCAGCCATATCTTCAACGGCGACATGAGCCTCAATATGCGGCTCACGGCCGTGCTGTTCGGCGTTTTACTCATCGGAAAAATCGGGATGAGCGTGATTCGCAATCTGCCCACCCGTTCATCGGGGTCGGACCGTGACGGGGCCGGCTTCACCTTTCTAGTCTTCGTCCTCGGCGCCCTGATCTCGATTGTCGGCTTCGGGGGCTTTTTCTGCGGACGCCTGATCAAGGCTGCAATCTCACGACAGCGCGAATTTCTGGCCGACGCCTCATCGGTGCAGTTCACGCGCAATCCGCAGGGAATCGGGGGAGCGCTGCTCAAAATTCGCGAGACCGCGCGCGGCTCATCCGTGCTGAGCCATCACGCTGAAGACGTCAGCCACATGTTTTTCTCAGACGCCATCGGTGGCGCCTGGCTGAACATGCTCGATACGCACCCCCCGCTCGACGAGCGCATCAAAGCGATCAGCCCTGCGCTCTTGAACGAGAAGCCCCGGCTGCGGGCGCCCCAGCCGGCGGCAACCGTGCCAAGCCAGGCGGCGGCGCACTCGACGCTGGTCACGTCTGACTTTGATGGCGACTTTGATGGAATGAGCATGGCAACCATGGCAGGTTTTCAGTCGCAGGCCCCGGTAATCCAAACCACGCCCCAGAACGCCCTGGCCACGATTGGCGAGCTGACCGACGAACATCTGGCGTTGGCCCGCGGGCTGCTCGAAACGCTGCCGGCCGAGCTGCGTGGACTTACTCAAAAACCCGACGGTGCTCGCGGCGTGGTCTACGCGCTGTTCATGGAACCCCTGGCAAGTGCCGCCCCCAGCATTCTCGAAAAGCAGCTCAAGATTCTCATGACGGCCGGCGAGAAATCCGCGCTCACCCATGCGCAGGAAGTTCAAAAGCTGTTGCCCGGCCTGGGCGCGCGCATGCGGCTGCCGCTGCTAGACCTGTGCATACCCATGCTCAAACGCATGATTCCCGAAGGTCGCGTGGCCTTTCAGGCGTCTGTCGGTGCGCTGATTCAGGCCGACAATCGCATCGATCTTTTTGAGTTCGCCCTGCAAGCCGTACTGGACCATGGTTTGAATCCCAGTCCCCTGCGCGGCGATCAGGTAAAATTTAAAACTATCGAGCCACTGCTGGGCGACATCACGTTGGTACTTTCCCTGCTGGCCTTTGCCGGACAAAAATCGCCCACTGACGCCGAGCCCGGCTATCGTAAGGCCCTGAGTTCTCTCACCAGCCAAGCCCTGGCGATGGCCTCACCCAAGGACTGCATTCCGGCTAGCCTTAACGCCGCGCTCGCCAAGCTTGCGCTTGCCGCCCCCCTCGTCAAAGAGCGCGTGATTCACGCGTTTGTCAGCTGCGTGCTGGCCGACGGCAAGGTGACGATCCAGGAAACCGAGGTACTGCGTGCGATCACCAGCTCCATGGACTGTCCAATGCCACCGCTGCTTTCGAGCCAAGCCAACGCGCTAGCCTGACCGCCAGCTGATCCTCAGTCATATTATCAGAGACGGCCCGGCTCTTATGAGATAATTTTAGAGCCATGCCACTCGGACAACCCATTAAACACCTGCTCGTCGACCTGGATGGAACACTCCTCGGAAATCGCAGTCTGGCCCTGGGAGTGGACTTCGGAATGCAGGCCCTGGCCCGACTCAAAGAATATACTGGCTGGCGCAAAGCGGCCAAAATCCTGCTCGAGATCAATCAGGAGTTCGCCAAGCCCACGCGCGACCTGACCAACGATATTCGAATCGTCGAACTGTTTTCCAAGCGCCTGCGCGTCGAGGCCGACGAAGGCCGACGAATTCTCAAAGACTCCGTCGCGGTTATCTTTCCCGGACTTGAGAAACATTTCTATCCCATGCCCGGAGCCAAAGAGTTTCTGGACTGGGCCAAGGATCACTACACGCTCACGCTGGCTACGAATCCAGTCTGGCCCATCGAGATTATCGAGCTGCGCGTGAAGTGGGCGGGTATTGATCCCAAGATTTTTTCCGACATCACCCACATTCGCCGCATGAAGGCATGCAAACCGGCTAAGGAATATTACGAGGGTATTCTTTCCTCCGACAGTATGCTGGCCCCTGATTGTTTGTTGATCGGAAACGATGTGAAGATGGACTTACCAGCGACTCGCGTTGGAATTCGCGTTTTCATTATCGGGAAGAATAAGGAAGTCACGCGGCTTAAGCTTGCGGGGGCCAAGGCGGACGCTTGGAAGGGCTCTTACGAGGGCCTAAGGGCTTCGTTGCAGCATCACCTGGAAGAGTAGTGTGGAGCCGGAGCCTCAGTTCATAGCTCCGCTTTTTTCCCACTCGCCATTCCCCAAAACGCAAAAAGGCCCGGCTCTCAACTAAGAGAACCGGGCCAACTCTTCTTGCTTAGAATACAAAGCTCAGTCGCCGCGACGTCCACGGGGTGGCGTAACCACCACTACCGGAGGCGTTGGCGTCGGAGTCACGATAACCACTGGCGGTACCGGCGTTGGATCAGGCATTGGTACTGGCACTGGGGTCGGATCAGGCATCGGCACTGAGTCGTCTGGTTCCGGAATCGGAGCAGGCGTCGGCGTAGGTTCGATGATCACTTCGCCACCGTAGTAGCCGATACGTTCATTGAGCTGGCGCAGCTCATAGAGCTGGTCATCGCTAGGCTCGCGCTCGGTTTCGGTAGGCACGAACACCATGTTCGAGTCAGGGCTGTTCAGGTCGAACAGGGCCTTGAACGGGAACTGACGGGCTTCAGCCGAAACGAAACCTTCAAGTACGACGGCGTCGTTGAGCATTTCGTAATGCGACACGACGATATCATTGCGACCCAGACGGACTGGTTCATCGAGGCCCCAACGCAGCTTTTCTTCAAGCTTGTCGGCGAGGCGAGCGAGTCCCGTTCTGAAGTACAGCTGATCCCGAATCGGCATGCTGCTCACGCCAAAGGCGAGGTCACGCATGGTTTCTGTCGGGAAGTACACACCAGGACGGCTGAAGCGTTCCTGCATTTCGCGGTACTGA
>JBBRLF010000388.1:0-4568 GCA_038231515.1 candidate division WWE3 bacterium
CATTCGCCCCAGACAGGCTGCGGGGGCAGCTCCACATCCTGGACCGGGGTCCCGACTCGCATCGGGAGGTTGTAACGGGCGATCGCATCCGTAAGCACCGGGCGCAGATCTGCGTGCTGCTTCTCCAAACTAAGGCGTCCGCTCAATGCCAGCGAGATCTCATAGAGGTTATCGGCCAGGCCAACCAGCTTGTCGACCTGTTCAATCAGCAGCCGGCAGTTGCGCTCGGTGCGTTCCGGCTGTGTGGCCAACGTGCCCTTTTCAAGGCTGGTTTGAAATATCTGGCCAAGGATGCGCAATGAGGTGAGGGGCGTTTTGAAGTCATGTCGAATCGTACGCAAGGCCTGAATGCCTGCATCTTGAACGTCTGAAGTGCGTTGAAGATCAAGCGGCGCTGGCGCGCCTGGCGACTCAGGCGCCTCCGACACATCGGAATTTTTCTCGGTTTGATCCATGCCGCCAATCTAGCGAAATCAATCGGCAAGGTCAAAAGCTGCGCGTTGCTCAGCTGGCCTCTTTGTTACGGAAAAGTTCAGGCTCAATCGTGTAGCGCTTCAGCATTCGCAGCAAATTCGCTCGATCCAGACGCAACACACGGGCAACCGCCGAAACATTGCCTTGCTCGGCACTCAGCGTCTGAATCAAAATCTGACGCACCAGGCGCTCATCCATCTCCTTGCGCAGGTCAGACAGACTCTTGTCATTGAGCTTTGGAAAACTCAGCACAACGCCTGTCGAGTCGGCCGACGCGCCATTCAATGGCGTCGGCGTATCCGTTGCGACCGTGCTTTCGGCATGGCCCGGGGCTTCGGTATTTCGGGCATGCAGGTGCTCCTGGCGCAGATGCGACAGCTCGAGCACGGGACCCTTTTCCAGAATTACAGCGCGTTCCACGACGCTCTTGAGCTCACGAATATTTCCCGGCCACTTATAAGCACCCAGGGCACGCAACGCGTTTGGCGAGAAGCCGTTAAACTTTTTGCCCCGTCCCACTGAAACCTGCTTAAGAAAGTAATGCGCAAGCACCTCAATATCGTCCGGGCGGCTGCGCAGCGGCGCTACCGCGAGGGGCAACGTGTTAAGCCGATAGTAGAGATCCTCGCGAAAAGTCTGTGCGGCAACCATCTTGGCCAGATCGCGGTTGGTCGCGGCGATAATATGCGGCTTCACTACAATATCAACGGTACCGCCCAGGCGTCGAATCACGCGCTCTTGCAGAGCGCGCAGCAGCTTGGCCTGCATGCGCAGTTCCATTTCGCCAATTTCATCGAGAAACAGCGTGCCGCCGCTGGCAAGTTCGAAAAGGCCGAGCTTGCGGTTGGTAGCGCCGGTAAAAGCACCCTTCTCGTAACCAAAGAGCTCGCTTTCCAGCAGAGTATCCGGAAAAGCCGCGCAATTTATGGCCACGAAGGGCTTGTCTTTCGGAAAAGCGATCGCATGCATATAGCGCGCAACCATTTCCTTGCCTGTGCCGCTTTCGCCGGTAACCAGAACCACCGGATCGTTTTCGCCGACAAAACTTTCAGCAACCGTACGGGCCATCGACTTCAATCCTTCGATGTGCTGAGACTTACCAATCAAAAGATCTTCAGCGCCGTTGCCGCCGTCAGGAACCACCGTACGACCAAGCAGCTCAGTCTTCACCTCGAGCTGGCTGGCCAGGCGCTTATTGGCCTCGTCGAGATTCGACAGCAGCTGGGCATTTGCCAGCCGCAACGCCTGGTGCTCGATGGCACGCTTGACGACGACCGCGATCTCTTCCATGTCGAAAGGTTTTTCGAGATAGTCAAAGGCCCCACGATGAATAGCTTCAATCGCGGTTTCCTTTTCGCCATGTCCGGTGATCATGACGATGGGACATTCCTGGCCACGCTTCCGCAGCTCGGTAATGAGCTGAAAGCCGTCAAGGCCGGGCATCTTGATGTCGGTGACGATGACCGTCGGGTTGGTTTTGACGGCAACTTCGACCGCCTTGGCGCCATCTTCGGCCGTGCTGACCGTCCAGCCCTCACGCGTAAAGCGCGTTTGCAGCAACTTCCGAATGGCTTCTTCGTCATCAACTACCAGTATGTGTGTTCCCATTCCGTACCCTCTTGATTCCTAGTGTTTCCGGTAATCGACCGGAAGTTTAATCGTAAATACCGTGCCGCGGCCAACCGACGATTCAACCAGAATCGAGGCGTTGATGCGGTTCAGAATTCCGTATGAAATTGAAAGCCCCAGCCCCATTCCCTTGCCGACTTCCTTGGTCGTGAAGAACGGGTTGAAAATTTTTCCCTTACTCGTATCGGCGATGCCCACGCCGTTATCGGAGTAACGAATCTCGACGAGTTTGCCATCGGCGGCTTGCGTGTGAATCTCGATTACGCCATTGCCTTCGTGTTTGGCCTCGATGGCATCGCGGGCATTCGTCGTCAAATTAATAAAAACCTGCTCGAGCTGAAACGGGTTGCAGTAAACTTCGGGCAGGCTCGTGCCATAGTGCTTTTCCACGCGAATGCCGCGACTCTTAAGCTGCTTGTCCAGCATGACGAGCGACTCGTCGATAATCGCATGGACATCAACCCACTTGAAATCCTCGGTACTTTTTCGGGTGAAGTTACGCAGATGCGAGATGATGCGTTCCATCTTATCGGCGCCCTGCACCACCTCGGTCAGGCAGTAATTGACATGCTCGGAGTTAGGATGACCTGGGTCTGTACCTGCAATCGCCTCCTGCGCAAAACCTTTCACTACCGTAAGCGGCTGATTGAGCTCGTGGGCGATACCGGCAGCCAATTCGCCCAGCGCGGCCAGCTTGCCCGACTGCACCAGCGTCTCCTGCATCGATTTGAGTTCGGCGTTAACCTTTTCAAGGCTGACAAAAGCATTGCGCAACTCGGTATGCTTCGTAATCAGATCCCGCTCCATATTCTTTTTCTCGGCAATGTCGCGAATGATGCACATGGAAAATCGTGAGTCGCGCAGACTCGAGGTGCGGGCCGACAAGCTGACAAATCGCGGATACCCGTCCTTGGCTTTCATGACGATGTCTTCGTACAGGCCATTGTTTTCGACATGGGTCCAGCCCAACGGCTGGCTATAGGTGGCCGAAGAATCCTGCACCGGAAAAAGCAGCTCCGCGCTTCGATGAACCAGCTCATCACGCAGATAGCCGGTAAGCTCGAGTGCGGCGTTGTTGGCCGCGGTGATCTCACCGCGATTAAGATCGACCACGATAATCGCGTCATTGGCATTTTCAAACAACACTTCGAAGTTGCCCTTATCAAAGGCCGCCTCAAGTGGCTCAGTCTTGCGCCGCACCGCCAGGCCGGCTGAAGGTTTTACGCCTTTGCCCCCCGGTAATACTTGTAAGCGCTTTGATCGTTTAGTTAGAGCCATGGTTACCAGTCCGCATTTATATTTTTGGAGCCAGAAAGGATCCGGCTTTTTTCATCTCTTCCAATGTTTGGGTTTTGATCGACTCCAGATCGCTTAGCGTCAACCCCAGCGCCTCGTACATGTAAGGTTTGATATTGCCATCGGAGTAGTCGCCCGAATGGCCGATGCCGATATTCACCACCAAGGCGTTGGCCAGCGATACGATATAGATTGGCGGCTTGGTGCCAGGCAGAATGGTGGCTGCCGTGCGCACGTCCAGGTGGTGGTAGCGGATAGCGCTGCGAATTACCGCGGGCAGTCCCCACTTGGCGGCGATATATTCGCCCAGAAAAGCGTGATTGGGAACATCAAGGGCGCCTTCGGCCTCGATAAAGCTGACCTTGTTCTCGCGGGCGTATTGGACGACGTTCGAGAACATGTCATGAGCGATCTCGTGCATGACGATCTTGCCGATGTCATGCAGCAAACCACAAGTGAAACATTCTTCCGGCTTTGGATACTTCACGCGTTTGGCGATTAGCTCGCTGCAAACTGCCGTAGCAAGGGCGTGTCGCCAAAAGTCGACAAGTGGAAACTCCTGATCGCCTTCGCCGGGAAAAAGCGAAAAGACACTCAGGCCCAGCACAAGCTGCGCCAGCGTGTTGAACCCCAGAAAGGCCAGCGCCCGGCGCACGTCAGTCACCTCGCCTGGTATTCCGTAATACGAGGAGTTAATGAGCTTCAGAACCTTGGCCGTCAGCACCTGGTCTTTTTTTAAGATTTCGGCGATATCGGCCGCGCTGGAATTGGGATTGTTTATGAGATCATTCACCTTGCTGGCCACGATGGGCAGCGTCGGAATGTCGTTTAACTTCTCGAGCAGCTTATTGAACCCTTTCGGGACCTGCGCCTCAGCGACTGCCGGCTTTGACATCCTGTGAATCCCTCCGCACCAATGACCTGACAACTTCCTATCGGAAGCACCTGTGTCGGCATTGACGCGGCAAATTCTACCGGACGCTTATTTGAACTCAGTCGGTACGAACGGCCTGTGGGTGGCATCGAGATACACGGGCGGCCCCTTCACTTGAGCGTCAATCGCCAGAAGAGTTGGCATGATGATCGGGTCGCCCAGGAATAGAAAAAGCAAGGTACCAAAAACCCCCGTGTGCAGGATGTCGGTAAAAATGGAGAAGTTTACGCTGATA
>JBBRLF010000389.1:0-4561 GCA_038231515.1 candidate division WWE3 bacterium
GCTTTAAAAGCTGGGACGAGTTTCATCAGGGCATGGTCAAAAAAAAACGCGTGCGCTACAAAAATACGATGAAGGCGCTGGAGAAGCACGGCCTGCACGTCACCTTCGACGTATCGAGCGAGCAGATTCAGAACCTTTATGCGCGACGCGTGCTGCGCATGAACGCCAGCGACAACGCGAAGGACGAACGCTACCAGGCCTTTCTGCGCGACTGGCAAGACGTGCTCAGAAAAGAAAGCCGGCTTGAAGTCGTGGGCGTCTGGCATGGTGACAAGCTCGTGGCCATGGCGCTGGGCTTTTGGCGGGGCCGACTTTTTTTATTCAACTACACCGCCTATGACCCCGCCTACCAGTCGGCGAGCCCGGGCTCGATTGCGATCTACAAGCTGCTCGAGGTCACGCTCAATAAAGGCGCCGAGCTTTTTTCCTTCATGGGCAACTATACCTACGAGAAGCTCTTCTCGTCTCAGACTCTGGAATCACATCGTGTCGACATTTTCTCTCGCGGCTTGAAGGGGCGCCTGCTGCATGCCTTTATGAAGTTCAAGCAGAACAAGCAGGCCGAACAGGGACCCCAGAAGGCCTGACTTCGACTATTTCAGCAACTTATTCAAGCACTTAACGCATCGTGTTGTTTTTTTTACCATAAACCCCCGCCGTGCGATATACGATGCCCATGACTTTCACCATCTGCTCGCTCAACAGATTCGCTTTATCTTGTATTGCGCTACTCGCTTTTACCTCGGGCTGCACCTTTCCCACCGCGCCCGTCGAACTGACCATCAGCGGAAAAGCCTACTTTCGCTCGGCCCAAAGTACTCCCGAAGTTTATCCTGCCGCAGGCACACAGCACACGCTCAAGACGGGCCAGAGCATTGACTTGCAAATCACGCTCACCGGCGTGGGCAGCTTCACCGGCACTGCCACCGGCGCGTTAGCCACCTGTCCGACGCCTGGAAAAGCGAGCCCGTTTACCACCGTCGTGTCAGATACGCTGGTCGTGACCGAGCAGGGCACCTACAGCACCGTGCTGGACATCTCGGCGCAAGTAGCCGACTTTGGCAACGGCTGCATCACCGCGCTTTTCAATCCGGAGTCCCTGACCAACGCCGCGGTAAAAGCCTCGATTGCCGTTTCGACCGATACCTGCATGAACTACCAGGTGAACAAGATCCTGCTCGACTGCGAAACGGAATGCACCGGCAACTCCCAGTGTCTTTCTCAATGCCCCGTCAGCAGATTGCCCGGTGCCGTGCACGGCTGCAGCCCGCAGGCGCTCGCTGATCCGTTGAGCCCCAAAAATATTCTTGCCCGGCCGGTGCTGACCGCCGCGCAGCTGGCCCTGTTCGATACCGCATTTCTCGGCGGCACGGTTTCGCAAAACGTCAGCACTTTCGATTTGGAATTTTCAGAACTTGAATTCAATTAGCCGGTCGCTTTGAGCTCGAATTCTTGACTCTACCCTGATCTGCACTACTATCTTTCACCATGCAAGAGACACAACATCCGACTCGTCCACGTCGCAAGTTTCGGCCTTATCCGCTTTACAATGCCGAGGCCGAAAGAAAAATCCGTTTCCGGCGCAAGCTTCTCGCAACCGTGGTCGCGGCGGCGCTCATCGCCTTTGGTGTCTCAGCGACTTATTCCTACTATCACTCTTTTTTTGAGATTCCCGAATTCGCGCAGGTTCGCACGAACTCAAGCACGCTCAACGCCAAGGTGAGCGGCAAGGTGGACCGCGTGTTCGTGGAAGATACCCAGGTCGTAAAGTCGGGACAGCTGCTGGTGCAGATCGGCGCACACGAATTCGAAGCAACGCTGGCACAGCGCCAACATGAACTCGAGACACTCGAAGCGCGGCTTGAAGCCGCGCGGGCGGGCATCAAACGCATTCAGGATTCGCCTGCCGGCAAGGAACCCGTCAATCCGCAGCTCAAGTGGGCGCATTCCAACTATGGCAAGCTGCAAAGCAAGGTGCAGCCCTTGCGCGATCGCATTGCCGAAGCCGAACGCGATCTTAAATCCACAGAGGTGCGGGCACCCAACGACGGGCATATCGCGCAGAAAAACGTAGCTGCCGGTAAAGTCGTCACGGCTGGCGAACCGCTGCTGAATATCGTGGCCGTGGGGCTGCCGTGGACGACGGCGACGTTTTCCGAAACACAGCTGGCCAAGATTAAAGTGGGTCAGCTTGCTGAAATTACCGTACCCAGTCTGGCGCATCTGTTTACGGGGCGAGTGGAAAGCATCTTACCCGACGCCTCGGCGGCCGGCAGCAAACCAAACGACAATGGTTTACTGGAAAGATTCGTAAAGCCGGAACGGCACGGCGTAGTCAAGATCAGCTACGATGCGTCGTCACTGACCGGATATGAAACCCGGCTGCTCAGCGGAGCATCGGCCACCGTGAAGGTTTTCGTCAAATAGCAGTGCCCATTCTTCAAAAAAATGCGCCTTGATATATCGGTCAACCGTGTCATTGGCCAAGCTTATCAGGCACCTCGGGGTGTGTCGCGGCGACACACTGGCAACGGCCCTCTCTAATGAGAGATAATGGAAACCGGGGGATATTCACGTGAAAAAGACCATTATTTTTCCGGGTGCGCTGGCTTTACTCGCACTTGCATCGGTCGCCTGGGCTGGCAACGATGATGCGGTTTCCGACCTGCTCGAAAGCCGCAATACTCATGTGGCCCTTCCCGGCTCAGACCACCCTGACGTCATCCGTTCGTATGATGCCGATGGGCACCTGAGAAAAGTCGTCTATGAGAACTCTCCTATAGCGGGCTCAACTGAAACCCTGACCTTTGAGGGCGCGCAATGGGTGCGCCAGTTTCAGCGCGCTGGCAAGTTGCAGCGCGAGGAGCGCGAGGACTATAACGACTCTGAACGACTGCTGAGCAAGACGATCACGTGGAGCAACGCCGGCAACGGCGTGCTCGACCGTCGCACCGTCGAGCGCTATCCCGATATGAATGTTGAAAAGAAAGACTTTGAGCTGGTCGGCGGCAAGTGGGTCGAGTCTCGTCGCGTGCTGGCGCTGGGCATCGTCTACACGCCAAAAACGCCCGACGACGAGTATCTCGCCTGCCTCAAGCGCGCGGGCACCCTTGGCGCGGGCGCTGCTGAGCAGTCCAACTGCCGCAAGCTGCTGGACTCCATTCTCGATCTGGGCTCGACGAACTACGCCACGTACACGAATCTCTCCTGCAAAGATGACGTTGGTCGCCAGATTTTTCTGCCTCAGGGCTTTCGTCTCGACGCCGACAGCTGCGCCAAGGACCCGTTCGTCGAAGCCCGCGTCAAGGCCGGCATCGAATCACTCATGAAAGACTTCAAATGCCTCGTCGGCCTGAACCCACTGGTGGCCAAACAGTTTCTCAAAAAAGTCAGCGAACGTCGCCCGCGCATCAACTGCATCAACGGCGTGGAAACCGAAGCGGATAGCCCCCTGGGTAAACGACTTTGCAACCAGCTCGCCCCCTCCATCGAGGGCAAGGGTGAATGCATGGCCAAAGTCGCCAGCAAGGTTGATCCCAAGACCGGCGCATTCTTCAGCCCGGCCACTCCCAACGACATCTACCTGGTCACCGCCGACCCCAAGATGTCGATCGCCTACATGAAGCGCAGCGCTCAGGAGGCCGCCGACCGCGAAGACAAGAAACGGCATTTCAGCCCTGCCGAAAGAGATGCGTTTATCGCGTCCGACCTCGAACGCCGCAGAAACGAGCTGATGACGGCTCCCAACGACCAGCTCGGCGCGGTACTACTGCACGAGTTTCTGCATCTGGCGGGCATTCCGCACAACGAGCATCCCATAAACTGCCACGGCAAGCAGACGATCGTGCACAACTGCTACGTCGGCGGGGAATATCTCAAAGATCCCGTTTACGGGTGCCACAGCATGTGCGGCGGCGATGCCGGTACGCAGTTCTGGTCAAAAGAAGGCTGCCTGGCGTGCGTGGCGTGGGCACCGGCCGGCGCGAAATCCGCTGGCGACCTCACCAAATGTGACAAAAAGCCCAAGGCGTCCTGGGAACAGTAAATAAGCCGGCCAGACTTGCCAGCGGCAAGCCTGGCCGGACTCAAAATTTAAAAATCAGCTTCAGGAAATCAGCTTCAGGGCCATCATGCCATTGGAGTTGGCCTGCGCCAGCATCGAGGTACCGGCCTGCATGAGAATGTTTCTCTTGGCCAGCTCGCTTGATTCCGAGGCCACGTCGACATCTCGAATTCGACTGTTGGCCGCCGACAGATTTTCGTCGGCGATGGCCAAGTTGTTGATCGTCGACTGCAGTCGGTTCTGAAGCGCGCCGAACCCCGCTCGATTTTCGTTGAGCAAGCGGATCGCATTGTCGAGTTTAGCCAGATTGGTCTGGGCATCCTCTTTTTTGGCCACCGTCATGCCCGCCAGACCAAGCTTCTCCGTCGTCGCATCAGCCGTAGCCGTATCGTAGGTAAGGCGGTCTTCGCTTGGCTTGTTATGAGTGCCCACCTGGAATTCCAGCACGCCCCCCGTACCGTTGAGCAGATTCCTGTCATTGAAAGCCGTCACCTGGGA
>JBBRLF010000390.1:0-4495 GCA_038231515.1 candidate division WWE3 bacterium
GGAATTCGGATCTCAGATCGGAATTCCGAGAGCCGAATCTGATCAGATCTCTGATCAGATTTCCGATCGGATTCTGAGGCATTGGCGATGGCCGGAAGCTGACTGCAATTTGGCAGGCCAACCCTTGTCGCCATTCACTTTGATGTGAGAGCAGCAGTGCCCCTCTCTTCGCGAATCCCAGGCAGCTCTCGATCTCGCACCTAAATCTTACCCGGAATTGGTCAAGCAAGCTGACTTGCTCGGCGCTCATCTTTACCGTCTTTGCCACCAGAAAGCTCGGCGATAGCCTTGCAAACTTGCCCGCACCGATAGTTTCGGTGCGGGCAAGTTGGTTCGTTTTTTTCTGGTCTGATACTTGCTCTAACCGCTGCTATGAAAGCAGGCGGTAAACAGAATTTACTTTCGACGGAGGTTTCGCGGGCGCGGGCGCTGCTCGCGGGTGGCGGTGCTGCCACGCTGGTGCTGGGCAGCTTGCGCGAATGGGTTTTGCGGGCGCCGGTGCAGGGGAGCCGGCGCGTGACGGCCAGCCTGATTCATTGGAATGAGCAGCTCTGCTCGGCCATTCGCGATGCGTTGCCGTTGGGGGCACCCGTGGGCAAGCTTCTGCGCGAGATTCATCCGATGATTCGGCGGGAAGAGCGTCACTGGAGCCGCTTGCAAGGGGTGGAACGGCAGTTTGCGTTTCAGGGCGCGATTGCGGTGGTTTTACCCTGGGCGGTTGCCGGACTGACAGGCAGCATCTCGATGAATTATTTTACCGTAGCTGGGGTGGGCTTTCAGCTGGTGGGGCTGGGCCTGTTTTACTTAATTTTGCGCCGGGCGACTCGCCGGCCCAAAGATGAGCAGGCCATGGTCTTCGATCTGCTGCTGGCCACCTGGATGCGGGTGCTGGGGGGCATGGGGCTCTGCGCGGCACTTGAGGCGGCGCTAAAAAGAATGCCGCTTTCACCACATCAGACTTCCTGGCAGCAATGGATGGCGGCCTATCAGAGCGGTTCGCTGGGTTTGATCGACTTCGACTGGCGGCCCGGCATGTCGGAGAGCCGCGAGGTTGCGAAGGTGCTGACGGCGCTGCTCAAAAGTGGAAGTCCCTCCGCAGATGCGTTGGCGGATATGATCGGACAGCTGGACGACGATCGGCAGGCGGCCCTCGAAGAACGGCTGGCTGCGGTTCCCACCCGGCTTTCGCTGGTCTTCTGTGCGTTCCTGACTCCAGCTGTTTTTCTTATTCTGATGGGGGGATTATGGCCACTGCTCAAAGACCTCTCGATATAACCTGGGATGATGTCCGCAAATCCCGGCCTGCGTGTCGGCGTCGAATCCAAGCCGTCGCGGCGGCCATCCTCGTCGCCTTAAGCGTCGCTTTGGCTCTGGGAATGCGAACGGCTGCGGTTTCGGCGCAGCCGTCCGGGCCAGTGGCGGCCGTAGCACCACTTCCTCTGGCCGTGCCTAAAGCAAAAGCGGTGAATAAGAGTGAGGCTCTTTGCGATACGCTGCTGCGTTGGAGTTCGAACACGGTCTTGCAGCTCGGGCCTGAAACGCAGTCTTACTGTGGCAGGCGTTTTCCCAGCATCTGAAAGGCCAGACGAGTTGCAAAGGCCATGATGGTTACCTGAGGATTGACGCCCAAGGGTGACGGAATGACAGAGCCATCGCAGATGTACAGGCCTTCCCAGCCGTAGACGCGAAAGTCATCGCCGACCACGCCGGTTTCAGCCGAGGCGCCCATGCGGCAGCTGCCCAGAGGATGGAACGCCATGCAGTCAATGTCTTCAGCCTTGAGCGGGCCTTTTTCGAGCCGCTCCACATCTGCAATCGAGCTGAGCTCGGGGTAGCCATGCAGCAGGGTATAGACTTTCGTGGCTCCGCCCTCGAGAAAAACCCGCGCAAGGTAAGCCACGCCGGCTCGAAACTTTTCGACGTCCGCCTTGTTCAGGTTGTACAGCACGGTGGTGCCCAGCAGCGGCAGCTTCATCACGCGTCCCCGGGACGAATCCGAAATCAGAAAGCCAAAGGTGGCCATGTGTTTGTAGTCGCGCATGAACTCATTGAGGCGTCGACCGACGAACGGTACGGTCATGGCGGCGATGTCGGGCGGCACGAAGATTCCTTCGAACGTAATGCCCTGGTCTTTAAGAATGTCGGAGTAATAAGCCTGGGGCGTGCCCTCCCAGCCGCGAATCTCCTCGTCGAACCGCGCAAAAACTTTGCTTGCCGGATGCAGCGTAAGATTTCGGCCCAGGTTGCGGTTTTCAACCGCGACGCCACAGTTGCGAAGCAACTGTGGTGTATGAAAAGTGCCTGCCGCCATGATGACGATGGGGGCTTTGATGCGCAGGGTATGACCGTTGTTGGCACCGGCATAACGATGAAAGTTTGCCTCGATGCCCGTGACGCGATTGTTTTCGATAATAAACTGCTCAAAGGTGCAGTTGACGAAAGCTTTGGCGCCGTGGATGAAGGCCTTGGGTAGATAGCTCACGTCCATGCTTTGCTTGGCGCCCGTGGGGCATCCGTAGCAGCAGAAGCCGCAGCCTTCGCAGCCTTTGATGTTGCGTTTGAGCGGATGCCCGGCCACGCCCCTTTTAAGCAGCAGCTCGTGAAAAATCGTATTCGCGCGGCTCATCACCGAGAAATCCGCTTCGCACACGTTGATTTCTTTTTCGACGCGATCGAAGATGCCCGAGAAAGATTCCTGAGTCAGCGACCTGAGACCAAGGTCGTTATTCCAGTGATTAAAGACGCTGGCGGGGGTTCGAAAGCAGGTGCCCGAGTTGATAACCGTCGTGCCGCCCAGGGCACGGCCCATCGGTATGGGTATGGCCGGCTTGCCCAATGTCGTCGTAAACCCCTTGTCGCGATACAGTCGGCTCAGCGCCTCGTAAGGCATGTCGGTATGGCTCGAAAGCTTGTGATAGGCGCCATCTTCGATGATTGCGACCCGCATGCCGCCTTCGGCCAGCTCTTTGGCGACCACCGCGCCACCGGCGCCGCTACCGATAACGACGGCATCAAAGTGCTCGTCGATATCCTTGCCTACCTCGTCGCCGTCAATGATTCTGTCCGCTGCAATCATGGCAGTTGCCCCGGGCCTTGCAGCCGATGCAGCATGCTTTTTTCAAAGCCAAGACTGATCAGCAGCCGCTTTTCCGAATAAAGGTGCGAGATGCAAACACATTGCACCATTTTGAACAGGGTGCGTTTGTAATAAAAGCTGCTCGACTGCCATTCCTCGAGATACCTTAGCCGGCGTTCAAGCGTCATCCAGCTGAACGGCTTGAGCTTCCACGACAGGGGCGGCAGCGCATAGTTCAGCAGATAGAGTGTCGCCTTGAATGTCATGAAGTAAAAAAACGGCAGCTCTGAGATGTATTTTTCCGTGCGCAGCACCACGCGCTGCAGCCGGACATGGGTCAGCACGGCCTGATCGTCGGCGCACATCGTAATGATAAGCTCCTTGAGTATGCGCCGGCCTCGAGTATTGAAGAAGTTGTAAATCAGGCGCTGGACCAGGGTCATCCGCATTACAGTACGACCTCGACATAGGGCGAGCGTTGGCGCGAAACCGTCTCGAAGCCGGTGGTGAGTTTCGAGCGCAGGGTCGTGTCGAGCTTGCCACGGTAGTAAACACTCAGGTTCAGCGAAGCCAGCTCGGTATTGTTGCAGTAGAGAAAGCTGCCCTGCGTGTCTTCGTAGGTGACGGCCACGAGGTCTTTGACGTCGCAGCTAATCTCGCCCAGCAGGCGAATCGGACCGCTGTCGACCGCGAACTTCCAGCTGGTCAGGGCATAGTCGCTGCGTATGGCAAAGGCATCGGTGAGGCGATTAAACTGGTGGCGTTCGCCCTTATATTCAAAAAACAGCGCGGACATGCGCGGCGAGGTGACCAGTCCGCCCAGCTTTACGCGCGCACTAAGCGCCTCGAGCACCGCCGGAGTGGACCCCTCAAACGAATTGCAGTGCGCCCACGCCCATTCGTGCGCGTAACGCGTGCCCCAGATGTGACCCTGACAGCCCGGCGCCTCGGTAACCTCGTATTTTTTTCCGTTAACTGTGTACGAGCCCGTGAACTTGATGTCGACGTTAGGCTTGCAGACGATACTTTTGGTCAGCTTGAGCTTCTGGAGCGAGTCGGGTACGTGAAAAAAGGTGTAGTCGTTTGGCTTGAACTTCAAGTTCCACTCAATATGGTGGCCACGGCCCACAGCGGTTCCAGACGTCCGGTCAGGCCCGAAAAATGAGTCTTCGATGTGTATTGAGCCATCGGGCTTGGTCTCATAAGCCGCCAGCGAGCAGGTGTTCTTGATGGCGACCTTTTTACTGCCGCCCGTGGTTTGCGGATCAAAAAAGATGGCCCAGACCTCGGCGACCTTTTTAAGGCCGTTGTTCAGGCTTAGCGTGGTAAAGCGCAGCCACAGTGCCGGGCCAGGCGTGGCGGCGGGCGTGTTCAGCTTGAGGTACCAGACCTCGTAGAACCCATGCTGTTGTTTGTCCC
>JBBRLF010000391.1:0-4490 GCA_038231515.1 candidate division WWE3 bacterium
ACTGGCCTTGACGTCAATGGCAAGATCAGGCGCGCGCACCAGCGACCCATTAACCATAATCTCAATTCCGCTGATCACCAGATGCCCTTCGTGGCGGGGACGCAGGACCGCGGTTATGATTTTAGTCTGCCGCATCGAGATACGGCCATTGATAAAGCTCGACTGAGTTTCAGAGCCGCTGGCGTAGTTATTCACCTCGTCAAAATCGGGCGCCTTATATTTCAGATCGTTCACCACGCTGATCATTCCCGAGGTGGTGGTCTTGAACTGGATAGAGAGATTTTCGTCAACCGTGATTTCAGTCGAGCTGGGTTCGGCTGAAAGTCGCGCTTCGTCGGCCAGGGCTGACGTGGCCGCGCCGGCAGTCGCCAGCGCAATTGCCGCTCCGATTGAAACGATTCGCAGTATTTTCAAACACGAATCAGCCATCTGCCTACCAATCCTTCGTAATTTTATCATCTTTGGGCTTGCCGGTCTTGGCCCTCATTACACGCTGCTGAGACTTCTTTTCCTGCTCCTGTAGTTGCTTCATCAAGCGCTTTGCATCGTTCTCGGCGAGTTTTTCGGCCTTAAACTCCGGCTTACGCTTGGGAATATCGTATTTCTTCTTTTCGTTCTCGTCTTTTTTGTCGTCTTTGCCCTGTCCCGGATTCTGATTTTGCCCCTGCTGCTGCTGCTGCTTCTGCTGTTGCTGCTGCTGCTTTTTCTGAAGCGCTTGCTCGAGCGCCCGCTTGATACGCATTTCCACTTCGGCATCGGATTTGGGATCGGTGGAAAGACGCTCGAGCCCCGCCTGGTAAGAACGAATCGCTTTCTCGAAGTCTTTGGCTTCTTCGTATGTTTTACCAAGATTAAAGGCACCTTTGCCGGCCTCGGTCGCACTCTTACTCTTTAGCACCGAGTTAAATTCCGCTACCGCTCCATCAATGCTGCCAGACTTCAGAAAGGCATCGCCAAGGTTCAGGTGATGGGTTGCCGATTCCGGGTCGCTGGCCTGAGCCTTGCCAAACAGTTGTATGGCGCTGGCAAAATCCTTGTCATCATAAGACTCCACGCCCTTCTTCGTACTGTTGTACTCATTGAGCGACGAAGCCTGCGCACCGGTATTCCAGCTCAGTCCCAGTATCAAAATCAACCCGAGCTTCGTCAACGCAGCCGCCTTCACGCCCGGGGTCTTGTTCTCATCAGCATCCTCGTCGTCAATTGCCCGCGCGCGTGCCTCGCGCAAAAACAGCATGATCAGGAGTAAAAATACGCCCAAGGCCAGCGGATACTGATAAACCTCGTCATACACGATTACCCGGCGGCCACCGCCCTGCGTGCGCTCCATTGAGCTGAGCTGCCCAAGAATTTCTTCGACCTCACCCTCGTTGCTGCTGGCGGCGTAATACTTACCCCCGGTTTTGGAAGCAATCGCCTCTAGATTGGCCGACTCCAGCTTCGTCAGCACGATATTCCCGCTGGAGTCCTTTTTGAAACCACGGCTGTAGCCGCTTTGGTCGCGCAACGGTATCGGCGCGCCCTTGATGCTGCCCACACCAATGGAAAACACGCGAATGCCACGCTCTTTAAGCTTATCGGCCAGCTTGGCTTCTTCGCCTTCGTGCGACTCACCATCGCTGACAATGATGATAATTCGGCTGCCCGGGCTATCCGCCTGCTGGTGTGAGGAATCGTCATCCTCGCTCAACCCGCCGCGCATCAAAAGATCGTGAGACACCTCGAGCCCTTTGGCGAGATCCGTGCCTTGATTCGCCACCGAGGCCTCATCCAGGACGTCCAACGTCTGTTTCAGAAACTCGTAATCGGTAGTGAGTGGAACGGCCGGGTAGGCTGACCCGGCAAAGGCCACGATGCCCGCGCGGTCGCCCGAAAGCCGATCGATGAAATTGCGAATGAGATGCTTCGCCTTTTTCAGGCGGCTCGGAACAATATCTTCGGTGAGCATGCTGTTGGAGACGTCCAGCAGAAACACCAGATCGAGACCCTCGGTCGCAATTGCCTCTTCGCGCACTCCCAGCTGTGGTCGAGCCACCGCGAAGATCGTAAGCAGTAGCGCAAGCCAACCCAGAATAAAACGGGTGCGACGGCGGCCCGCAAGCTGTTTCGGATCGCCACCGCGCAAGATGAGAGCCAGCAGCGCGGGTGAGGCGAACTTAGCCAACTGTTTTTCAGCCTTTTTTTCCATGCCGTACCAGACCAACGGCAGACACAGCCAGATCGGAAGACAGAGCCACAGGATATTCGGCCAGAAAAATCTCATGGGTAAACCCTCGCCATCAGATTCTGCACGGCAAACGCAATCATGAAGAAAAGCATCCCGAACAGGGCGAATTTCATGAATTTTTCTTCGTACTTCACCTGCTCGGTCGTTTCGACCTTGGTGCGTTCAAGTTGGTCAATATCCACGAAAACATCCCGAAATTTTTTGACGTCATCCTCAACGCGATAGAACTTACCGCCCGTCAACGTTGATATCCCCCGCAGCAGGTCAGGATTTATCGAGTTGTCGAAGTACTGATACGTCTTCACCTGGCGTCCAAAAACGTCTTTTTGCACAAACGGCATCGCCACGCGACCCTCGCGTCCGATGGCCACGCTGTAGACGCGAATGCCATAACCTTTGGCCAGTTCGCCGCCCGTCATCGGATCGACTGACCCGACATTGCTGTCGCCATCAGTGACCAGCACGATGATGCGGCTCTTGGCCGTGCTCTCTTTAAGTCGCGCGACTGCCGTGGCCAAGGCATCGCCAATGGCCGTGCCATCGCGCAGGTCGCCTATATCGATGTTTTTCAGGGCCTGCAAAACTAACGCATGATCAAGAGTCGGTGGCACGAGCGTAACCGCCTCGCCCGAAAACGCCTGAAAGCCGATACGGTCGTTGGGACGTCCCTCGATAAAACCGCGCAAGATCTGCTTGGCTGTATCAATGCGATTCATGTCGCGAAAATCCTCGATACGCATACTGGCCGACATGTCCTGCACGACCATGATGTCGATGCCTTCCACACTCTTTTTCACTTTTTGAAAACTCATCTGCGGACGTGCCAGGGCAATAACCAGAAGTGCACCAGAGATGCCATAAAACAGAATGGGCCAGAGGCGAGGCGGAATGGTATTCGTCGCCTCATTGTCGTCGAACTGCCAGAGTCGCCGCCAGGGCACGGCAACATGCGCTGAATAGCGCCCCTTTACCATTTCGTAATAGGCCCGCACCACGAGCAGAAAAATCGGAATGAAGGTAAGGAGAAACAGGGGATGTTTGAACTTCATCGCGTGGCTCCCCTGATCGGTCTGGCCTTCTGCTGCGACAGCAGTTGCTGCTGCGCGAGCAGCTCGGCCATCACGGGGCTTCTCGAATAGCTTGGTGCCACGATCGCACTGAGGCGTGACCCCAGGCTGCGCGCACCTTCGACTTCAGGCACCTGGTCGGTGAACTTCGTAATGTCCATCTCGTCAAAAAGCCTTTCCCACTGGTCCACCAAATCCATGGACATACCCAGCCGCTCGAGCTCGACGAGCAGCTCGCGCGTGGTGCGCTCTTCGGCATCAAAGCGATACGCCTTTCCCAGAAAGCGTTTCGCGGCGTCACTGAGCGCGAAATAGTAGGCCTTGTAGGCGCCCTTTTCGAGGTGGCCTCTGCCATCGCTTTCCTGACGTACTTTTTCGAACTCTTCAAGGGGCGTAAGCACTCGGGGCGCATTAGCCAGCTCTTCGACCCGGCTTTTGCGCCGCTTTTGCCAGCGGCTAAGCCAGCTGATGAGCGCGAAGGCCAACGCCAGGCTCAGGAGCACCAAAATAATCCAAATCCAAAGCGGCAAACCCACGGAACTCGGTGGATAAATTTCGTCCTTCGATTTATCGCCCTGGACCGAGGTAAATTCAACTTCCTTCAGCTCGCTCCGGAATGCCGGCTTTCCGTCTTTTAAAAATAAGAAGGGCTTGATCTGGAGCTTGCCGGGTTTGTAAGTCGTAATGCCCAAAGTGAGCGTTCCGGTTTTAGCGTCGTAGGGGCGCCACCACAAGATTCGCGCGTCGCCCCATTCCACCGGACCCTGCTCGATCTTTGCCGCAATTTCGGCAGGCGTGGCATTTTCGCCCAGCTCGGCGGTGGGCTTTACCGTAAGCAGAATCACGTCGCCCGCCGTAAGCTTGCCCTCCTGGCTCGCCTTGGTTTTACGAAAAGCAATGTCGGTAGGCGCGATCGGAACACCGGGGTCGATGGGCGCCGGTGTCGCCACGACATTTGGAGTCACCGCCGTCGCGGCAGGCGCTGCGGCGTCGGCCGACGAGACGTCTGGCGTCGCCCGTGGCACGTCTTCGGCTTGAGCCGCAAGAGGAAGCAACAGGCAGAATAGAATGGCCAGTGACTTTATCACCTGCGCTTCCTTTGCCGAAAGTACGCCACGACGCTGCCAAAATAGTCTTCGTTGGTCCAAAGATCGAGCCGGTCCACCTGCGCCTGGGCAAAAGACGTTTCCAGCGAC
>JBBRLF010000392.1:0-4484 GCA_038231515.1 candidate division WWE3 bacterium
CCTGCGTTCACTGCGACGTGGCGGGGTACTCGTGCTCGAGATGGTCGGTGGCCCGGGCTTCGTCGAAAAAAATAGAGAGCAGCGCACGATCACGTTGATGGGAAAATCAAAGTTCAAATACATCTGGGATCAGCGTTCCTTCAATCCCATCAACCGCGAAGGCCATTACTCCATCCACTTCAAGCTGCCTAACGGCGGTGAAGCCAAACACGCCTTCACCTACCACTGGCGAATCTGGACTATTCCCGAAGTTCGCGATTGCCTGCGTGAGGCAGGCTTCAAAGACACCTGCACCTACTGGGAAACCACTCACAAAGGCGAAGCTACGGGCGAATTCATTCGCACGGAAAAGGGCGACAACGACTGGACCTGGTTGTCCTACGTCGGCGGACTGAAATAGGATAGTCGCGCCTCTATCTGTTCTTCCCGGTCCCTTTTTAGAAAGTAAAAAGCGCTCAGACAGCCAACAGCTGGTGCTGTTGGAACTCGCGTTTTCACTTTCTAAAAAGGGACCGGGAAGAACAGATAGAGGCGTGGCCACCCCATTGCAGTCGGTCGATTTATGATGTGAAAAATGTAGATATATTGGGTAGTTATATTTTGACGATACGGGTCAACTACCGATGGATTAACGCGATGCAGCGTGTTAGCAGGGCTTTGTGAAATCATTGAGAGTTGGGGTTGTAGGGGTTTTTGCGATTATTTTGGTCGTTGCTGTGCCGGCTTTTGCTGGCAAGCGCGGTGCGGCTGCTCGTGCGGTTGCGCCGGCCGGGTCGGCGTTGGCGGCTGACACCAGTTTGGTGACGCAGTTTCTGACTGATAGCTTGAAGGTCGAAGACCCGGCTGCTTTCAATATGACTCTTAAGTTCAAGCAGCGCCTTGAGAAGATGCCCGAGGCGGCGCGTGCGAATCTGGATCTTTATTTCTCGCAGCAGTCGGCCCATACGCTGGGTGAGATCTTTAGAGCTTTTGGGCGTACGGAGTACAACAACGCGATTGCGCTGGGGCCGGCCGGTGTTGGTAAAAGTTTTCTGATTGATCAGCTTACGATTCTCTTTTCGCTGGGCAGCTATCCGGAATATCTCAAAGCCGAACTGGGTGTGAAGGCCGATGGTTCCGCAAGCCCGTACCAGGTCGTGCGCGAAGCGCTGCTGGGTCAAACTGACGTGGTTATGGTGAACGTCGATCTGCTGAGCCAGGATAATACCAAGTCAGGTAAGGCCTTTTCGTCCGAAGAGGTGCGCATGCGCACGATTTTGACCGGGATTTTTGCGGCGGCCCAGGAGGAATTCCGCCGCACCGATGCCAGCGGCAAGCGTATCGGTCGTCGCACGGCATTTATTTTTGACGAGGTCGCCACGTTACCAGCGTTGGTTCAGTCGACCCTCAAGAAAATTCTGGATGAGACGGGCTTTCGCAATCCTGGCGACCCCGTCCGCAGCCTGGCTGATCCTGGCTATATGGTAATGGCGATGACCACGCCTGACGAGTTTCGCAATATGGTTCAGGGTGACTCCGCTGTTGAGCGCCGCTACGCCAAGGTTCAGCTGCTTGAGCCCACCGAAGCCGACGCGTTCAAGATCATTCGCAACAAGTCTGACGCAGAGTGGACGCCGCTCTATGATCTGCGAGTTTCGGACGATGCGTTGAAGTTTTTGATTCGCATGCGCCGTTTTATCGACACGCCACCGCTGGCCATGCCCGCGTCGGTACTCAAGGCCACCAACGATCTTTTTCTGGCGCAGATGCTCAATCAAAAGGCTGCGGCTGAAATCACGCTGCGGGACGCGCAGGAATTTTTAATGAAGAAAGTCGGGCTCACCGATATCTGGTTCGAAGGCCCCAAGGGCGAGCCCCCATTTCATGATTTCGCCGACCGCGTAAAAAGGCTGGTCGTAGGTCAGGATGAGGTGGTCGACAAAATCGCCGATCGAATGACGGCCTGGGCCCGCCTGGGCTTTGGCGGTGATTTGCCGGTATTTTTTCTGGGCGGCTCCAGTGGCAGTGGCAAGGACACGCTTTGGAAAGCCCTGAACGAGGTCATGTTCGGCCACGATGCCCATCATCTGATGTTCAGCATCGGTGGGGCAGAGGGATTTGCGATCAACTCCATTATCGAAGGCCCGCCCCTGGGCAACCATCGCGATGGTGCCCAACCCTTGCTGGTGAAAGCACTCGAGCAAGGTCCGTCGACCGGGCTGATCGCCTTCAACGAAGGCAAGGACGCGCCCACTGAGCAGCTTGAGAAGCTTAAAGTATTCATCGAGTCGGGCGAGATTCGGCCCATGGGCAACGACTCGCGCGTGCGACCCCTGAAGTTTCCAATCTTTATCCTGGGCCAGTGGGGCGAAGAGCTTTTTCAGAACAAAACTGACGCCGAGATTGCCGACATCTATGGGCACCTTACCCAGGCAGATATCGAACAGAAATTTCAGGCAGGTAAGGACGGCGAAAAGCGCTTCGGCGCCATTTCAACCGCGCTGCTCAATCGCGCAAAAAAGACTGGAGGCGTGTTTTTGCTCAAGCCCGTGGCGCAGAAGCTTTTTCCGCGCATCATCGAAATTTCGCTGCGAAAAATCATGACGGGATTCAAGGCCAACGCGAACATCGATGCCACGGTGAGCCCTGCGCTGATTCAGTATATTGCCAAGGTTTCGACTGACGCTGGCGAAGGCACGCGTGGGCTGGGCGCGACGCTGATTGATTTTACCGAGACGGCGATTTCCAAGGCGATGAACGATGGCTTGCCCTTGCGCGACCTGGCGGTTGCGCTGGACTACCAGGACGGGCAGGTGGTGGTAAAATCGGGTGACCGCGTTTGGAAGCTGAATGCCGAGCAGCTGCGCCGGATCAAGAGCTGCGAAACCAAGCTTACTCAAAGGTGACGCAGGAACTCTTCGACGGACTTGTAGCCCAGGCCTTCGGCGATGCTTTTAAAGGTGAGCATCCTGAGATTGCTGCGTCCCGCGATGATCTCGCGCAACGTGGAGCGAGCGATGTCGGATTCAAAGGCCAGCCACTCAACTGACTTTTTTTGATCAAAAAGATCGCGGTTGATGCGAAGTCCGATTTTTTTCAGAAGCTGATCGCCGGATGTCGCGAGATGTTCGCGCTTGGCAAGTTTGCGGCCTGGTATTTTTTTGCTATTACCATTTGTTAACGCCACGATCTGTGTCTCTCCAAAGTGATGCATTTAAATAACAAAATACGCCGTCGTGAGGAATACAGCGGCGGTATACCAGACTTTTTAGCCGACCATTGTCAGGGCATTATGAAGAGAAAACCCAGAAAAAATGCGACTAAATGCTATTTACCTCTCGAGCTCGGACCAGCGCGCGTAAAGTCGCTCGATCTCTTTTTGCAGATGCGCCATCGCTTTTGAAAGTTCGTTGAGGCGTTTGGAGTTGCTGACCAGCTCAGGCTGCGAACTTTCGGCCGCCAAGGCCGCCAGCTCGGCTTCGGATTTGTGAATGGTGGCTTCCATCGAATCAAATTCGCGTTGTTCCTTGAAGCTCAGCTTCTGCTTTTTACCGGCACTGCCGCTTGGGGCCGCGACGTCGGGCTTGGAGCCGCCGGCTTTGTTGCGGGAGGCAGGCGCCGAAGCTTGCAGCTTCCAGGTTTCCCACTGCTCGATGTCGGCAAACGGAATCAGCGAGCCGCCTTCGGCAAAAGCCAGAATGCGCGTCGAAACCTGATCCAGAAAATAACGATCATGAGTGACGAACAGCACGGCGCCGCCAAACTCGGTAAGACACTCCTCGAGTACGGTCAGCGTTGCCATGTCGAGGTCATTGGTTGGCTCATCGAGTACCAGCAAGTTAGCCGGGCTCAGCATCAGCCGCGCGATCAGCAGGCGGCTTTGCTCGCCACCCGAAAGATTGCCCACTCGCATGTCCATCTGTTCCTGCGTGAAAAGGAAGCGGTCAAGATAGCCACGAATGTGGATACGACCACCGCGGTACTCCACATGGTCGCCGCGCGGACAAAGGGTGTTGGCCAGCGTAACGTCCGGATCAAGCAGATCGCGATTTTGTTCAAAGTACGCCACGCTCAGGTTATCGGCGCGGGAAACGGTGCCGGAATCGGGTTCTTCCTGGCCCAGCAGCGCGCGAATCAGCGTCGATTTGCCACAGCCGTTGGGGCCCAGCAGGCCGATGCGGGTACCGGGGGCCAGAAGCAGGTCGACGTTTTTGAATAAGACGCGGCCATTGATCGACCTCGAAATTCCCTCGGCATCCACCAGGCGCTTGGGGTTGCGTTCGTCAGATTGAAAGTTCAGGCGGGCTATGCGGTTTTGATTGCGGTACTGCAGCTCGCCCACGTCTTCGGCCAGCTCACCATGACGGGTGATGCGAGCCTGCTGCTTGGTCGAACGCGCCTTGGGCCCGCGACGGATCCAGTCGAGCTCGCGCCGCACGAATGCTGCGCGCTTCTGCTCGCGCTCGCCCTCGACGGCAAGCCGCTCCGACTTGCGCATGAGGTAC
>JBBRLF010000393.1:0-4482 GCA_038231515.1 candidate division WWE3 bacterium
ACCGCGATTTGGATTCGAAGGACGATTCACTACGCCGCCGCGATTTGGATTCGAGGGACGATTCACTACGCCGCCGCGATTTGGATTCGAGGGACGATTCACTACGCCGCCGCGATTTGGATTCGAGGGACGATTCACTACGCCGCCGCGATTTGGATTCGAGGGATGGCTTGGAGCTGGGTGATACGCCGGTGCCGATGGACGGCTCGGTGCCGGGTGATACGCCGGTGCCGACGGACGACTCGGGGCTGGGTGGTAAGAAACTGGCGAAGATGGACGGCTTGGTGCTGGGTGATACGCCGGGGCCGAAGGACGACTCGGGGCTGGGTGATAGGTGCTGCCGCCGCTGCTGTGCGAAGAACTGCTGCCGCCACGACCAGCTGCAAGTACCGGCGACGCAACGAGCGCGCCGAGTGCCAAAGTTAAACTCAAAGTTCTGAACATGTTTCTCTCTCTCTCAAAAAGTTACTAGTGTGTGTGATCGGACGGAATGGCACTTGAGCAAGAAGCAGGCCAGCACACGAGAGAGTATTTTCGCGCACTTAAAATATTTCACTCAACTATTCGCACGACACCGGTGTCACTTCGAACGCGAGAACTTACATGTTTTCGAGGCAAAAACGCGGTTTCGCTGTGATACGGTGTTCCACAAATGAAGGGCACTGTTTTTCAAAGACCACTGGAGTTTAATCTGCGAGTCGATGGCGAGAGCTGGGCGCAGGGCGACCTGATTGCGGGCGTGCTGGCGGTGAAGAACCACGGCAAAGAGCCGGTCGCACTGAACGGTATTCAAGTACAGCTGGCCCTGGGCAAGCTGAGTAAGGTTCGGCAGAAGGCAGCCGATGCCTTCAAAATTCAGGAAGCCGCTGCGATGGATCCGACGGGAAGTTTGGCAGCAGGAGGCGAAGCGTCGTTTGAATGGAAATTCCAGACCGACCGCAACTGCCCCATTACCGACAATCTGAGCAGCCTGTTTCTTTTATACGGCCAGGGCGAAGCCACACCGCAACTGGGCCAGCTCGAGCTGCCCGTCCAGGCCTACGGGCTGATTCAGGACTATCTCAAAACCCTCAACATCCAGTTTCGTTTTGTGCTCAAAGGCCAGAAGGCCAGCCACGGACGCGTCGAAGCCAAGTTCACGCCGCCGGCGTCGCAGGCATTTGCCCTGCTGGACCACGTGCTGGTGTATTTTAGATTTGAAGGCGAGGCACTCGAGGTGAGCTACGTGTTCCAGGTCAAAAAACTGGAAGCCACCGTGTCGTCCTTCGAAGTGCAGAAGAAAAAGAAGGAGTTCACCCAGAGTCTGGCGCCAAGTCAGTACCGCCTCAGTAGTGGCCGGGTGAACCACGAAGGTCTGGAGCTTTCGATAAAAGAGGCACTAGGCCACGTCGAATCCAAGATGTTTCAGTAATTCGGCGTGGCCCAGTGCTGCTTAAGCGGCCTGTTGCAGCTTGGATGCAAACTTTTTAAGTTTATACTGAAGTGCACCGCGCGTGATGCGCAGGCGCGCAGCCGCCTTGATCTGGTTGTTATTGGTCGCAGCCATCACCTCGGTGATGAGACGAGACTCCAGGGCATCGACCTGGGCATTGAGATCCGTGTTCTGGCTGGGAAACGCAACCACGTTACTGGCTGCTGGTTTTTCCTCGTCAAGGTTAACCACGCGATCAAAAACAAGCTGCTCACGAGCCTTGCGAGCTTCGTGTTCATTTTGAGCAACCACCACTTCATGCGAGCCGGAAATAACTAGGAACTTCATACATCTACCCCCTTGAATTGGACTATGCTTAATAGTGTACTGATATGCTCAAATTTAGGCAAGCGGCTCAAAATTCAGCAATAATGTTACCAAATTAGACGTGTTATTCTTTCTCCAATATGCATGAAAAACTCACGATCTTGGGAATCGGCTTACTGGGTGGGCTGCTGGGCGGCTATCTGATGACTTTGATCACGCACGGCGACTACCGACTGCCAGCCTCCCAGACCGCCGCAACGCCCGACGTCCTGTCGGCCCATCGGCTACGCCTGCTCGACAACGCGGGAAAAACTCGCGCCGAGCTTGCGCTGACGGGCGACGGCGGCGTGGGGCTCTTCTTCTTCGATACGCAGGGACGCAATCGGCTGGTGCTCGGGCTATACAGCACAGCCGAAAAGGAAAATCCCTTCGTCGTGCTGAACGACACTCATCAGGCCGCCGCCGGAATTTTTCGCGTCTTCGGCGACCACGAATCGCCGGTCATCGTTCTCAAGAACAAGGGCCAGGATCGTTCGATCTACGGCCTGAACCCAGGCTCGCTGGAACCATTTTTGGTTAACGTTGCGGCCGACGGCAAGAAAACCCCGCTTTTTGGATCATTCTAATAAAATGAATCTCCGTGGAAAAAAACAGCTGGCACTAGCCGTGCTGACCTCGGTGGTGGCGCTCGGGGGTGCCTGGCAGCTGAGCCGCTCAACCAAGTTGCGGCGACCTCAGCTCATCTTCGTCAATAAAACGGCCCACCACCAGCATGACCTGGCCTTCAAGATGAGCCTGAAGCTGGCAGAGTCAAAAGCCGGCATCGAAAACGCACTGGTGTTGCTCGATAAGCTGCCAGCCGGCATGCACATTGAAGAGTTTGCCGCGCAGTTCTTTTCCAGTCACAAAATAGGACAGCGCCGCGACGGCAAAGGCCTGCTGCTCGTATATTCCGAGCAGGAAAACGAATTCAAAATTGAAGTTTCCTACAAGCTCGAACCCACCTTTCCAGACGTGGTCTGCCACCGACTGGAAGAAGCGGCGCGCACCTATATGCTCTCCGAAATGCCGCAGGACTTCATCTCTGAGCTGCTCATCACGATGAATAATTTACAGCCCAACGAGCTGGGCAGTCCCTCGTGGCCCGCAGCTCAGGTCTACTCCGGAGGCGCCGGAGTGCATGCCCAGGGCTACCGGCCAACCTTGGAGGATTATCAAAAGGCGATTCTTCGCCTGCCCTCCAAAGCCCTGGCAGCCTACGCGCCGTCGCGTGAGGCCGCAGAAACCGTGCGGCGCTATCTTCGATCTCTTGAGCTGGGACTGGGCGATCCCGGACTGCCGCTGCTTACCGAGGGCAGTCAGCTCTTTCGCACCATTGTTCCGCGCAACCAGGCGCAGCAGCGACGGGTGTTTGAATATCTGCATTCGGCCGGTGACGTGCAGCTGCTACTAAAGACCGAGCTGGGCCTGGCTTTGCCCGAGCAGGGAAAATCAAACTTACCCCTCGTGCTC
The DNA here is from genome assembly GCA_038231515.1 of candidate division WWE3 bacterium. Classification (GTDB taxonomy): domain Bacteria; phylum Bdellovibrionota; class UBA1018; order UBA1018; family UBA923; genus JACQAX01. The sequence goes on from JBBRLF010000393.1 coordinate 3,251, forward strand.
AGACATGGTCGCACCGGCCTGTGGTACATCGACGAGCCAAAGTCGTGGACCTACTTTCAGCGCTATGAAAACAGCCCCGATTTTTGGCTGAAATATGACGCCTTGCCGTTTGCATCCGAGCTGCGAGCCTCCATCCGGGCCAATGTCAAAGCCTCCATCTATGGCAACCGAGTCGCAGTGCCCGCCCCGCCGGCCTACCCGTACTTGCTTGCCGGTCTTCTAAAGAAAATCGAAACCAATATCGCCCGGCACCCCCAGGATGCCAGACTTCACGCCGAGGCGGGCGACCTCTATCTTTTTGAGGTGAACTGGATCACGCGTGCAGTGGAGCATTTTGAGCAGGCCACAAGGCTTGCCCCCGACGAGCCGCAGTACCATTGGCGGCTGGCCGACCTGTATCTAAACAACTCCGAGGTGGAAAAAATGCTGCGCGAATATGCGTGGCTGGCCCGGCGTTTTCCAAAGGACCACGAGCTGGTGCGCCTGCACCAGTACTACGAAAATGCCTATCAGCTCGACTGAGCTTATTTGACCGAAGCCGGCATGCGGCTCTTTTTAGCCGCGGTCTTATGCGAGGCCACCTGCCTCTGAGCTTGGGGCTCAAGCTTCGCGATTTCGGCGCGATACTTGTTCACGCCGCTCACGCAAAACGATACCAGTGGCTTTTCGAGATGCGAGCATTGGCCAAGAGCGACCTGGTATTTCGCCTTCGGCGTTTTGCCATCGGCCTTTTTCGCAACCCCATCGGCCAGGTTTACGCCCATGTCGCAGGCCGCTTTTTCGCGCCCGATATAAGAAGCCTTGCAGCCCGCGGCAGCCTGACTCTTCTGAGTATCACTACAGCCCGACGCCAATAGAGTGCAGACAAGTGCAAATGCGGCAAACGTACTATTAGATCTGGTCATATAAAGACCCCCACTTGAAAAACTGACCTTATTCATGAATTATACGCTCTGCGTCATTGTAATGGTGAGCAAAAAAATCCAGCACCCTCGAAATAAAAGTAAATAAATAACTAAAGTTTAATCTGCGTTCTGCCGATAAGGAGGTGTTGGTGCATATCCGTAATTAGTAAACTCTGTGTTAGGGCCGGGCGCGCCTTGCGGGCAGGCCGCCTGAGCTACGTGCATATGGATTGCTATCAAACCCAGTTTGAATGCCGCGATCACCTCATCACCTATCAACTCGTCATTCTGGCGCCGTACAGCCCAGCGAGCGCTGCTCCCTTACGG
>JBBRLF010000394.1:0-4457 GCA_038231515.1 candidate division WWE3 bacterium
CCTTCCGACGCCATTCCACCAGGTCCCTAAGAGTTTCACGCCAGGTGCGTGTTCGAAAGCTCGCAAAAACAAATAGGACGCGAGCTTCCTTCTGTAACTCCATCGGAACAAGAGTGAAAATCTGTGAGGAAATAATTTAGTTTTTTATACTCCGAAAACAACCAGGCAGGCCAAGATCGAGAACCCAAATAGTGATACCAGCATTTCCAACCTCCTATGAACCGTCCAGACACCGGTCTAGAGCAAGGCATATGCCAGCGATAAAGCACCCTAAAGCTGCCCTAAAACTGTCCAAGGAGTTTACAAAACGCTTACTGATCGGCTCGTTTAGCCTTCACAATCAGCAGCTCACCCAGCTGCGGCAGCGCCTTAACCAGCGGCTGCAAGAGCCGGTATCGAAGGGTCTGCTTGGCCAAGGCCGGTACTCCCACAATTTCCAAAACCTTGAAGCCCGTATGTGCGCAGAGCTCTTGAATTTTTTGAACATTGAAGACCCTGATGCTCCCGCCAAAATGATCGTCGGGATAGGCACCCAGCATGTCCAAATAGCCACCCGTAAGCACATTGATGCGATTCGACAGTGAGTTCAGGTTCGGAGTGGAAAAGATCAGGATTCCGTTGGGTTTCAGCACCCGATTGCATTCTTCGAGCAAAAACTTCGTATCATAAAGATGCTCAACGATTTCACCGGCATTGACCACGTCGAAAAAGGCATCTTCGAACGGAATACCGTCGTTAAGATCGAATATTTTCACGCGGATACCGCGCTTTTCAGCTACGGCGGCGGCGGTGGCATTCAGCTCGACACCGAAAACCTCGTTATTCTGGTCCTTGATCAGCTTGGAAATCTGGCCGCCCAGGCAGCCCAGATCAAGCACCCGCTTGCCACGCCCGATTTCCTTGAGGATATACTCTTTCCGCACCGGAATTTCGAAGAGCGGCAACTCGGCCGCCAGCGAATCATAACGACGGACATACTCGTTTGGCTTCACGTTTTTACCCCCTGGTCCCGCACTCAAACCCCTCAGAAAAGCTACCCCACTGCCGATCTTTTGGCCATCGTGTAAGATTTCCCGGGTGATCTGTTTTTGCGCGCTGCGCCTAGATAACCAAGGCCTCGGAAACGGTTTTGCCCTCGGCAAAACGGCCGCCGCTGAGCGCAGTCAGATCCAGCGAACCGTAGCGACCCTTCAAAATCAGCTCAGCCAGCCCCAGGCCCGCGCCATAAGACTGCATCGCGCCCCGACCTGAAAACGAATGTGCCTCAAAAACATTCTTGAACCCCGGCACCGCGCCAACAATAGCGCTCTTGTCCGGGCTCATCTCGTACAGCCCGGCCCAGCCCGTAATGTGCTTCAAGCTTTCGAACTTCGTCGAGCGGTTATAGAGCGCGGGCCAGATGCAGTTCTCAAAAAAAGACGCGCCATCATATTCAAAATTATAACCTGCCGGCTCGTCGGGCGTCGCATAGCCGCCCAGAATATTGTTCGCCTCCGGATGAAAGTAAACGCCTGAAGAATCGACAAACATTCCAAGCGCCGTCAGATCCACGCCCTTGCACTCAAACACGCTCACCTGCCGGCGCACGGCATTGCTTGGACAATCGGTGCCCATACAGTTGGCAAAACGCCGCGCCCACGCCCCCGAGCAGTTTACGATGACGCCAGTCTTGATTTTGACGGGCTCGGCGCCGCGAGTTTCTTTGGCGGTCAGAATTTTTTTAAGCTCGTCCTGATCCATCTGATCGGGCCATTGCCAGGCATCGAGTTCCAGAGTGCCATCGGGCATGAAAGTTACGTGGTGCACCCAGATGCGATTTAAAAACTTGGCGCCTTTTGCGCGCGCACGACCACGAAAATGGTTCTTCAAAAGATTCGCGTTCAACAGCCCATCGAGTGGCGAAAACGTCGCGCCCCCCAGGTCCTCGACCTTGTCGATGAAGTCAAAGCGCCGGGTGATATCGGCGGGCGAAAGATATTCGATGCCGGCGTCTTTGAGAAAGGGGTTGGAACGAAGTGTCGTCGAGGCTTTTTCCCATTCCTCTTTGGCGAACATCCAGAAGTAGCCCTTCTGATGAAAGCCGACATCGTCATGCACGCTGGTGTAGTAGTCGATCGACACGCGCGATATCTGCGCATTGACCGGATTATTCCAGGTGGCACGCACGCCGCCGGCATTGAGCTCAGACGAGCTGAAGACGCCTTCCAGATCAAGGTCCACGGCCATCACCGACTTTGCCGCCGCCGCCGCGCTTTGAGTCAGATGCATGGCGACGCTGGAGCCGACTAAGCCCGCGCCGACAATAGTGATGTCACTTTCCAATACGCGCATATGCCCGAAGTGTTATCAGAAATCAGTCTTCTTTAACAGTGCTGTAGCTCTCGTTGGCAATGCGCAGCCCGCCCTCTTCCTTAACGAAGTACAGGTGCTTGGTACCCGAGCTTTTGAAGCCTTTGGCGCCAGTTTTGAGATGGGACTCATAAACCTGGGTAAACGAAACAACGTCATACTTAGGATGGTAATAAAATCTCAGATTTTCGGCCTTCACATTGATCTGCGCATACTTTTGGTTGAGCGTGGCCTTATATTCGCGATACTTCGCCAGCCCCATGCCGTTATAGTGAAAGCCCTTGGCGTAGGCGCCAATGTAGTTACTCAGATCCTTGCCATTCCAGGCTCCGAGCCACTGGTCAAACGCCTTCTGCACTTCGGCGCGCGCGCCCACGGTGAGATATTCCGCTTTGAGCTCGGGATAGATGATGATCGGAGTCAGACCCAGCTTTACCTGCTTGGAGATCTCTTCAATTTCGGGGTTATCCACCACGACGCAGCCCTCGGAATCATAGTCGCGCTTCAGGCGCGGCGGGTCGTCGGTGGCGTGCAGCATGATGTCGTAGCCCGTTTTACCCGCCAGCTGATCAATCGGATTCGGGTAGTTGATCATCAAAGCCATGTTGCCGAACTTCTTCTTAAGCGTCGGTGGCGTAAGCTTGCCCGTAAAAAAGTAGACGCCTTCGGGAGTCTTGAGATCCTTTTCCACTTCCTTATCGCCGAGCTTTTTACCCAGCGTGACGTGGTACTGCTTTAGAATTTCGATATGATCGCCGGCGTAAGTTCCCAGTGCAATCTGGTTTTTGGACTTGTCTACCAGCACAACCGAAAATGGGTCATGGGCCCTTGCGCTCACCGGTGAAGCTACCAATGCTGCGACAGCCACGGCAGAAAGAAAAATGAGTCCATCCTTGAACATACCTTCCATTGTAAAAACGTTGGGAGGGGAGTCAAGCTGTTTAGCTTTTCAGCTAGGTAGGTATTACTCCCCTGCCCTTTTGGCCTCGGGAAGCATCCGGCGAAACGAAAGCTCGTTCACGCGCATGAGAAGCACCCGATACATGGCTTCGACCACGATTTTTTTGCTCATCTTGGACTGGCCCAGATAGCGGTCTTCGAAGACGATCGGGATTTCTTTGATCCGGAAGCCTTTTTTGAAAGCCTTGTACTTGATCTCGATCTGAAAGGCATAGCCGTCTGAATGCAGGTTGCTTGGCCCGATAGCCTCCAGCACCGACCGACGCCAGCAGTTAAAGCCGCCCGTAAGGTCCTGAAACGGTATTCCCAGCAACATGCGGGCATACATGCTGCCACCTTTGCTCAAGATGCGGCGGCTCAGCCCCCAGTTCAAAACTCCGCCGCCCGGCACATAACGCGAGCCGATTACGGCATCGTACTTTTCAATTTCCTGCTGAAAAAAAGGCAGATATTTCGGATCATGACTGAAGTCCGAATCCATTTCGAAAATAACGTCGTAACCATTGTCGAGGGCGTAACGAAACCCCGCCACGTAAGCCGTGCCCAGCCCCATTTTCCGCGGACGATGCAGCACATGCACGCGGGGGTTGGACTCGGCCAGCACATCCGCCAGCTCGCCAGTGCCATCGGGCGAGTTGTCATCGCAAATAAGGACGTGCGTCTGACCGTCGACCTGATTGAAAATCTCAGAGACCAGCTTCTTGATATTCTCAATTTCGTTATAGGTCGGAATGATGATGAGGGTCTTCATTTTTCCTCTAAAAAAAGGCGTCCAGGCCCCAACTCTGGTGACCCTGGACGCCGCAATCGATTTTCAAGCGCGCTGCTCAGGCGCGTCTCTCTAAAAAGGAATATCTTCCTCGGTAAAGGACGGCTCTTCCATGCGGACACCCGAGAAGTCTTCTGACTTGCCGCTGCCAGCTGCCTGGCCGGGCGCTGACATACCTGCACCGGTGTTAGCGCCGCGTTCGCCAGCCTGACCACCCAGAAACTGGACGGTGTTGGCGATAACTTCGGTCGTGTATTTTTTCTGGCCTTCTTTGTCTTCCCATTGACGGGTCTGCATGCGGCCTTCGATGTAAACTTGACGGCCTTTGCTCAAATAGTCACCGCAGAGCTGCGCGAGCTTGCCCCAGACGACCACCCGA
>JBBRLF010000395.1:0-4404 GCA_038231515.1 candidate division WWE3 bacterium
CGAGATCGGCGCAAGACGGCAGGTGCAGGACGCACGTCCGTGCAACGACAAGCGTCAAGACCACGTGCCGTGGCCGCGTCTGGCCGCGGTGCGTTGAGTTCTCCCCCAAGTCGCGCGCACGGATGCGCGCGCACCTATTCCAGTCACAGCCCCTTGATCAGCTCATCGGCGAACTGCGAGCACTTGATCTCGGTCGCGCCTTCCATCAGGCGGGCGAAATCGTAGGTCACGCGCTTGTTCGCGATGGCCTTGTCCATGGCGACGATGATTGCATCGGCCGCCTCGGTCCAGCCCATGTAGCGCAGCATCATCTCGCCGGACAATACGACCGAGCCGGGATTGACCTTGTCGAGATTTGCATATTTCGGCGCGGTGCCATGGGTGGCCTCGAACACTGCGTGGCCGCTGATGTAGTTGATATTGCCGCCCGGCGCGATGCCGATGCCGCCAACCTGCGCCGCCAGGGCGTCAGACAGGTAGTCGCCGTTGAGATTCAAGGTTGCGATGACATCGAAATCTTCGGGACGCGTCAGCACTTGCTGCAGCGTGATGTCGGCGATCGAATCCTTGACCAGCAGCTGGCCGGCCGGTGGTTTGCCTTCACAGTCATCCCAGCCGATGGCGCGGCCTTTGTATTCGCTGCGCACCAGATCGTAACCCCAGTCGCGAAAAGCGCCTTCGGTATACTTCATGATGTTGCCCTTGTGCACGAGGGTGAGGCTCTTGCTTTTCTGGGTCAGACCGTACTCGATGGCGGCGCGAATCAGGCGCTGCGAGCCGTCTTTGGAAACCGGCTTGATGCCGATGCCGCTGGTTTCCGGAAAACGGATCTTCTTCACGCCCATTTCTTTTTGCAGAAAGTCGATGACCTTTTTGACTTCGGGCGAGCCAGCAGCCCATTCGATACCCGCGTAGATGTCTTCGGTGTTTTCGCGGAAGATGGTCATGTTCACTTTTTCAGGACGCTTTACGGGGCTGGGTACGCCTTTGAAATAGCGCACGGGGCGCAGACACACGTAAAGATCGAGCATCTGGCGAAGCGCCACGTTCAACGAACGAATGCCACCGCCAACCGGCGTGGTGAGCGGGCCTTTAATGCCCACGAGATATTCGCGGAATGCCGTAATGGTGTCATCGGGCAGCCAGTTGTCGAACTTGTTCTTGGATTTTTCACCGGCGAATACCTCAAACCAGGTGATCTTCTTTTTCCCTTTATAGGCTTTTTCGACTGCGGCGTCGAGCACTCGCACCGAGGCGCGCCAGATGTCTGGACCCGTACCATCACCTTCGATGAAGGGCAGGATCGGATGGTCGGGGACGACCAGCTTCATATCCGGGGTCATGTGGATTTTTTCGCCGGTGGACGGAGGAGTGAGCTGAGTGTATTGCGCCATGTAAAACAGTCTCCTTAAAATGATGGGTGTTTTAGAGGTAGCAAGACAGGGAAACCCCGTCAATTCCATTATCAATTTCAAATTGGGTCCACCGTGTTAGGTTTTAGCCATGATGGCAATCGAAGGCCCCCGAAAAATTGGCTGCTATGCAGTCCATAGTATTGAAACCGGTACTTTTGCGCTCGATGGCGGCGCGATGTTTGGAATCGTGCCCAAGCCCGTGTGGGAAAAGACCAACCCGGCCGACGAGCTCAATCGCATTGAGATGCGTCTGCGCACACTCCTATTGATCGAAGCCCTGCCCGACGGCAAGCGCGGACGCGTGGTGCTGATTGACAATGGAATCGGGGCGAAGTGGTCGGAGAAGCATGCAAAGATGTACAAAATTGACCATGAGCGTTGGTCGGTCGACCGGGAACTTGCAGCGCATGGCGTTGCGTTAGCCGACGTCACTGACCTCATCGCGACGCACCTGCATTTTGACCATATGGGCGGCACCACCCGACGCGAAGGCAATGAGCTGATACCAAACTTTCCGAATGCCAGGGTCTGGGTTCAAAACCAGAACTGGGATCTGGCCTACCATCCCAACGAGAAAGACCGTGCGAGCTACCTTGCTGAAAATTTCGACTGCTACAATGGAAGCTCGAAGCTCAATCTGCTGACAACCGCATATGGCGCCCGCGAAGAGATTCTGCCCGGCATACATGTGCGAATCAGCAACGGGCACACTCCCGGCATGCAGATGGTGGAGGTTTCAGACCCCAATCATGCCTTGATTTACTGCGCCGACGGCGTGCCGACCGCCAGCCACGTCAGAACGCCTTACATCATGGGCTACGACTGCTTTCCGCTGACGATGATGGAGGAAAAGAAAAAGCTGCTGCGCGAGGCAGAGGAGCGGGGAATGATTCTTTTCTTTGAGCACTGCCCTCGAGCCGAAGCCGCTTCGGTCGCACATGATGGCAAAGACTTTTCAGTCAAACAGGCATATAGGTTCTCTTGATGATCGACCAATTTCTGATCGGCGGACACCGCAACTTCATCTACCTCATTTCTTTTGACGGCGAGTCGCTGGTCGTTGATCCGCAGTCTGATCTCACGCCCTGGCAAAATCGCATCAAGGAGCTGAAGACGAAGCTGACAGGCGTCTTGCTTACCCACACTCATTGGGACCATGTTGCCGGTGTGCCAGCAATTGTGGACCAGTATGGCGCCGAGAATATTCCCATCTATGTGCATGAGCTGGATGCCCGCCGCATGGCGCAGTCGGCCCCCGCCGTGCGTGAACGCTTCAAGTTTATAAAAGACGGTGATAAAATTGCCGTGGGCCGGACCAACGTCGAAGTGCTGCACACGCCGGGACACAGCGCCGGAGAATGCAGCTATCTGATTCAGTCCCAGCCACCGCAGCTGTTCACCGGCGATACCGTGTTCGTGACCGAGGTGGGCCGCACGGATATGGAAACCGGCAGCACCGCCGAGCTGTTTACTACACTGCAGCGTTTAAAAAAGCTGCCCCCTGACACGATCATCCACCCCGGGCACGACTACGGCAAAACACCCACCACCACGATTGGAAGGGAATGCGTGGAGTCTGCTGCGTTTCGCTGCCGCACCGTAGAGGAACTCGATGCCATCCCTTGAAACCAGCTTGGCCAGCGAGCAGACCCAGCCAAAGATGCCGCGCCTGCCCGGCCGCCTCAGCCTATACCGGCTATTCATCCGGCCTATTTTCTTTTTCTTCGATGCCGAAACCATGCACCATCTCGTGCTGGGTCTGGCCCGCCTGCTGCTGAATATTCCGCTGGGACCCACGGTCACGCGTGCGGTCTTTGCACGCCGTGTGCGCCCCATGCCCGTCAAGCTTGGCGGTATCGAGGCGCTCAACCCGATTGGGCTGGCCGCCGGCTTTGATAAAAATGCGGCGCTGCTGCCGGGCATCGAAAGCCTGGGCTTTGGCTTTGTGGAAGTGGGAACGATAACGCCACGGCCACAGCTGGGCAATCCACGGCCGCGACTGAGCCGCATACCCGAACGGCGCGCCCTGCTCAATCGCATGGGGTTCAACAACGACGGCGCAGAAATCATTGCCGAACATCTCAGGCGCGTGCGCGAACAGCTCAAAGTGCCGGTGGGTGTAAATCTGGGCAAGAATCGCGATACGCCAAATGCCGACGCGATCAAAGATTACGAAATTCTTTTCAAGGCCTTCGCCCAGTCGGCGAGCTATTTCGTCATCAACATCAGCTCGCCCAATACGCCGGGGCTGCGCGACCTGCAAAGCGGCGAGTTCGTACAGAAACTGGGCGCGCGCATCCAGCACCACGACATCTCACAGCCGGTTTTTGTAAAGCTGGCGCCCGATATCGAAACCGAAGACCTGCGCGCCATTGGGGCGCTCTGCGGTGAACACAAACCTTACACGGGCTTGATTCTGACCAATACCATCTCAACTGATCTGGGTGGGCTTTCGGGCTATCCGCTCAAAGGCCCCTCGACCGCCCTGCTGCGTTTGGCTCGAACGCTGGTGCCCGCCGCCGTACCCATTATCTCGGTGGGCGGCATCGAAACGGCCGATGACGTCATTGAGCGTTTTACGCTTGGCGCCAATGCGGTGCAATTGTACTCGGCCCTGATCTATTCAGGCCCAGGGTTGCCCGGCCGTATCCTGCGAGAATTACAATCAAAAATGCGTCACAAGGGCATCCGGCAGCTCACAGACTTGCGACAACATTGACTGCGCCTATCGAATGCCCATATTGTAGGTAGAAGCTAAAAGGTTCAGTCCAATTCCCGGGAGGTTCACCATGAGCGTTCGTTACGGATCAGGCGGTTCAAATTTCGGCTCCAATTCCAATTACGATGAGGCGCCGTTACAAGTTTCGCCCACACAGCAGCTGGCGATGTCCCGCTTTGTCAGCCGAACCTACGGCTGGATGTTCATCGGACTTTTGGTCACCGGGGTTATCGCTTACCTGATCGCCTCGTCGGAATCGGCAATGGCTAC
>JBBRLF010000396.1:0-4384 GCA_038231515.1 candidate division WWE3 bacterium
CTTCCATCATGGTTGAGGCGCAGCACTGGGGTTTTTACCTGGGGCGTCTCGACATCGTCGTGGACACCGAGACCAAAAAATACGTAGTCAAAGACTACAAGCTCATCCAGATGGACAATACCGTTCCGGAAGACCCGGCCATGATGTCGCTCGTGAACAACTACGATCGTCAGCTCGAGCAGAAGTACGGCGACATTTTTCATGACCACCTGGCCGACACCGAGATCGACGTGCGCCGCGAAGGCAGCGAGAATCTTTACGGCAACCTGCTTACCGACGCGTATCGTGAGTTTGCCGGTGCCGACGTGGCTTTTGAGCAGGCTTCGCTGACGAGCAACGCCCTTTACAAGGGACAGCTTTCCACGATCGACTTCTACAATGCGCTGACGGCAATTTGGAGTCCGTATAACGACAAGGCCTGGACCCTCAAAACAGTGCGCATGACCGGCGAAACCCTGAACTGGGTGCTCAACTTCGTACTGAGTGTTTCGTCCTATATTCCGGGCGGCCTGCTCAGCGTCTCTGGCGTCCATGCCGTGTACGACCCGATGGTACTCAAAAACACCAGTATCAAGGATGAGGAAAAACGTCCGCTCAAGAGCCTCGAGATCGGCGGCAAGCCGGTCGATCTAAAAAAATCGTATCTCGTGGCGTTGCCCGAAGGCATCAACCAGGCCATCGATTTTCTGGAAAAATTCTGGGGCAACAAGGTTGACCGCACCGACTTTCGCGATACCGGCGTCGAAGACTGGCGCATTGCCGCCAACTACGTGGCCAAACATTCGCCAATCAACTCCAATAGCATCAGTCGCGGCGGCCGCATTACCGTGTTGCAGTCTGATCTCGCGCTCTATCATGATGACATCGTCACCTCGCGCAAGGGCACTGAGGTCTGGGCTGACGTCACGGTTCGCAATCTGGGATCGACGCAATCCATTGCGCGCAAGCTGTCGTTCACCTACGACAAAACGCCAACCTACATTGTCGATGATCCGAATCCAGCTGAAGTCGACAACAGCTACACCGTTCCCGCGATTCCCGCGGGCGGCAAGGCGGTCATTCAGACAATCATCAAGTTGCCCGGCGAAATGGCCAAGCTGCGCGTGCCGCTTTATTTCACGCTCAATACCGATGCCAGCGATCCCAATAAGAGCAACGACGGAACGTGGCTGATGTTGGAACGCGATGGTACATCACGCGTCCAGGCTCCGGTTAATCTCCCAGCGGCAGCCCAGCTGGCGCACCACGACTGAAGCTCATTGGAAGAAATTCGCCAACGTCAGCGCTAAGGGACCAGCACGCCTTCGAGTGTCCAGTCGTGCAGGGGCTTGGGCGAGGCTCCCACAATCCGGGCACGCCCGATTCGTTGATGCATGGCCTGCGCTTCTTCAAGCGTGCGCGACGGCACGCGCGCCATGACGCGCATGTAGTTGGCCGCATGACCCACGGCAAAGTAGTCGCCACCGGCCTCGTGCCAGGTTTCAAACAGCACACCGGTAAGCTCGCGATTGTAAAAACGGCTCACGAAAGCTTCGTGCCGAATTTTGGAAAGTGCCGAGAGCTCGGCGGCCCTTTTGCGTCGCTCGGGAATAGCTACGCTGCCCGGAATGCGGGTAGCGGGCGTGCCTTCGCGTTCGGAATAAGGAAAAACGTGCAGGCGGGTCCAGGGCAATGTTTTAAGGATCTCGAGCCCTTCACGATGTTCCGCTTCGGTTTCGGACGGAAAGCCCGCGATGACGTCCATACCGACGTAGATATCGGGGCTGCGCTCGTGAATACGGTTTAGCGCGGCGATCACCTCTTCGGTGCGATAGTCGCGTTTCATCGCCCGCAGAACTCTGCTCACAGGACTTTGCAGTGAGACATGCACGTGCGGCATCAGGCGGCTCTCTGGCCCCATCAGACGCAAAATGCGATCCGTGATTTCGCTCGGATCAAGCGAGGTAAGTCGCAACCTGCCGATGCTCGTGCGTTCGAGGATGGCCTCGATCAGGTCTTCGAGACTGCTCTCGAACTCCAGCCCATAGTCGCCGATGTTCGTGCCGGTCAGCACCACCTCATGCACGCCCAGCTCGGCTAACCGCTGAATTTCGGCCAAGAGTAAGCCCATGCGTACCGACCGGCTCTTGCCGCGGGCATAAGGAATAATGCAGTAGGTGCAGTAATCGTTGCAACCTTCTTGAATCTTGACGAACGCGCGCGTCTTGCCGATTTCCACGGGCAGCTGGCCCCAGTAAATTTCAGGATCAGGTCCCACGGTCGCAAGCTCAATGCCGAATTTTTCGGCAACAGTTTGCTGGAGCCGGCTTTTGGAGTCATTGGGCACGACCAGGTCCACATTCTGATTTTCGCGCACTTTACCAGGGGCCACCTGAGCCAGGCAGCCCGTAACCAGCGTCCAGGTGGCGGGCGAATGTTTTTTGATCTGATTCACCTCGCGGTGGGCCTGGCGGTCGGCTTCGGCCGTGACGGTGCAGGAGTTAAGGACAAACAGATCGGGCGCATTGTCGGACCGCAGACCACCAATGTCTGTTAACTCGCGCTCGATCAGCAGCGAGTCGTAGATGTTCGCTTTGCAGCCCATCGTTTTGATGGCGTAGGTGAATTTGCCCGTGGTGGCGCTGGTGGTCATGTTTTGACTTGGGTCCCTGCTCTATTTTTCGGCTAGCGTGAATGTTTGCCGCTTGGTGAGCTTACTTAAGACAGGTGGTAGCAAAGAGTCAATCCATCCGCCGCCAATCAGGATATCTTCCTGATAAAAGACGATAGCCTGGCCGGACATTATCGCAAGTTGCGGCTTTTCGAATTCAATATGGGCCGAATTGTTATTGAGCAGCGTTAAAATACAGGGGGCCTCCTCGTGGTGGTGGGCCCGTATTCGCGCTTTTACCTTCATGCTGCGACTGAAGTCTTGCGCGCCAATCCAGTTGCAATCGGTTGCCACAAGAGTGCTGTGGTACAGCTCAGCTTCTTCGCCCACGATCAGGCCGTTCATTCGCGTGTCAAAGCCGATGACGACTTTTTTTGCATTTTCGGGGCTATCGGTGCCCAGTACCTTGCGCTGCCCGACCCGATAGTTGAATAGTCCCAGATGACGGCCCAGCATAGCCCCTTCCCGATCAACAATAGGGCCCCCAGGCCGGTAACGTTCGGGCGCGGCAGCCTGCACGATCTCGCGAAATCCGGTGTTGTCGACAAAGCAGATGGGCTGAATGGCAGGTTTTTTTTCGGCATGCAGGCCAAACGTCTTGGCCATCTTGATTACGTTGGTTTCGAGCAAATCGCCCAGCGGCATCAGGGCACGCGAGAGCTGATGCTGCTTTAAGCCGAACAGAAAATAAGTTTGATCTTTTTCGTGATCCACAGCCTTTAACAACGTGGACTCGGAGCCTTCGGCATTTCTTACAACTTTGGCGTAGTGGCCAGTGGCGACCTGGTCGCAGTGCATTTCGTCGGCTTTTTTAAGGAGTACGTCGAACTTCACCGTGCTGTTGCATTTGCAGCAGGGGTTGGGCACGCGCGACATCAGATATTCGTGAATAAAATAATCGACGACGTCGTTTTGAAACTGCTCATGGGCATCGACCAGTTGATAGGAAATTTCAAGCTGAGCGCAGATCTTGGCAACTTTGTCAGGGTCGACAAATTTGCAGCAGCTGCCGCCGGGCGGAATGTCTTTGACCTTGGCTTTGTCCCAAAGCTGCATGTGCAGCCCGATGACCTCGAACCCTTGAGTCTTGAGCAAGGCCGCCGCTACGGCGCTGTCCATGCCGCCGCTCATGGCTACGAGTACCCGCTTGTTCATCATGTCCCCGCTCTTGTTGTTCGTGCCCGCTCAACAATCTTAGGCAATACATTCAAAACCCGTTCAAAATCGCTCCAACGCGTCGTGCGTCCTGAGCTGAACCGCACCGAAGTCCGCGCCAGGGCATCGGTGCAACCCATTGCCTTGAGCACATGACTTGGCTTCAGGGTTCCTGAGCTGCAGGCGCTGCCGCTTGAAGCACAGATGCCCTCCAGGTCCAGGTTTATAAGTATACCATCGCCGCTGACCCCTTCAAAACCGACAAAAGTCGTATTGTGCAAACGAGGGGCGCCCTGGCCGTGAATGATCGTACCCGAAATCGAGCGTTGCAAGGCGTTTTCGAAGTCGCGATGCCATTGGCCCAGCCGTTCGGGAAATGTTTCAAGGGCCAAGGCACGGGCCGTGAGCGCTACGCCCAGGGTGTTTTCGGTCCCCCCGCGACGTCCTCGTTGCTGCATTCCCGATATCAGTGGATCGGGCGTATCTTTCGCGATCAAAAATCCCACTCCGGTGGGTCCGCCGATTTTGTGGGCCGAAAAAGTTGCGTAGGCGACTTGGCTTTGCGCAAAGTCGAAGGGC
>JBBRLF010000397.1:0-4375 GCA_038231515.1 candidate division WWE3 bacterium
AGGGACAGGGACAGGGACAGGGACAGGGACAGGGACAGGGACAGGGACAGGGACAGGGACAGGGACAGGGACAGGGGCTGGCCCCGGCCCCGGCAGCCACAAAGTGCATTGCACCTCAGCCTAAATATACCTGTGCTTGGTATATACCTTCTAGGGGTATATCTAGCCCGAGGGTCACAACGGGTATATTTAGGCTGAGGGTCACAACGGGTATATTTAGGCTGAGCGACACGACACGTGCGGTCGACCCCGGGCTCCACCCTGGACGACCGCAGTGGGACGGTCCTTTTCCGAGCGATTTCGCCCCGTTTGACACTGTCGCGCTGAAAATGCGATACTTGTGCTCTAGGGCCTCAGGAGGATTTTCAAAATGCGTACGATCCCAATGCTTCTCGTCTCCGCACTTCTTTTCGCGTCGCCGGCACTCGTGCAGTCTGCCAGTGCCTGCCCCGGCCATTCTTGCAAAGGCAAGAAATGCAAAATGAACAAGAAGTCCACGAGCCACAAAGAATCCTCAAAAGACGCCAAGCCTGCCGAAAAGACTGCCGACAAGACCTGAGCTGCTTACTTGTTTCGCGGGTGATGTTTCCGCAGCGCCTCGTGCAGGTGCTTCGTCGAGACATGGCTGTAGATTTCAGTCGTCGAGATATCGCTATGCCCCAGCAACATCTGCAACGAGCGCAGGTTCATTCCGCGTTCGAGCAGGTGCGTGGCAAAGGCGTGGCGCAGGACGTGCGGTGAAACACTCGCGGGAATGCCCGCGCGCAACGCATATTTTTTGAGCAGCTTCCAAAAACCCTGGCGGGTGAAACCCATTCCCAATGTTGAGAGAAAAAGGGTTCCTGCTTTGCGGTCGTCACGGGCTCTGGCCCGCAGGGCGGGACGAACCTCTTTAATATAATGAGCGATCAGCGCCGCAGTGCCAGGGTCGATTGGAACGATTCGTACTTTCTCGCCTTTACCCTGAATGCGCAGCAAGCCGGCCTGCGTATCGACCTGGTCGGCCGTAAGCGAAACGAGCTCGGTTACGCGAAGTCCGGCCGCATAGAGCAGACGAAGCATGATGGCGTCGGTAGTGGTGCCGCTTTGGCTGGGAGCGGCCAGCAGAGCCTCCACATGCTCGGCCGAAAGGGTTTGCGGAAGTTTGCGCTGAGGGGCGGCGGCTCGAATTTCCTCGGTCGGGTCACAGGTCAGCCACTTTTCGTGTAGCGCTAATCGAAAAAACAGCCGAATTGCTGAGAGTTTACGTGCAAGGCTGCGGTTGCCCACGCCTTTAGCCAAAAGCGTGGCCAGATGGTTTTCGATATCAAGGCGCACAACCTGAGCCAGGCGTTTGCCGTAGCTTTCAAGAAACGGACGCAGATCGGCGCTGTAGGCCTCGACCGTTTTGGGGCTCAGACCGCAGTCGAGTTTCAGATAGAGGGTAAATTTTTCCAGCTTTGGATCGCGGGGCGCCTGTGGCATCTGTTTCAATTGTGCCAGGAAGTAGGGAAATAGACGACCCGGTAACTTGCATTTTTCACCCACAGCGTTAGACTCACCATGGGCGGATTAAAGGGGAAGCATGACAAGAATCAAAATTGCTGAAGTTTTAGTGGGACTGAGTTTGAGCGTGGCGCTGACTGCGTGCTCCTCGGTTTACCCGCTCAATAGCGTTGCACGCCGCAGCGCAAATCCGTATTCGCTCGAACAAGATGTTTCGGTCGACACCACCCGCGGCGATAACGGCCAGCTCAAGCGCCTGGCCTGGGCCGCCTACTCGGTGACGTTCGACTGTCCGAAGAACTGTCCTTACACCGCGCAGGAGCGCACGGCGCTGGCCGCGGAAATCGCCGAAAGAAGTTTCCTCTCTTTTGACCGTGAAATTCGTCAGGCTTTTCAGGGTGAACGTGAAGTTGCCGACGCGGCGGCCACGGTGCAGCACCCGGCTTTTGCGCAGGAGCTCAAGACGAAGTCGTACAAGTCCACCGTCTCAATGTGGGTGGCACGCCTGGGCTTGAGCCGCGCGGCTGAGGTGTCGGCAAGCGCGCAAGGTTTGAAGACGGTGAACCCCTCAGAGCTTGGCTGGTCGGGCGGAAAAAGTCTGTCGGCTTTTGGTAAAGCGCTGGGCGTGGACGGAGTTCTGGTTGGCCATCTTGTCGTGACGCCGTCGAGCGATTCCAAAGAGCCGCGGCGCCTCGTGATCAAGGGCCCGAAGTTTTGGCTCTTCTCGTCGACGTCTGAAATTCCACTTGCGGTAGCCGGACTGCGGCCGACGTGGCGGCTGGATCCGATGGTTAAGACCGGGCCTGCATCGAAGTCAGTGCTGGCCGATGCGACGGCTTCGATTCAGCCCACGCATTTAAGCGCGGCTAAAGAGCTGCGTGAGCTTCGTTATGACTGGAGCGGCATCGACGCCGTGGCCAATGGCCTGAGCCAGCGTATTGCGCGCGCGTTGCAGGAATAGTTTTTAGAACAGCTTAGAACGGGATGTAGCTACCGTGGCAGATCCCGGTACCGGCATCTCGTCTGGTGCAGATATAAGCCGAGCCGCTGATCGAGTTGCCATTGCCAGAAAGGTCAAGAGCCAGGCCCAGTATCGTTACCGGAACGCCCGTTGGCGACAGTTCCTGCATGGCCGACTGACTCAGAAAAATTACGCCACCGATGTTGGCCATGCCGCTGGCATTGACCGGACTGGACATCATGCTGATCGTCGTGCCGGAGTAAACAGTGGAGGTTCCGGTAGCAGGTATCGAGCCGCCGCCAGGAACGGCTGACGAGCCGATGGCGAGCGTGTTCAGGGCTCCGGGGTAATAAAAGTCGCTGCCCATGGCTGACGAAACACCATAGTTCGACGTCGTGCCGATGAAGCCGCTGCTGGCGAACACGTTCGTGCCCTGAAAAAGAATCTGTCCCGTGCCGTTGGTCAGCGGGGTGACCACTCCAGCGCTTGCGCCCACCAGCCCGATGGCGCCGTTGGCGCCGATCGTCTTGGAAGAGGCTGCGCCGCCGTTGCCGCAGCCTGCTGCGAGCAGTGAGGTGCAGATCAGCGTGGCGACGATTGAGGCGGACTGGGTAAGCTTTTTCATAAAATATCCCTTGGGCAAATTTAAAACTTAAAAAAAAGGGCCGGAGGTTTATTCCCCGGCCCATGCATTTTTTAACATCAACATCAACTGACTATCGTTCTTGTGGCGAGAACATCACGCAACTTCAACTTGCCACCAACTTCAGCTAGAACTTCAACTCCAACATGCACACTTAAGAGAACTGATTACGGGGTGAACTGAATGATCGAACCGTGGCAGCCGCCCTGGTCCTGGTAGGTGCAGACGTAGGCCTGGCCACCGTAGATCGAAGCATTGTTTGTCCACAGATCAAGATACAGACCGAGCACCTGGGTGCCGTGCCCCGAAGCTTGCAGCGCTTGCATGAAGCTTGCGCTGAAGGTGAGGGTACCCGCGATGTTCGAGGAAAGCGGATTGCCTGGGTAGACTGGAGCAGCGACGAGGCTGATCGTGGAGCCGTAGCCGATGCCGGTCATGGACTGACCGGTGTAGGTCGAGGTCTGTCCTGGCGGAATCGACAAGGCGCCGAGGGTCAGCGTGCTTTGTCCGGTTGGGCTGAACCCAGCCGTCTGGCCTTGGTAGCCCAGCGAGCTATAAACGTTCGTACCTGAAAACATTACTTGTCCGCCGCCGCCGGGAACCGGGGTGACGATGCCATAGTTACTGCCGGGAATGCCGGCGACACCGATTGCTCCAGTGCCGTTTGAGGGATCCGATTTTCCACCGCATCCAACGGCAGCAAACGAGATGCAAATCAGGGCCGCGGTAAGGGATGCAGATTTAAATTTATTCAACATGTCCAATTACTCCTTGGGAACACTACTCAACTAAACTTATTCAACTCAACTTCTTAAGATAGGTATAGTGCAACCGTGGTGCCAATTTTTCAGCACAGGGGTGTGCCGCACGAATCCCTGTGTCGCCGCGACAGGGGCCTTAGCACGTGTAAAAAGGTTGGACAGGGGGATGGGAGCCGCTGTGGGCGGCCCTGGACGGGTTAATTCTTAACGATATGGCAGTGTTGCGCGTGTTTTTTGGCCACGGCCGAAAGGCGGCTGAGGCCCGCAATCTGGGCCCGGCGCCACTGCGTGATTCCGTCGGCGAGGCTGCGCGCCAGACTTTCCTGATAGCGTGCGTTGGTCAGGTGAGCGAGATCCTGACGGTTGCTGATAAACCCCGGCTCGAATAAAATCCCGGGCATGTGTGTGTCCATCAGCACATAGAACAGCGCCTGGCGCACGCCGCGATCGCGAAGCTGCCGGCTGTGGGCCCGCTGGCCCTGGGTTACGGCGTATTCCACCGAGCAGGCCAGATCAATCGACTCA
>JBBRLF010000398.1:0-4363 GCA_038231515.1 candidate division WWE3 bacterium
CGAGCAACAAGGAAATGCTACGTCTCAAAATTTCAGAAAAATCCATCGACCAGCAGCTCGAATACGTTTCGCAGTTCAAGTTTTCGCATATCGAAATGGTTGCGGGCGACGACCTTTCGTTCATTAAAAACGAGCTCGCGGCCACGGTGCAGTTTGTGAGGCAGAAAATTTCAAAAATCATGCCTGGCACAAGATTCTCGATCTGCCTGACCCCGTTATTTGAAGACACTTACCGCGAGCTGAAAGCCAAGGGGCTGGATGCCGCCATGACGTGGCAGGAAACCTACAATCCCGAGCTTTATAAAAAATATATCACCTCCGGCCCCAAGGCTCACGGCATGACCAGAGATTACAAGGTGGCCAAGGTGGGCTCGGGTGACGAGGGTTGCCTCGTACGCATGAAGTCTAATGAACTGGCCGCGCGGGCGGGGCTTCAAATCGGCCTGGGAGTAATGCTGGGCCTTGATGAAGAGCACCCCGAGGCCGACATGATGGCGGTAATTTCACACGGCACCAGACTCATAGAGCATTACGGCGAAGCACTTGAACCCATTGTCATTGGCTTGCCCACCTGGAATCCGATCACCACGCCCAATACCGACAACTCCAGGTTTCATCGCCGGCATATCGAGCCGGAAAGAGATCTGGAGCTGATCGCGGCAATCTACCTCTTGAGTTTTCCAGACCGAAGGGCCTGGCTGTTTCCAACCTGCCGAGTTTCGAAACCAACTCAGATTGCTGCGATTAAGACCGCGGGCTGCCTGACCTCGGGTATGGCCTCGTGTGCTCCTGGCGCCTATCTGGACTATCCCACGAAGGCGGACATCGTCAGCTCATTTTCCAAGAGCTCGGTGCCCATTGACACCCTCACCAAGGAGCAGATCCTCAACGGCGAGCAGTTTACCCATCACTTCGATTCGCAGGAAAACTACGAAAAGTTGTTTCACGATTCGAAGATCGAGATTGTCCAGGAACGTAAATTTCTTGCGACACTCGAAACCCTCCGAACAAAGCGACGCAAAACGGCGGCATGAGGCAAGTCCCCATGATGAACCTCAAACCTGTCCTAATCGAGTGCCCCTACGACACCTGGGCCAATCCCAAAGTCAGAGAATATTTTTCTTCAGCCATTGGCCTGAAGCTCTCGGGCTATCTTAGGGAGTACGCGTATGGTGTTTTGCCCTTTGACACGTCAGACTTCGTCGCGACCCATCACTTGATTTGTCGCGACACTGACGCGGGCCTTGAGCCGCTGATCTGCGCCAAGATTCTCACGCTTAAGCGCTGCCAGACTCACAGCCTGGCCTTTCCACCGCTTGCGGCCCTGCGCACGATTCCCAGGGCCAGTGTGCGACACCTCGCGGTTGTCGAAAAAATCGTGGCTCGCTTTGAAAACAATCCCCAGGCCTTGACCTACGTGGGCGGCATTACGATCTTACCCGAGGCCAGGCGCGACCGGGCACTGGTGGCCCGACTTTGGGACGGGCTAAAGGCAGCGTGGCTTTCGTTTGATCTCGAAAACGGCGTGCAAGAGAGCATCTTGTTCAGCGCGGTTCGCTTTAAGATGAATCGGATATTTGGCTCTATTGGTTACAACGAGCTGGAAGTTGATGGCCAGGTGCTTGCGCCCGTCAGCATGCCCACCTTGATGAATGGGCACGAGGCCTGGCTTGAGCATCGCCAGGAAATTTCCAAGGAAGCACTGGCTCTGGTAAAGCGCCATGAGCTTTGGAATCGAACACGGGTGGAGCTGAGAGTTCCCACGCGGTTCGCGGCCTGAGCCCTTGCGCAAGGCTCAGAGACTGGCGCTTTCAATGATATCTGCCAGCTCAGCCCGGGCCGCTTCCCAGACGTCGGGCTTCGTTGGCCAGCTGATGTCGGTCCTGACCCACGTCGGGTCGGACAGATCGGTCAGGCCGTTTTCCCAAAGTACTTTTGGAACCATCCGTTGAATGATGGCGTCGGTGCGACGCGCATCAATCTTACGAGCCAGGGCCAGATAGTCGGCATCTTGGATACCACGGCGCCAATGTTTGAGTCGCAGGCTCGCAATCGGACCCTCCAGCTCGTAGGAATCCTGCGAGAAGATACGATCGGTTCCGGGATAGAAAAGCACGCCTTCGCCGTTGCCGTAGTTGCCATCGGTGTTGCCCAGCGACTCACTGACGTGTGAGGCTTTGCCAAACGTCTGGGCCGTGCGAAACACGTTGGTCTGACCCTGGCGGCCCTGGTCGTTGTTGTAGTAGGTCGACTCCCAGATAAACCAGCGATCAATATGCTTTTTAACCTGACCCCAGGCCACTTCGCGCATCGCCACGCCATCATCTTCAATCGCCACCGAGCCCGAAGCCGGGCGCGAGGCATTGTACATGAATACCTTATTGCCGGCGGCGCGCGACTTGATCGTATTAAAGGCGTTGCCCCAGAGCTGGACATCGCCAGTCGTCATGCGGCTCGTTGCAATTGCCAGCGAGGGCGCGCAGGTTGCTGCCGTGGGCAGCGGAATCGTGGCAAACGAGAGTAGTGACTTGCCGGGGCCCGGATTGTTGCGCAGCCACTGACTCCACTGTTCGATCTGCGGGCAGTTGTCGGACTCGTCGATCAGATACAGCAAGGCCTCGGTGGACGGCGAGTTCTGCGCGAACCATTGCATCCAAGCATCGGAATGCTTGCGCATGCCGGCTTCGCCTTCGCCCTGCCAGCCCCACTGTCCATAAGAGCCTACCGAAAAAACTCCGTTGCCCACGGCTTCGCCCGGCCCGGCATATTCCTGGGCCTTGGTAAAGAGCGTGCCATTGAGGCGCGCAATCCACTCAGGACTAGGCTGATCGGCACCCGCGTCGGCGGCGCCGGCATTGGAGTCGATGAGTGAAATCTTGTGCCGATGCGCGAGCTGAAAATGGCGATTGCGCACGCGCGTAGCTTTAGCGGCTTCGCCATTCCAGCCCAGGGGCGTGGCGGTGCCGACGTAACGACGGTCGACATTCTCGGCGCTATAAAAAAGCATGGTTTTTACGCTGGGATCATCGGGCAGCGCAAAGTTGCGCACGCTGAGTTCGACAGGAACAAGGCGGGGCTGGTGGCCGGCTTCAAGCACCTGCACGTTGCCCTGGTAAATTCCCGGAGCCGCGGTACGAGGAACATAAATATCAGCCCAAACACTCTGGTTTTCTTCGGCATTGATGCCGAAGGTCCGAACCTGTTCGAGGGGTACCGCGATGTCAGGATAGTTTTTGTCGTGGTCGGGACGATCTTCCCAGGTACCGGTGCCAAAGCCCGCACCCGTAAAGGTGCGCTGCAGCCGCTTGGGAACATGACGTTCGTCGTAGACGTCATAGCCCATTAAACTTAAGCCTTCGATGCGCAGGTAACGGACATAAAAAAGTTCAATCTCACGCCCCACCCAGTTGAACACGCCATTGCCGCTGCGAGCCGCTGAGTGAAGCTTGGCGCCGCCGGGGCCCGTGAGCTGATCCAATTTAACCTGTACGCCAAAGGCCGGCAGTCCCGCCGCCTCGAGCACCAGGTTGAAAGACACGACTTCATTTTTTGCCGCGAAGAGCCGAATCGACTGGCCATCCCAGAGACGATTTTTTACATCTAATCCTCGGCTGGCACGAAGCTCGTCTTGCGTGACCTTGTCGCCGCCATCGTTGGCCCAGATGGCCGAGATGCCTTGCTGGGGCGCTGCCATCGCGCTGATCGAGACCAGGAACAAAGAAAGCGAAACGAGGGGGTGGATACGCATAGTGCGGCGCAACATACCTCAATCGACTATTTTGGTCAACCACTTGTTTTCGTTATATAACCCCTGCGTTTTCTTAGTGCAATACCCCACACGCCTCCCGTAAAAAGGAGCATGAACTTTTACTCAGACTCCAAAGAATGGCAGTACCTGTTTCGTAACGCGATCGACTGGGACACGATTCTACCGCTCTATCACCCCACCTTTCCCACTGCCGACGGCTTCCAAGATCGGAGCGAGCTGCTCTCGTTTTATGAAGAGCTGCTGACAGCCACCGGCAAATGGTCGGGCGAAACCTTGCGCCCTCGCGCGCGTGAGCTTGATCTGGTTGGCGGCGGCACCTTGGTCGACGGCTGCGTGGTGCAGTCCGAGGTGATTCAGAAAACCATTCAGGAAGCCCGCGACCTCGATGTCTTTGGCATGTGCATCAACCCGGAGTTCGAAGGCCTGGGCGCCCCGATCATCGTGGGGTTGATTTCTTTTGGTCAGCTTTGCCGCGCCTGCGTATCGACGAGCACGTCACTGTGTTTCTACAGCAGCATTGCCGACATGATCGAGCGCTTCTGCCATCCCGATGTTCAGAAAAAATACGTTCCCATGATTCGCCGGGGCGAAATC
>JBBRLF010000399.1:0-4341 GCA_038231515.1 candidate division WWE3 bacterium
GAAGAGGCCGACGACTTCGAAGCAAAGAAACGCCTCAGAGCCGTGAATGAGAATCTGGTAAGATTCATGGCCCAGGAAGACGACCTGGTCGTGGGTCTGGTGAAATACTTGCCGACTCTGCTGAATTTAACCGGAGGCGCAGCCGCGATTCACTTCGATGGCAAGTGGACCCTGCTCGGCCGTACTCCGAATGTCGCGCAGATCGGGCGACTGGCGAGTTGGCTCGTCCAAAATCATGTCGCGGGCCATTTCTTTCATACCGATTCGCTGCCCAGCCTTTGGCCCGAGGCAGGAGAATTCAAAGCTCTCGCCTGTGGGCTCATGGCAGTCTCGATTCCCAGGGCCCCTGACAACTACGTTTTATGGTTTAAGCCCGAAGTCGTTCAGGTGGTCACCTGGGCCGGGGAGCCTGGAAAAAGCGTGGAACGCCTTGCCGATGGAACTTTAAAAATAAATCCTCGCGCCTCGTTCGAGAGCTGGAAGGAGACCGTGAAAAACAAGTCCCTGCCCTGGCCAAACGCGGAACTGGACATGGCGATAGAACTCCGAAATTCGATCATAGGCTAGGATCTTCAGCGGCAATTCCGCAAGGCACGTGAGGCCCAGGCGAAAGCGGAGCGAGTCAGCATTGAAAAAGAAAATCTTTTGGCAACAGTCTCGCACGACCTCAAAAATCCGCTTGCGGCTATCCAGCTCATGCTGAGTCTCATCGACCGAAACTTCACCACGTTGACGCTGGATCAGCTCAAAGGTCACGTGACGAAGTCATTGCGATACACCGCCATCATGAATCGCCTCATTAACGACCTGTTGGACTTCGCAAAGATCGAAAATGGAACCTTTGTTCTGGAGCGCAGGCCGCAAAACGTCATGGGTCTTCTCGAAGAAAGCGTCGCGCTGTTCGGGCCCGCGGCCGCCGAAAAGCCGGTGACGCTGAGTATGGCGCCACCCGAGTGGCCCTGCTATGTGACCGCGGACTACGATCGGGTGATGCAGGTGCTTGGAAACTTGATTGCAAATGCCCTGAAGTTTACACCCGCAGAGGGCTGGGTGACTGTCGGGGTTGCGTGTTCCGGTGAGGAGGTCATTTTTTCGATCGCGGATACAGGGCCGGGAATTCCGCCTGAGCACATTCCTTATCTCTTTGACCGGTTTTGGCAGGCCCGCAAAACGCAAAGCATGGGTACCGGCCTTGGTCTCGCCATTGTGAAGGGAATTGTCCAGGCCCATGGTGGCCGAATCTGGGTGGAGAGTCAGCTGGGAAAGGGAACGAGATTTTTATTTACTTTGCCTGTGGCAAGCGCGCCAGAGCGTCAGCTGGCAGGGTAGCCCTTCGTCATTCGACCGGAATGCGATCGATGATGGATTTCAGTGTTTTTCCCCGCAGTGTTTTGGCCACCACGCTGTCGACTTCTGCGAAAATGGGATGCAGTATGCCGGTCATCTGGCAGCTCACCGGACAAGCTTTGAATTCCGAGTTTTTATTCAGGCGAAGAAAACCCGTTCCCTCTACCGCAGCGTGGATTTCTTGCAGCGAGATCTTTGCGGGCGCCCGAGCCAGGCACACGCCTCCGTCTTTTCCTTCCTTGGATTCGACGAGGCCTGCAGCCTTGAGCGCGCTCAAAAGATTTCGAATCACCACCGCATTGGTATTCACGCTTTTGGCAATCTGCCGCGAGCTTGCCCGCTCGACCCCGTGCTTTTTTAAAAAGCCCAGGACGGCAAGGGTGTGAATGGCGATGGCAAAGCGGCTGCTGGTGGACATTTGGCTTTGGGCTTAGTTCAGCAGGCCTTCTGCCTCAAGAACCTTGGCAACAGCCGGACGAGCCGCAACACGGGCCATATAGCTCTCTACGTTGCGATATGGCGTCAGTGGCAGCTCGAGCCATTTGGTCCAGCCCACGACCACGAACGCATAGGCGTCAGCTGGCGTGAAGGTCTTGCCCATCAAGTAGTCTTTACCAGCGAGCTTCGAGTCGAGATAGCTCAGGTACTCGTTGGCACGAGCAGTCAGGGTTTTGCGCACAACGGCCTGGATGGCTTTGTCTTCGGAAAAGGACGAAACCGAAAACAGGGCGCCCACTCCCTTATGCAAATCGGCGGCGACAAAGGACATCCAGTTCAGGGCTTCTGCCCGTTCAATGGTTCCAGCGGCGGGCAAAAGATTTTTGCCCGGTGCCTGGTCGGCCGCGTAGGTGTGGATCGCGAGATTCTGGTCCAGCTGACGTCCATCATCGGTGAGAAAAACCGGCAAGGTGCCCAGGGGGTTGAGCTTGCTGATGAGTGCGACATTGGGATCGCTGGTCTTGTCGAAGTCGACTTCGATGGCCTCGTACTTGAGGCCGGCTTCTTCCAACATGATGTGGCAGGAAGTCGAGCAAGAGCCGGCAGAGTAATAAAGTTTCATAGGTTTCTCCTTGAGTTGCGAAGGCTGGTTTTGGTCTATACTGTAATATATGTACATACAGTATGTTTCGCTGTCAAGGGGCTCCGCGCGAGCTGTCCGGCGGGCAAGCCAGCCGCCCGCCACCTAACGGGTCTACTTGAGCGACTTCATGTCGATCACGAAGCGGTATTTGACGTCGCTCTTGAGCATGCGCTCGTAGGACTCGTTGATTTTCTGGACAGGGATCAGCTCAATATCCGAAAGGATGTTGTGCTTGGCGCAATAGTCGAGCATCTCCTGGGTTTCGGGAAGTCCACCAATCAACGAGCCAGCCAGGCTGCGGCGTCCGAAGATCAGGCTAAAGGCGCTGAGCTCGTGGGGCTTTTCAGGCGCGCCAACGATCACCATCGTGCCGTCGCGCTTCAGAAGATTGAGGAACGCGTCCAGGTCCTGTTTGGCGGCAACGGTATTGAGTATAAAGTCGAGCTGGCCTGCGCAGGCGGCCATCGCTTTTTCGTCCTTCGAAATCACTACCGCGTGAGCACCGAGCTTCAGCGCATCGGCGCGTTTGCCTTCGGACGTGGTCAGGACGGTAACGTGCGCGCCAAACGAGCGCGCGAATTTCACGCCCATATGCCCCAGACCACCCAAGCCGACAATGCCTACTTTTTTTCCGGGGCCGATGTTCCAGTGCTTCAATGGCGAGTAGGTGGTGATTCCCGCGCAAAGCAGGGGCGCCACTCGAGCAGCATCGAGCGTGGAGTCAATTTTTAGCACGAAGTCATGGCTCACGACGATGTTGTTGGCGTAGCCACCTTGAGTGGGAGCGCCGCTCTCGCGTTCGGTTGAGTTGTAGGTGCCCGTAAAGCCCTTGAGGCAGAACTGCTCGAAGCCATCTTTGCAGTTCACGCACGTGCGGCAGGAGTCGACCAGGCAGCCCACGCCGACGAGGTCGCCCACTTCGAATTTATTTACCTCCGCGCCGACGCGCGCGACAGTTCCGACAATTTCGTGCCCGGGCACCATCGGAAAGGTGGAGCCGCCCCAGTCGTCCTGTGCCTGATGAATATCGGAGTGACACACCCCGCAGAAAGTGATGTTGATCACCACGTCGTGCGCACCCGGCTCACGCCTTTCGAAGTTGAAAGGCTCGAGTGGGGCTTTAGGACCTGGGGCCGCGTAGCCGTGGGACTTGATCATGGTGAGAAGCTCCTTGTTGGGGTTCGGGCCACCATTGCCCTTTTCAAACGCTATGGCAATTGCAACTCCATCCTAGGGAGCAGGAACCCAGCTATTGCTTGTAACCAGCATGGATCAAAAGAAATACAGCCGGCCGCTGAGTAGCCAGGTGTTTGTTCGGACGAGCTGGTCCCGTTTTTGAATGAGTTAGGTAAAGAAATGGAGGGGAGAGTTATGTCTATCCTCGATAAGGTAAGTGAAGTGTTTCATCCCGGATCATCAAACTACAAAGCCCTTTTGCTCGCCGCGATCAATCAGTTTGGCGGCATCAGGGGGCTGCTGACGCAGTTTAAGGAGAAGGGACTGGGCGATGTGACTCAAGGCTGGATGGAAGGTAAGGGCCTTGATAAGCTGACGACCGCGCAGGTGGATCAGGTTTTTGGAAACGAAGCTGTTCAGCGGCTTGCCGAGAAAGTGGGCCTACCGCCGCAGGCCGTGTCCGAGCAGGTGAGTAAATTTCTACCGACGCTGGTTCATCATCTGTCGGCGGATGGACGCGTGCCCGAGGGGAGCATCACTGAAGAGCAGCTTTCTGCCGGACTTCTTGATCGGGTGAAGGGCATGTTCAGGAAGAGCGCTTGAGTTATACTTTTAGTATAATTAAATCGATATAATTATATATCGAAGTTATATCAAAGAGTAATGCTGAAACGTATGTTGGGTCTCGTAAGCAACACATACTTAATGGAGATCAACATATGAAGAATACTCAAGTC
>JBBRLF010000400.1:0-4339 GCA_038231515.1 candidate division WWE3 bacterium
AGCACCAGCCAATCCCACCACCAGCACCAGCCAATCCCACCACCAGCATCAGCCAACCCCACCACCAGCATCAGCCAACCCCGTCACCGCCAAGCCATCCGTCACGTGACGGCTAACCCCCGCCAAAATCAACGCCGCCTCCAGACTCCGCACCGCCCCCCCCCGGCCACACCCCACCCGATTTCCCATTTGTTTCCACTCCCAGTTAGGAATACTGTTTCCCCGGGGGACTCCTTACGTGAAAAAATTCCGGCTAGCCATCAGCATGGCCCTCTGCCTGCTTGCTCTGCCCGCGCACGCCCAGCGAACCTGGACCGCAATCGACATTCCGGGCGCCCGCTGCGGCGACGGCAGCCAGTATCAGATTTTTCTGAGCCCGGGCGATCCCCGCAAAATTGCCTTTGAGCTTATGGGCGGCGGCGCCTGCTGGAGCCTGGCCACCTGTTATGGGCCGGCGCGGCTGGCGTGGCTGCATCGAATCAGCCAAGTCTACGAGCAAGATGGCTTTGTGTCGGACAAGCCGACGCGTAGCCCTGCAGCTGATCACACCCTGCTCTACTTTCCCTACTGCACCGGCGATGCGCATCTGGGCGATCACGTCGCAACCTATGGCCCCGGTATTCGCGTTTACCATTGGGGTAAGCGCAACTTCGAGCTCACCTTGGAATATCTGCAGCAACACCACCGCGTGGACTTTCGAGCTGCGGCCAGCGTGATTCTTTATGGCCAGAGCGCCGGTGGCATCGGCACGCTTTTTCATGTCTTTACACTCAAGCCCTGGCTCAAACATGCCACGAGCAAAACCCTGCTCTCCGATTCGCCGGGTCTGCATTTCGGCGCTGGCCTTTGGAAAAAATTCAGCCCGGAATTTTTGCGCGACTTTAAGGCTGGTCTGGGCCGGGCGGGATTCAACCTGGATACCAGCCGTGGCAATATCGCGGGTCTGGTACCGGCAGTCTGCCGGCTGTTTCCCGACTGGAACATCGGAGTCCTTCAAGGAAGCCGCGACATCATCATGTCGCGGGTCTTTGGCGAGCTGAGTCCCGAGGAACATGAGAAGCTCGTTTATGGTCCCGACGGCATTTATAATTTGACGCTAAACCCCACTGATCGCTGCGCGGCCTGGGTACCGGCTACCGCAATGCATACCTTTTTGGAGCTGGGCACGGGATCAGACATGACTACGTCTGATGGCAAGAGCGCCATGAGCTTCGCTTTTGACACGGTCATAGGTATTGGTGGACGAAATCATCGTTAAGCCGTTTCTGAAGCCTGCCATTGCGCAACTGCCGCTGAACTAAGCCACTCGGCAATTGGGGCAAACACGCGCGCATGCGACTCGTTTGAGACGAAAAGATCGGCATGAGCCAGCAAGATATCCTTCGTGCCAACTTCGAGCAGCTTTTTAGCAGACGACCGCACCTGGCTATGCGGAAAGGCTGCGGTGTCGCGTGGTACGATGCCGTCGCCGTTGGCCAGTACGCAAAACAGCGGATTGGCAAACTCGGCCAACGCCTCAGACACATTGATTCCGCGCAGCACCAGATCTTTATCCCGAATCCAATGGGCGATCTGCCGATTGATATGCCGATTGGGATCTTCGACCGTCTTCACCATTTCGCGCGCGGCCTGGGTGTCGGTAATCGCCGGATTGAGATAGGCCGATAACAGCCAAGGCATGCGGTGCGCGAGCTGAGGCAACACGATTTCGGCCATTCGGCGCGTGCCCTTGAGACGAAGCGCGCCCACCAGCATGGGCCACGCAAACGCAACGCGCAGAATAGGGTGAATGCGAACCCAGCGCACCGGTGAGCCCATGGCGACCATGGCGCCGATACGATGGTGTGGATTCAAGGCGGCATGCACGAACATGAAGGTGCCGCCCAGCGAGCAGCCGATGACGTCGGCGCGGTCGGCGCCCGTGCGGGTATGCGCCAGCGCCGCGGCGATGGCGGCACCCAGATCGGTAACCGCCAGATCTTCGAGCCGATAGTCTTCGTCCCCGCCAACCGAAACCGAGTCACCCTGAGCGCGCAGATCCACGCGCCACACCTCGAAGCCCGCCTCGACCAAATACCCTTCAAGAGAAAGTCCGCGAGGGTGGTAGCTGAAGATGAACGAGTTCATGCCGTAACCTGGCACGATCAGCACGGGACGACGTCCTTTGACCAGACGCTTTTCATCCCACGTCTGGTTCAAAGACAGGTGCCAGCCGTCCTCATTGGGTACAAGGTGCCGCAGTGTTTTCAAGTGCTATTCAATTCTATTCGTCATGCCGGTCAAAGCGAGCCAGGCGGCCATCGCACTTTCCGGTAAAGGCATGATTCGTGGCACGGGCCGTGGGTGCCTGCTCGAGCATGCGACGCATGCCCGGCACGTTTACCCGCACCATCTCTTCGATATCGCCTTGCACGGGATTGTGACTGTTGCCCAACTCAAAAAGTATCGACCAGATGCCATGCTTCCAAAAGGCATAGTCTTCATACGTGCCATTGGCAGCATAGATGACCTCGGTGGAGTTGCCCGTCTGGTAACGACTCTCTTGCGTGGCCAGGCTCACCATCGTCTTGAACTGGTCATCGTAGGGAGTCGAAAGATCACGCGTGCCCAGCCCCCAGGGGTAAACCACAGCTGGATAAAACGTGTGCAATGTCGCACTGGCCACGATGCCTTCGCGCGCGACAAACGCGGCGAGCAACGCCGTGGACTTGAGCTTGTGCGGTCCCTCGGTACCGCAAGGCCCCGGGTAATCGCGATTCGGATCATGATACGTGCCGTCTGCAATCTCTTCGCGCTGTTTGGCGTTATAGCCGGTGACATTCAGCACCGGAATTACAAAAACGGTTTGGCCGGGAATGGGGTGTTCCGCCAAATTCACCGCAACCGCGCGCGCAACTTCGGTGGAGCCGTATTCGTTTCCATGGTGCGTCGAGACCACCAGATTTTTTACGGGGCCATTACCGATTTTTACGCCTTCGACCAGCTCGCCGCTATCGGTGATGCCCAGCTCAAAAGTTTTCGTCGTCGTGGGATGCGCACGCGCCAGCTCATGAAGAAAAGTTTTTACCTCGGCATAGGTGGTCTGCGACGGGTCATTGGAAAATACGGAAAACGTGGCGGCATGCGCCTGTGCGGAAAAAGAAAGCGCCGTGCACATCAAGAGCGTAAAGCGGTTCATCGGTATCCCCTCCATGAGATGTTTGACGAAATACTAACGTGACTTCGATTTTTCGGCCAGCTATTGCCGCTTGCCCTTGCGCTTCCGGGCACGAGCCCAGGCCAAGGCCAACGGCACTGCGGCATAAAGGCCAGCCAGGATAATGAGCGTATCCCCCAACATCATATAAGGCGTGGTGATCGGCTTATAGATCGGCACGTTGTCATCGGCTGCCGAGGTGGTGAAAAGATCAGTCTTAAGACGAACCGACCCGTCGATGTCGACCACCGCCGAATAACCCGTGTTCGTTGCCCGTACCAGCGGACGACGGGTTTCGATCGCGCGAAAGGTAGTGAGATAGAAATGCAGCTCGGGTTCCATGCCGGGGCCAAACCAGGCATCGTTGGTGGCGTTGATCAGCACGTCCGCACCCAGATTGGCAATGCGGCGCACGAAACGCGGGTAAAGGCCCTCGAGACAAATCATCGGCCCGATTTTCAGCCCGTGCGGCCCCTCAAACAAGGTCGGTCCCGTGCCGTTCGAATACGCGCTGCCACCACTGGCCTTTACCAGGTCGACCAGCCCCGGAATAAGTTCGCCAAAAGGGACATGCTCGGCCAGCTCAAGCAAAATCGTCTTGTGGTAAACCTGCCGCTCCAGCTTCAGACCATCAACATTGAGATAGAAAAGCGAGTTGAAGCGATTATGTCCGATCTGATCGCGGCCGCCAAAAAGCAGCGGCGTTCGCATATTGTAAGCGAAGTGGTCGAGCTCGGCAGTGACCTTGCTTGTCTCCCTGCGCGACTCCCCATGATAGGTGTCGGGATAGGCCGTTTCTGGCCAGATGACCAGCTCTGGCCCAATGGCCAGCCCCCGATGGGTCAGCTGCATCATCCGCGTCAGCACATCACTGCGGGCCTGCCCCTTGTCGGTCTCAGCCTTTACCTTGGCCGAGGCGTTGATGTTGGGCTGAACTAGCAACACCCGCAAAAAACCCGTCGGATTTTCCATTACCGCGCGAATTTGTCCGTAGCGCCAGAAGCCGTAGCTGAAGGCCAACGCGAGCAATACCAGTGAAGCAGCGGCGTGTTTCGCCAGCTCCCGGCGCGGCCAGCTGCGCAGCACCAGCAAGGCCACCAGCTCGTTGGTCATTGCCAGCAGCGCAGTCAGGCCCCAGACTCC
>JBBRLF010000401.1:0-4255 GCA_038231515.1 candidate division WWE3 bacterium
AAATCGAGTCCGCTACCATACACGGATCGGCAAAAACGCGACTATCCTTCACCCGGTAGATCTTGGTACTTTTCAAAATCCGCCCCCTCCGTCTTTCATCATCTGCAGGCCGAACGGCCCGAAGATCGTAAGCATGATGGCAGGCAAAATGAAGAGAAACATCGGAATCATGATCTTCTGCGAGGCCTTGGCGCCTTCCTGCTCACCTTTCAGGAAGCGCTGGGTACGAATCTGCTCGGACTGCTGTCTGAGCACTTTACCGATCGAGGCACCCATCTGGTCAGCGGAGATCAGGATAGCTACAAAGGACGAGATCTCCTGCATATTGAGGCGCACGCCCATCTCTTTAAGTGCTTCTGCGCGGCTGGAGCCGACCTTGATTTCCTTGAGAACCTGTTCAAATTCCGCAACCAGCGGGCTGGGGCGCGCCTTCTCGACCACCGTGCCGATAGCTCCCAGAAAGTCGAGACCGGCTTCGGTGGACAGCGCGAGCAGGTCGACGATGAAAGGCATGGCGCGTATTACGGCACGCTGCCTGGCGGCAGCCGCGCTGTTCATCATCAGATCCGGATAGTAGAAGCCCCCAATGCTGAAAAGCGGCAGATAGTACCAGGCCAGCCCGAAATCACCGAAATAGTTTACCGCGCCGACAAACCCCGGAGCGCCGATAATCATGAAAAGTTTGAACGAGAAAAGCTCGTCGGGCGTGAACTCGTCGTCCATGCCCGAG
Source organism: candidate division WWE3 bacterium (assembly GCA_038231515.1). GTDB lineage: Bacteria > Bdellovibrionota > UBA1018 > UBA1018 > UBA923 > JACQAX01. Next base: position 731 of record JBBRLF010000401.1, read on the forward strand.
CCGATGAGCTTGCGTTTGAGGGTTTTGCGATACGCGTCGATCTTGAGGCCGCGCACGATGGGCACGACATAACGCGAGAAGAACGGACGGGAATATTTGATTACCGCGTTGCTTGCCTTGCGGTCCTCAGCTTCCTCACCCAGCAACTGCTTGGCTGAACGCTGTTCCTCTTGATGGAAGAACATGCGCGCCAGGATGTATACTCCCGCACCTACGAATAAACATGCTGCATATAGCGTCAGGGATTCCACTCTTTTACCCTCCTCTTCTATGATATGTTTCGGAGCATGAAGCGAGAGTCTCAAGCTGCTCCAGCCGGACGCAGCAAAAAATTCCGGGTAGGAGCGCGTAATCCGCGCCGGGCAGGCAGTAATTTCCTAAAGCTGGTCACGGACGCGGCAATTCGAGCCAAAAAAGTCAATCTGCCTACGATGGCGGGCAGCCTGGCCTTTACCACGGTGCTTTCAATCGCTCCGCTGCTGGCCGTGCTTTTCTATGTCTTCAAACTTTTTGGTGGCCTCAACTATGCTTACGCCAAGCTGATGCCTTTTATCCTCGATAACCTATCGGAAGGCAGCGGCGCCGTAGTTGAAGAGCACCTCGGCAATTTCATCCGCCAGGTGCATGCCAAGGCGGTTGGCTGGGTGGGTATCGCCGGCCTGCTGTTAACGTCCACGGTGACCTATTTCAATATCGTGGCAGCCTTCAACCGTATCTGGGAAATCGAGCGCCCACGCTCGCTGCAGCATCGCGTGCTGCGCGCCTTGACCCTGCTGACATTGGGCCCGATCTTGCTTACGGCCTCGATTGTCGTAACCGGCGCGGTCGCCGTGCGCATTCAGATCGTGCCCTATAGCGCTCACCTTGTCGCACTGGTGCTGAGCACCATGCTTTTTGCCATGATTTACACCTTGGTACCCATGGTGAAGGTGCCCGCGAAGGTCATCCTCCTGGGCTCGCTACTTCCGGCCTTCCTATGGGAAGGCGCAAAAGTCGGCTATGCCATCTACACCCACCGCATCATGACCTATTCCGCGTTCTATGGCTCGTTTGCGGCCTTTCCGTTATTTCTTCTCTGGATCTACATCGCGTGGTGCATTACCCTTTTTGGAGGAGTTTGGGTTCGAACGCTTCAAATGCATTACGAAACGAAGAATGTTATAAGGAAAATTTGATGCAGCCGCGCACCTCCCTGAGTTTCACCGTGTTCACGACGCTCATCCTGGCCACGGCCGCCCAGGCCTCGCCCGTCACTTCGGCCAAAGTAAAAAAATCCTCTGCCGCTCCTATTGCAAAAGACGCTGGTGCCAGCCCGGTTATCAATGATTCCTGGTACACCATGCAGGCGGGCAGCACGCCGTTTGGCTACTTTCACGAGATCATCGAGCTGCGAAACGGCCGCTACAGCTATCGCTATGCCATGGTCAAAGTTGAAAACAACAACGTCTATGAAGAGAATATCGGTGCGTTGGCGCAGACCGACCTGACACCCATCGCCTTCAATCTGAATAAGTCCGGCTCGGGCGCCACCGAGAGCACCAATGCCACCTATGTTGCCAACAACGGCAACGCCAGCTTCAAGATCGAAGTCTCCGGCGCGAAAGCCACGACCTTTTCTCGTGGCTGCCCGAAAAACACGATTCTGGACGTATTTTTTCCAATCTGGATTCGGGATAACTGGAGCAAGATCAAGCCAGGTTATCGCGGCTGGGTCAACACCTTCGCCGAAGATCCCGAGCACTTCGACTTTCGCTCCAGAATGGTGCGCTTCGAGGTAAAGGGGCGCGACCCCCAGCTGGACTGCGTGAAGATTTTCGTGCAGATGGATACCGTCAAGGGCGACTGGTGCATGAGCTCAAGCGGCGTACTCGAGGATCTTAAAGTGGGCTCTTACCACGTCAGGCGCACGAGCAGTGAAGAGGAAGCCAAGCAGTTCCTGAGCGGCATCCTTCCCAAGAAAAAATCCGGAAGTTAAGCAGTTCATGCTGCGTTCGGCTGCCGTCACCATTCTTGGAGTTTCGTTTCTGGTCTTTCTCGTCCTGCGAATCGTCCCGGGTGATCCCGTCGATCTCATGTTGGGTGAAACCGCAGCCCCCACCAGCCGTTCCGCCCTTCGAGCGCAGCTCGACCTGGACAAGCCGATTGGCGAGCAGTTTGTCCACTATGTAAAAGGCCTTGCCCAGGGCAACCTGGGCGTTTCCCTTACGCGCGCCAAGCCGGTTACCAAGCTCATCGGACAGGCGCTACCCTATACTCTTTTACTCGCGTTATCGGCCAGCGCGTTTGCAAATCTTATTGGAATTCCGGCCGGCGTGTTTGCGGCCTATCGCCCACGGCGCAGGCCCGCGAAATCTATTTTTGCGGCTTCCATAATTGCGTCCGCCCTGCCCGTGTTTTGGCTCGGACCGCTGCTAGTCATCGCCTTTGCCTTACGCTGGCCCTGGCTGCCCATCTCGGCCTTCAGCAGCTGGAGCGGCCTGCTCCTGCCCACTGTGGCCGTGGGAGTAGGCGGCGCTGCACACATCAGCCAAACCACCCGCGCCGCGGTAATGGAAGTTTTACAGTCTGATTTTATTCGCACCGCAAGAGCCAAGGGTGCCAGCGACGCGCGCGTGCTGTTTCGTCATGCCTTGCCGGTAGCGAGCCGGCCGCTCATCACGGTATCCGCTTTGCAGTTCGGACACCTGCTGGCGGGCGCGGTGATTACTGAAACGGTCTTCGACTGGCCCGGGCTTGGCAAGCTGACTTATGACGCCCTCATGCAACGCGACTATCCGACAATTCAAGGCTCCGTGCTTGTCGTCACAATCATCTATGTCGTGCTCAACCTGCTAACCGATCTGGCGCTGGATAGATCCGATGAAGCCACTGGGGTGTTCCATTGAGAACCCTTCGTTCCAATTCGGCATTGCAGCTTGGCGGCGGCCTTCTCGTTCTTTTGCTGAGCGCAGCAACGCTCGGCATTTTTCTTGAGCCACTCAATCCGGCCACCGCTCAGAATCTTCCCCAGGCCTTGCATGGACCGTCCTGGCAACATTGGCTGGGCTGTGATGCGTTTGGTGCCGACCTGGGTTTGCAGCTGCTGGCGGGTGCCCGTCAGTCTCTTTTTGTCGCAGTGGTGGTGACAGCACTCAATATGACGCTAGGGCTGCTCATCGGCACCCTGGCAGCACTTGCTTCACCCCTGACCGCTCTAATCTTCACGCGAGTCATAGACTGCTTCATGGCTTTTCCCGGCTTGCTGTTGGCCATTCTGCTGGCTTCGATCATGCCACGCTCTGAGCATACCATTATTCTCGCGCTGGTGCTCACCGGCTGGACGAGCCGCGCACGCTTCGTTCGATCGCTGGCGCGTCAGGTTGCGCGCGAGCCCTTTATTGAAGCGGCCAGCGCCGGCGGTGCAAGCCGGCTACGAATCGTGCGCCTGCACGTGTGGCCCACAATGACCGGGCAGCTGCTGGTCCAGGCGGCGCTATCGATGGGCTATGTCATCATTGCCGAGAGCAGTCTTTCCTTTCTGGGCCT
>JBBRLF010000402.1:0-4244 GCA_038231515.1 candidate division WWE3 bacterium
TCCCGAGCTGCTCAAAGGTGCTGGGGGCCTGGCCTGCGCCACTGGAATTCTGGCCAGACAGGTGACGAGCCTGTGACTGAGAATCCGATTTTCATTGTTGGCACCGAGCGCTCGGGCTCAAATCTGCTGCGCCTCATCTTGAACGAACACGAAGATATCGCTATTCCGCATCCGCCACACCTAATGCGAGATATTACGCCGCTTTTAACCTCCTATGGTGACCTGAAAGCTGACGAGAATTTTCGGCGCCTTGTCGGCGATGCCGTGAAGCTGGTCGAGCTGCATTTTGCGCCGTGGAAGCTCAAGCTCGACTCAGAGCTGATTTTCCGCAGCGCGCGCGCGCGCGACCTCTACTGCGTTTACGCCGAAATCTACGAGCAGTACCGGCTCACGAGCGGCAAGCCGCGCTGGGGCTGTAAAAGCACCTTCATGATTCGCCATATCGACGACATCATAAAATACCATCGCGCTCCGAAGATCATTCATCTCATACGTGATGGCCGTGATGTGGCCGTTTCAGCGCGCGACTCCGTCTTCAATCGCTTTCACCCCCATTATGTCGCCGAACTTTGGAAATCTGAACAACAGACGGCCATGACCTGGCAGACGCGCCTCTCGCGCCAGACGCTGCTCACTGTCCGCTATGAAGACCTGATCGCGCAGCCCGAGCAGAAGACCCGTGAGATCTGCGCCTTTCTCGACGAACCCTACTCGCCGCAGCTGCTGAAATTCTTCGAGAGCCGCACCGCGGCCGAGCTGGCGGCGCTCAGCGCCTCGTGGCAGAACGTGGCGCGACCGGTGCTTGCGTCCAATAGCGGCAAATACCGCAAACATCTTTCACCGGCCGATATCTTTGAGTTCGAACGCGTCGCCTGGCGCGAGCTGCAGCACTACGGCTACAAGCTGGATAACGAGGCCACGACGCTCACTGCGGCCCGTCCAAGCGCGGCAAAGCTCGTGATGTTTTATGGTCTCGAAAAAACGCGGGCGCTGCAAATTCAGCTGCAAGCCTTGCTAAGTGACGGCAATGAGCTGCAGCGTTGGAAAAAAAGGCTGTATCTGAAAAAAATACGGTGGCTCCGTTAGGAATGATCCAGGTGGCTTTCTGGAAGAAGCACCCTGCTTACTTTCGGATCCCGCATCTTCCAGATAAACCCGTCATAAAGAAAGTGCACATAAGAGTTGAAGGTTGTGTAACCCAAGACCAGTGCGATCGACTCCTCGCGATACGCCGGCACGTATTTGAGTACGGCATAGAGACCAACCACGCCCGCAATCCAGATCGAATTCATGACCCAGAAGTTTCGCACCCAGCCGGCCGTAGTGCTGCGGCGCCGGGCATAGATATTGACGAACGCGATGTACTCGATGGAATGGCTGAAGCCAAAGATCATATAGCCAATAACCAGCGAGTAGCCAAAGGTCGCAAGCATCAGCGCAATCGACGCCGTGTAAATCAGCTTGGGAAGACTGGCACGAGAGTAGTGAGCATGCTCCTGCCGCAGCCAAACCGCCGTATAGTAAAGGGCCGGCACAAACGCCGGCAGAACCAGATAGTGAACCAATGGCAAAAAGGGTCCGATAAAGCCGATGTCTACCCGCTTCCACAAGCGAACCTGCATGATTAAAATGCGATCATATTTTACAACCAGGGCCGCACTCAGAAATAGCGCCCAGGCCAGCAGCATACTGCGTTCGAGTTTGGCGTTGCCGTAGCGGAGCTTAACCGCGTAGGCACGCAGCACGCCGTATTTTTGCATAATAATGTGAAAGACGTTCCATATGCCCCCCGGCACCGAAATCACCACAAGTGCGAGGTAAAGTCGGCGGCTCCAGGGAGCCGCCAGATAGCCGCTCATGGCAAAGGGCAGCAGCGCCAGGAAAAGCAGGACAGGAAACCAGACATAAAACCGGCGCCTTTTTGCGAACTCAGCCGAGTCGCCATAGACCAGTCCAAAGGTATAATGTCGGTGCACGCGTATCGCGTAGTTGGTGAGGGCGAACAGGGCCAACATCAGAGAAGAGCATTGACTGAATCCGACGATATCGCAGACCGGGCTGTCTTCGTACACCGACACCCAGATGGCAAAAAAAAGCACCGGTAGCCAGCTGAAACCCAGGCAGAACAGGTCAACCACGGGCCCATGTATCCACGCTAACGGCGAAAGGCGCTTATTCGCATTCTGTTCAGTCACGCATCCAATCTTACGTCAGTCCAGGTCACTGCGATCGGAAAAAAGAATTTGCAGATAATGTGTCTTGCCGCCGCTCTTCTTGAAGCGCCGGCTGTCCAGGATGAAGTTGTCGATGAACATCTCAAAGTTGTCGCGATCGCCCGGGTCTATCGACATGAACCGAAAGCGCGTGTAGGGCCGATTGCGTTTGTCTTTGTAGCATTGCTCCATCTCACGGCGCACCAGAGCATGCGTGAGCTTGTCGGCCAGCGGGCGGCGGGGAATGATGAAAGCGTCCTGCGTAACCAGAAAATTACCGCCGGCGAGTTCTTGCAGCATTTTTACGCGTAAAAGTTCGCTAACGCGATTGCGGGTCGACTCAAGGCCGGAGTCAGTTTTTTCCGCGAGCTGCTGCAGGGAATAACCCTCGTCGCCGGAGCTGATGAAAAGATTCACGATGTCCCACGCAACAAGATCGGTTTCGAGATAAGCAATCTGCGTTTCGTTCAGCTCGTACTTCGCCTGCATGCGATTAAACTCGAGCAACGCCTGGAACTTTTCTTTGTAGTTGGTGTAAGAATCTGACTTTAGAACCAGTGGGTTCTTGCCTTTGCCCTCGTCTGAAAAAAGATTCTTAAATAGCTCATTGGGCATCATGGTCTGGCAGTAGCTATAAATGAAGGCCCGAACGTCTTCAATTTCGAGCGCCGAAAACAAGCCAGTCAGCTTCTCGGCCGGGGGCAGATACTTGCCGGCTTCAATGTTCGCATAAGACTCATAACTAGCTGAAAGCTCAGTACTTTTAGTGCGGTGAAATTCTTTCGCCGAGCTAAAACCAAGCTTCTTTCGGGCTTCTTTTATGAGGTCATGGAACGGGCGCATACTCCACCTTTTCGATCACCTATATAAATGTAATAATCTTAAATTGCTAACAAAAAATAATTCAATTTTTTGAGATTTCGATTTGACTCAACCGGCCAACTAAGGATATATCGCTACGCGTTGACCAATTGGGAATAGGCACCACAATCTGTTGTGATTAACCCCAAAATTATCGAGCCTGCCAACTGACCATTGGAAATGTTCGATGAGGACACTGTTCTTTCAAAAGCTAATTTAGATAAATCGTGCGCGACTGCAGCATGCCCATGAGCGGTAACCTGAATCACCAACAAGGTTTCCCACGTCACTCCCCCTGATTTGGGACTGAGGTGCCAATGACCGGCCTCAGCTTTACGGAATCTTGGATTCTACCACTTGGACATTACCCCCAAACCCCCTAATCCCCGCAGTCGCAAGCGTGCGGACAGGGCCTGCAGATTCAGAGTTTACTCTGACGTCTGTGGGCCCAATTCTGCCGCACCGAACTTACTAAGAAGCTTTTCGAATCCCCTTACATGCCCATGATCTGGTAGCCGGAGTCGACGTACAGCGTTTCGCCCGTTATGCCACCCGACTTGGGACTGAGCAGAAACAAGCCGGCCTCGGCAACCTCTTCGAGGGTCACATTTCTGCGTAGCGGAGCCCGGGCTTCCACCTCGTGCATCATTCCTTTGAAGCCTTTGATTCCCGCAGCCGCCAAAGTACGAACTGGGCCGGCCGACACCGAGTTCACCCTGATGTTCTGAGGTCCCAGCTCCGCGGCAAGATAGCGCACCGAACATTCCAGGGCTGCTTTGGCCACGCCCATAACATTGTAATTCGGAATCACCTTTTCGGCGCCGTAGTAGGACAGGGTCACGACGCTGCCGCCGCCGGCCTTGAGCATCAGGGGATGAGCGCCACGCGTAAGCGAAACCAGACTGTACGCGCTGACATCGAGCGCGGTCAGAAAACCATTGCGGGAAGTCGCGACAAAGCTGCCTTCCAGATCCGCGCGCTCTGCATAGGCGATGCAATGCACGAGATAATCGAGCTGACCCCAGCCGTCGCCCAGCGCTTTAAAGATCGCATCAACCTGCGCGTCGTTCCGCACGTCACAGGGCAAGATGTATTTTGAGCCGACCGAATCAGCCAGGGGACGCACTCGCCGTTCCAGCGCATCGCCCAGATAAGTAAAGGCAAGTTCGA
>JBBRLF010000403.1:0-4231 GCA_038231515.1 candidate division WWE3 bacterium
ATCGCCAGCGAGTTCATGTATATCTCGGGCGCGACCGGACAGGTTACCGAAAAGCAGATTCATGTGCCGCTGAGCCTGGATCCGACCCTGAATCTGATCAAGATCGAACGCCTCTCGGGCAGCGTTAAGTTTTTTGAAATGACGATCAGTAAATTCTAGGAGCAAAGTGGCGGCGCCAGTGTTTGCAAATCTTTCAAGCGAGCGCACGTCGGCTGAAACCGCCGGCATCGCCATTCGCGTGAAAAACCTGGTACGCGAGCTGGCCGGCGTGCAGGCCGTGCGAGACATCACGCTTGACGCCCATTTTGGGCGCGTCACCGGCCTGCTGGGGCCCAATGGGGCCGGCAAGACGACCAGCCTTCGAATCATGGCCGGACTGCTGGCACCCACCGCAGGCACGGTCGAGATCTGCGGGCTGCGGCTACCCGAAAACCAATGTGAGATCAAACGTCAGGTGGGCTTCCTTACCAGCGGCATGCGCCTCTACGACGCCTTTTCGCCGGTCGAAAGCATGACCTACTTCGGCCGCCTGCATGAGTTGGAATCTCGCGAGCTGCGGATTCGCGTCGAAAAACTGGTCGCAGATTTTGGAATGCAGGCCTTCGCGCACAAGGCGTTCGGCAAACTTTCGGCCGGCGAAAAGCAACGCGCCACGATTGCCAACACTCTGGTCCATGACCCCAGAGTCCTGATCCTTGACGAGATCACCCTGTCGCTGGACGTACACAGCAGCGCCTTCATCCTGGATTTCGTACGCCGCGAACGCGCGGCAGGCAAATGAGTTATTTTTTCCACCCACATCATGAGCGAGGCTGAGTACCTTTGCGACACGATCGCGCTGGTCCACGGCGGACGTGTCATCGACCACGGTAGTCCGCGCGAAATCACCGAACGTTACGCCGCCTCGAATTTAACCGCTGCCTTTCTCACCGCCGTAAAAACCCATGAGCAGTCCGGAAAGGCGGACCCTCATTGTTCAAGTGGCGGCTGATCTGGGTTATCTTCTGCAAGGAGCTGCGCGAGGGGCTACGCGACCGGCATACGTTGCTCATCACCTACGTGCTGCCGCTCATCATCTATCCCATTGCGATGATCTGGGCTTTCGAGGTGGTTTCGATTGAGCAGCAGAAGCTTGCGCATACCGTCTATCGCATTGCCGTTGTGGGCAACCGGCCCCCGGGCCTTAACGCCGAACTGAACCGCCATAAAAAAGAAATCATGGTGGTTACGCTCGATACCGAACGCAGCCAGCAGCTCGAGCAGCTGACAGCCGGCAACGATTCGCGCGCCGAGGTGCTGAGCCTGCTGCGCCAGACCAAGCTGCATGGCTTGATCTTGAGCCGCAGGACATTTGGACCGGGCGAGTCCGGCCCCCGTTACAATATTGGCTACTACTATGACGACTCCGACCTTGCAGGCCTGGCCGCGAGGCGCGTGGCCTGGGGGCTGCTCGAAAAGGTCAATCGCGCGGTACGCGACTCTCGTTTGAAAAAATACGGCATCACGCTTGAGGAGATCTATCCCATTCAGATCAACTCCACGAGCGTTACCGACGCGCAGGCCTTCGCGGTAAAACATACGAGCTCTCTCGTGGTTTATCTGCTGCTCGTCTTCATGTGCCTGTGCGCGTATTATCCTGCGCTCAACTCCACCGTTGGCGAACGTGAGCGAGGCACCTTGGCAACGCTGCTCAGCACGCCCGCGCGTGCGCGGGAGCTGGTGCTGGGCAAGTACTTCGGAGTGTTTTTCTTCTGTCTCGCCGGCATCTCGATGTATGCCCTGGAGCCGGCGATTTCGACCTTCTGGCTCGTCCCCAAGCTGGCCCTGCGGCCGCTGCCCAACTCCTGGTGGGTGCTGGTCGGCCCGCTCCTGGCCACGACTGCGCTGGTGGTGGCCGTAACGATTTGCGTGGGCCTGGTTGCCCGGCGCGTGACCGAGGGACAAGCCTTTCTTTCGATGACCATGATGTTTTTGCTGTTTCCCACGGCCGCGGCCGCGCTTTCGGATTCAACTCTGAGCAGCCACTCGGCGTTCGTGCCGTTCTTCAACATCGCGCTTGTCATGAAACAGTTCACCCAAGAGACGTTGCCCATTGCGGCGTTGCTGATCACGACCGGCGTCAACCTGGCCTTGGCCTGCGCCCTGGTTGCTCTGGCCATCAATTCGCTGGAAGGCGAATATCTGGCACAGCCTGGGGTCTCGGACGTACTTTCGTTTGACCGTAAAATACTGCGTCGGTCAAATCCCGCACTGGCCATGATTCTTTTTCTGGGCGTGCTGGGTGGCAGCTTTTATCTGAACATGGCGTTGCAAAACCAGAGCATATTTCTAATGGTCGGTGCAACCCACTTGGGCGTGATGTTCGTCATGCCCTGGCTCGTCTATCGTTACTTCAATCTCAAGTGGTCCGAGGCGATTCCCCATCAGCCCGTACCAGCCCAGGCATATGCGGGCGCTTTGCTGGCCGCGGCAGCCCTGGCACTGCTGATGGTGACGCTCGTGCCGCAGTCGTCGCTGAGCAAGGAAATGGCCGAAGAGCTGGCCAAACGCTTTGCCGGCCTCGACCAAAACGCCTTGGGCGCGTTTCTCATTCTGACCGTGCTGGCGATTCTGCCTGGCATTTTTGAGGAGCTGGCATTTCGCGGCTATCTGTTCACGGGCCTGGCTCAGGGCTTTTCACCTTGGTGGACGATTACCCTGACGTCGCTCATGTTTGGCGTAAATCACTTTTCACTGCTGCGACTGCTGCCCACCACCTTCGTCGGACTGATTCTGGGCCTGGTGGTGTGGCGCCGGCGTTCGATCTATCCCACGATGCTCTTCCACGCCGTCTATAACACCAGCGTGCTTCTGCTGGGCTCGCGGCTGACCGCCGGCAACGCTTTGCCTGGCTATGCGATAGGGGTCGCGGCTGGCGTCTTTGTCCTGGGCCTGAGTCTATTAATGGAACCCTGGAAACGGGCAACGCCGGATTCCCAGGTGGGAGCTCCGGCGCCGCTCAAAATTGCAAAATAGTTTTAAGTCAGAAGCTCAGGCTGCTGCAGCTTCGTCAAAATCGGCCTGCCAAAGCTCGTAAAGAGTCTTGTTGCCCTTCGTACGAAACCACCGGCTGGCGTGATCGGGCGGATCCTGCCCCAGAAACCGCTGAGCCGCCGCATGGACGGTAATGGTCTCGGTGCCCACTCTAAGTTTATAGTCGCCATTGGGTTGCTTGGTGACCACGCCGGTCTTGCTGGCGTCGCTGACGAAGAAAATGCTTTCACCGTCTTTCACATAGCCGGAATGGACCAGGGCGGTGAGATCAAATTTGTTCTTTCGAGACATGCAAAGGCCTCCTTGTTATCTAGTTATCGGATTTCAGGGCTTGAGAGATGACTCGGAATCAATTGCCGACGAGTATGCCAACGCCAGCCTGGCGCTGGGCGCTGCCAAAGTACTCGTTTACGGAGCTCGATCCCTCTGTCTTGGTGTCGAGGCAGCTGCCATAACCTTTTTGTGTTGAGTTATAGGTCATGCCGTAAACGTCGCGACAAACTCCGGCAAGCTTTACGGCGCTGTTGTTTTTCGCGACTTTCAAAAAGCGCGGCGCCGTGGATTTGAGACTGTAGAGCATCTGTTCACCCTGCCCCATCTGGGCCGAGGATTTCGCGGACAGGCTGGCCAGTCCGCGGCTGGCGTGCTTGAGACGTACTGTCTTCCGGGCCGACTGAGCATCGACCTCACCATGGGCTTGCGCCGAGAGCAGACCGAAAAAACCCGCTACCACCGCCAAAGCCAGAACGCTTCTAAGATTGGACATGAAATACCTCCCCGCACGTGCAACTCGTTATCGACCCTCCTATTGTAGGACGATCTAATGCGATGCAGCAGTGTGTCTTTAGGACACAGGAGTACTTTCCAGCCCACTGCTCAGATTAAACTTAAAAATCATAAGCTTGCATTTTTTGACGCATTGTGTCATAAGGCCCGGATGGTGTCCTGTGAAAAATCATTTTTTGTTATCCTGAGCGTGCTCTGCTCGCTTTCGGTAACCGCCGCTCACGCAGCTGCCGCGACGTCAGCTGACGCGAACTATTTCACCGACGCCGACGCACTTGGCGACCTGATGCCTGCCTATGGCGACCAGATCGATGAACAGAGAATTCCAGCCGAGCGCCGCGCCTTTTGCGCCCGTACCGATCGCCAGATCATCGATCCGCTGCTCAATCATGCCTATAGCCAGGGGGCACTG
>JBBRLF010000404.1:0-4218 GCA_038231515.1 candidate division WWE3 bacterium
CCCTCGCACCCAAAGCGCTGATTTATGCGTGATGCAAGAGCACGTACCTGGGCATCAAACTGCTGATACTGCTCAATACTGGAGCGGCTGGGGGCCGCGATCTGAATAAACGTAAATTTTCCGATCCACTCCGGGTGAAGCTCCAGTAAACGCTCAACGGCCATGAAGCGCTCAATGATTCCTTTGGTATAGTCGAGCCTGTCCACCCCGATTCCAAGGAACCGCTTCTTGTCGATACCGTTCAGCCCCCGAATCGCCGCACGGCACTCATTGACGGATTTCTGCTTCTTGATCCAGCGTGGCGGCCACTCGATTGAAATCGGATAGTTTTTTACCGCCGTCAGCTTTCCACCATACGAGATGGTCGCGTTTTCCCGGTCAATACGCGCTTCGAGAAAGCGATCCACGGTATCAATAAAATTATTGCAATGAAACTGAGTGTGAAACCCCATGATACTGCTGCCCAACATGCCCGCCAGTATCTCTTCGCGCCAGGGACAGATGCCAAACGCTTCGGGATTGGGCCAGGGAATGTGCCAAAACGAAATGATGGTCGCGTTTGGAAGGCTTTCGCGAATCAGTTTTGGCAATAGTGCAAAATGATAGTCCTGAATCAGGACAACGGGATCATCGGTCTTTGCCTCTTCGATAACCACCTTTGCGAATTTCTTGTTCACCTCGACATATTGCTTCCAGTCTGACGTTCTGAACGTAGGCCGAGTATGCGCAATATGACACAGCGGCCACAGGCCCTCATTTGCGAACCCGTAATAGTACCCAGCCTCCTGCTCCTTCGTCAGCCAGACCCGACGAATCTGATAGCACGGGTGTTCGGGTGGCACTCGAATGTGATCTTTCTCGTCAACAACTTCACGATCTGCCGAACCACCACCGTGCGCAATCCAGGTTCCCGAGCAGGCACGCATAATAGGTTCCAGCGCCGTGACAAGCCCACTGGCCGGCACCTGAATCTCTATCTTATCGCCCTTTTTGACGTGAATATAAGGTTCACGATTGGATACGATGAGAACCTCATCACCCGCCAGGTCCTCATGAAGAATGGCCTTCAACGTCTTGGGCGTCCAGGCGATCTGGCCTTCGTCCTTCGTACGTCGATCCTGCTCCAGGTCGCGCACCAGTGCCCGAAGGTCTTTTGCCAGCGGCAACAGCTCGGGTGACTTGATTTGAGACAAAGGCTTAAGCAACCCCTCGCCGCGAAGAAGCGCACGCATACCAGTGACAAGGCCGCGCAGACTGAGCTGGGCGATTATCACGGTAATCAGCGATATTACGGCGGCAAGGCCTACGAAAAGATAGAAAACATACTTTTTAGTATCAGCGCTGCGTCGTTCGACAAAACTCATATCGTGAAGTAGCACAAGGCGTCCCAGGAGTTGCCCTTCACTCTCAATCGCATGAATCGCCACATGCAGAGAACCCTGCTGTTGTTTCAAAACCGTACTTTGCGGAATTTTTTTCAGCTCGGTATCTTCACAGCGCAGCGTCCGAGGAAACGTCTGGGTTTTGTATCGAAGCACATTGGAGTCGTCGCAAAAACCCAGAGCGAAAAGGCGCTCATCTTGAATTACCCTCTCAAAAAATCGGACTACCTTTGCGGTGGCATTAGCACGAATGAGCTCTCCCAGTGGCTCTTGCATCGTATTGGTAATCAGGTTCGCCCTGATATCAAGGTCGCGCACAAACCATTTCAGAGTCAGCGCATCCACCAGCGGAACCACGCCATAGGCAATAAGAGCCAGTACAACCGCGAGAGGAAGAACAAAACGAATCGCAAGCTTCATGCAAGCAGTATAAACATGATTTACTTTGATATCAAATTAAAGTAAGATTCAGACATGTACCCATATGGATTGATTGGTAACTGCCAAATTTCCGGCCTCATCTCTGTTCAAGGCAGTCTCGACTGGCTTTGCCTGCCGCGGCCCGACAGCGAACCCATTTTTGGCCGCCTACTTGACTCCGACGGCGGGCATTTTTCAATCGAGTCAGCCGACGTCGGACCGCCGGACACCAAACAGTACTACCTGGAAAACACCAATATACTCGTCACCGAGATCACGAATAAAAACGGCGATTGCTTCCGGATCACCGATTTCTGCCCACGCTTCGAGCAGTATGGTCGCACCTATCGTCCGATGTCGATTTTTCGAATCGTGGAGCCGCTCCGTGGCTCGCCCACCATTAAAGCTGTATGCAAACCCGTCAATGGCTGGAGCAAAGAGATCACAAGACCGATTCGTGGCAACAGCCACCTGCGCTTTGAAATCCGAGACGACGTTCTGCGGCTCACCACCACGATGCCACTGACCTACTTGTGCGAAGAGACCCCCTTTCCACTCAAGGAGAAGCTCTATTTCGGCCTTTCCTGGAGCTCCGCGATTGAAGAGGACATTGTCCAGGTTTCCGAGCGGTTTCTTCAGCAGACGCAGTCCTACTGGAGAACTTGGGTAAAGCACTGCTCCATACCCAGCCTGTTTCAGGGCGAGACTATCCGCTCAGCGCTCGCCCTCAAACTCCATTGTTACGAAGACACCGGTGCCATCCTGGCGGCCCTGACCACAAGCCTCCCCGAAGAAGCCGGCAGCGGACGTAACTGGGATTACCGGTATTGCTGGCTTCGCGACGCCCACTTTGTACTTTCAGCCTTCCACAATCTGGGCCATTTCGAAGAGATGGAGGGCTTTCTTAAGTTTTTCCTCGGCATTGCTCAAAAGCAAGAAGCTTCCCGCGATCGACTTGCGCCGGTATACACTCTCAGTCAGGGATTACCGCTGCCAGAAACCTTGCATCCATCCTGGCGAGGCTATGGCGACAACGCACCTGTTCGCACCAATAATCAGGCGGCCGAACACGTCCAAAATGATGTATATGGTGAAATGGTCCTGACTCTTGCACCCATTTACTTCGATGAACGTTTTTTTCACCTTCGTGACCGAGACCACGAAGAACTGCTCGGCCACCTGGCCAAACTATGCGAGCGCTCGATCTCGCAACCCGACGCTGGACTCTGGGAAGTGCGCAATGGTTGGCAGGAGCACAGCTTCACGAATCTCATGTCCTGGGCCGGCCTGGAGCGGACAGCTCGCATTCGAAATTACAATTACCTCAAGAACATTCCCTTCGACGTGGCTGCTGCCCGCGACCGAGCACTGCTGGCGCTCGAACGCGCATGCAAAGATGGCTCGCTGCGGAACGGCCCCAACGACGACACCTTCGACGCAGCACTTTCTCTGTCAGCCATTCTTCGTTTGCCCAACGACCAACTGTGCCTCAAAACCGTTGAAGAGATTCGTAGACATCTGACGATAAAGGACGAAAACGACTCGCAGGCGTTTTTTTACCGCTACGTCCGAAATGATGACTTTGGACGCCCTGGCTCGGCATTCGTCATTTGCTCCTTTTGGGTAGCACAGGCCCTCGCGCGCCTCGGTAACAAGCAGGAAGCCCGTAACATCCTGGAACATGCCGCAAAGGCGGCAAATCACGTAGGGTTGCTTTCAGAGCACTACCTGCCATCCAGTAAAAAACAACTTGGAAACTTTCCGCAGGCCTATTCACATGTCGGCCTAATCAACGCCGCCTTCGCCGTAAGTCCGCCATGGAGCGAAGTTTTGTGAAGCGGTCACTCGCATAGCTTGGTGCTGAAGGCGCATCATGATTGGCGTAATCCATTTGGATGGCTTTTTAAAATCGTTGAACCTGCATCTCTATGGCGCAGCGGGTGCTTCAGCTGCCTTTTCTTGTGCAATAGATCGACTATCTGGAACGATAAACCAGCATACGCGGCAGCATCTTCACCGGCCTTATCAACCGAACGAATTTTAATTTCAGGAGCCTTGACCAGAATCTTCACGACCGGCAAACAGGTGTCCATCGCAGCATACATGAGTGCCGTTCGCCCAAATTGGTCTGTCTTATTCACATTTGCATGAAAACTCAAAAGTGTCCTAACCGCTGTTACCGAGCAATTTCTAGCTGCCAGCATCAAGGCTGTTCTTCCACGCTCGGCCGGGTCGCGACAAAATTATCAGGTCCAACGGATTGTGTTTAGTGAATCAACTGCGTGATCGTAGTGCGTATTTCGGACCATCGTGGCCAGCATTTCGGAATGATCGTGGCCAAGATTTCGGAACCATCGTGGCCAGCGTTTCGGGGTGATCGTGGCCAAAACCGGCCTGACTCCGAAATGCTGGCCAC
>JBBRLF010000405.1:0-4206 GCA_038231515.1 candidate division WWE3 bacterium
GTCATGTTTGACTTCATTATTATTGGTTCCGGGGTCTCTGGCGGACGCATGGCCTTTGAACTGACCAATAGCGGAGCCAAATGCCTGCTGCTCGAGGCCGGACGCGAGTTCAGCGCAGCCACCTTCCCTTCGCAGGAAATCGACTATTCGACCCAGCTTTTCTGGGGCGGCGGACTCGAGGTGAGCACCGACGGAAATCTGGGCTTTCTGCGGGCACGCTGTTTGGGCGGCACCTCGATCGTCAATCAGGCCCTGCTCGACCGTTTTGACGACCTTGCCTGGAACGACTGGCGCGCGCGCAGCGGAGTCCCGTTTTTTGACAAAACGGCGATGGAACCGCATTACGCCGCCATCGAAGGCCGGGTTAAAATTTCCAAGATTCCGCGCGAGCACTACAATCGCAACGCGCAAACCTTTACCAAGGCCTGCGAGCATCTGGGCTATGAGTGGGACGAGCTCAGGCGAGCCCAAGGCGACTGCAAGCTTGAAAAGGGCTCCGACTGCATCGTGTGCCTGGGCGGCTGTCCCCGCGACTCCAAGCAAAGTTCGCTCGTCACCACGATTCGATGGGCGCGCGAGCAGGGCCTGAAAGTGGAGTCCGAGTTCGAGGTCCATCATCTGGATTACGGCACCGACAGCGTGCGCATCAAAGGCAAACAGCGCGGCAAAGACATTGAAGTCACGGGCGCCAAAGTAGTGCTGGCCGCCGGTGCCATGGGCAATACCGCAATCCTGCTCCGGTCGGGCATCGGTGCGCGGCTGCCCGCGCTGGGCGCAAACTTCTCGTGCCATCCCCAGTACATGACCTACGCCATGTTCGACCAGCCGATCGACGCGCACAAAGGGGCATTTCAGGCCGTGGCCTCGCACGACCCTCGCATGCGGGCCGCCGGGTTCAAACTTGAAAATGTTTTCGCGCCGCCCATCGGCACTGCGATGCTCATGCCGGGCTTTGGGCCCGACCATCATCGCCTGATGCGCAAGTATCGGCACTATGCCTCGATGGAAGTGGCCGTGCGCGATCAGCCGGCGGGGCGTATCTCGCTTGGCTCGGGCGATAAGCTCAAAGTAAACAAAGTGCTCACCCCCCAGGATCGTGAGCGCACGCGCCAGGGTTTGGCGCTCGTTACCGAGCTTTTTCGGGGTGCCGGTGCAAAGGAAGTGATTCCCTGCACTCAAGCCTTTGGCCTGCATCTGATGGGCGGCTGCTCCATGGGAACCGACTCGGCCAAAACTGTAGTCGGCCCTGACTTTCGAGTGCACGGCCACCCGAATCTGATTGCGGCAGACTCCAGCGTTTTTCCCGAAGCCCCGGGTATCAATCCCTCATTTACGATTATGGCCTTGAGCCATCGGGCAAGCCAGGAGGTCGTACGCCAATGACTGAAAGCCCACTTTCAAAACACTTCAGCCAGCTCCAGTTTCGCGGCCTCAATAAGGTGGGTGACTGCCTGCTGCCGGGGCACGAAGACCTGCCCAGCTTTTCAGCTTTGGGTTGCGCTCGCCATGCTGACCGGATTCTGGACTATATGTCGGCCCAGGACCTGGGTGATCTCAAGCTGCTGCTCACGCTGCTCGCCTTCCTGCCGGGCTTTGCGGTGGGCTGGCTGATGCGCTTTCTTGAGCTGAGTCCGGGGATTCCCACCGGGCTGGGGGCGCTACTTCGTTTTATGAGACTCGGCCTGCGCGGGCTGGTGATGACCCTGTATTACTGCGACCCCAAAACTCAAAGTACCATTGGTTATGACGCCAAGGTTTACACGGCCGATTTCAAGGCTGAGGTCATTCGGCCCGTTCGTGACCAGCTTCAGGGATAGCTGAGCCACTGCCTTCAAACCGGACATTATCGCTCTTGCCAGCACTGTGGTCATCGTCTTTTTTGACTTCCTTGGCGTCGCGGTCCGCCCCTTGGGTGATGCGAAACTCGAGCTGCTGGACCTCGGCGCTGTAAGCATCCAGACGGGTCTCGGCCTGCTCAGCGGACTTCTCGCGCTGCACCTTCCAGCACTTGCCGATGGTTGCTTTGTCGAGCTCACCTAATACCGACTGATAGCAAAACGTCGGCTCATATCCAAAAGATTGCTTGTAGGCATCGAAGCAATAATCGTCGCTGCCGGCATTGGCGACGCTGCAGTCGTTGCCATCGCAGATGGGATACTTCTCCTTGTTGGCTGCCGCGCCATTGCACCGATCAAAGATCTTTTTGCATTTCATGCTGTCGCAAGGGCTGCGCCAGGCATTTTTGGGCGCTTGCGAACTGCGCACCTTCTTGATGAACGACTGCATGCATTCGATTTGAAATTTTCGAGTCTGAATCCTTTGACCCAGCGTGCGATCCTCCATGGGCACACGATGAAACGGCACCTGCTTTTCGACATCGTCGCATTCCGCAAACGCCGTAGTGCGAATACCCAGCAAACCCAGAGCCATTAAAAAGACGCAGACGAATTTGGAAGAATGATTCACGCGGCCCCCTCGCAGTTTCACCCTCTATTATAAGCTCGCGCGGGATGCAGGAAAAGCGGCAGTTATTCCGGTATGAATCTCACCGGTTAGCACCCAGCTCGAGGCTAAAAATAGCACTGCTGCAAGCCGCGATAGGTTTTGGCGCGGTCCACGATGCGGCCGCCCGACACTAAAAGGTACTCGTCAAACCGCTCGGCAAGCTCGCCAGCCTTGGCATGGCGAAACAGTACGGGCTCACCGACCTTCAGCATAATGCCCGTACCCAGGCGCAGCGGCGTCTGAACTTCGCCCACGCCCTCCATTGAGAGCAGCTGACTGCCTTGTGGCAGATAGGGCACCGGCAGCCTGTCGCGGCCTGCCTCGCCAGACGCCACGTAACCGCCGCCCAGACACGTCACATAATCCGGGTCGGAAGAACGCACGGCCTGTAGCGCGAAAAAACACGCCGGTTCAAAATGCACATTCGAGTAGTAGTCAAAAAGATGCGAGCACAGCAGTCCGCTGCCCGCCGAAAGCTCGGTTAGCGCAGTCTCCACGACCGCGTAGTTCACCGAGCCCGTGCCACCGCCATTGAAAACTTCGAGTGGAATTTTGCGCGTGGCAAATTCGGCGGCAACAGCCGCGCGCGTGCGTGCCACCGAGCGCACCGAAAGCCAGCGAATCACAGCCACAAACGGATTGAGCAGCCGTTTGAAAGGATTGCGATCACCCAGGCCCGCCACCTGCGCCTCATAGGCCAGCGCACCAATTGGTTTGAGCTCGGGATTTTTGGCGATCACGTCAAGCAGCCGGCCCACATCGCGCGCGCCACGCAACGGGCTGCGCCGCACGCCCAGGTGAATGAGCCCGGCCAAAAAACGCAGCGAAACGTCGATATCGAGCACCACCGGAAAGGGCTGGGCCGCGCCGCGCATAGCCCCGGCCAAGGCCCGCACGCCTTCGGTGCCATCCACCACAATCGTAATACGGGTGCCACTGTCGTGGAGCGTGCGCAGAATCTTAAGATCCCTGGGCTGCGACGTCGGATAAGCGATAAGCAAATCGCGAAAGCCCTGGGCATTTAAAAAGGCGGCTTCCTCGGCGGCAAAGCACATCAGTCCCTGATAGGGACTTCCCGCCTTTAAAACGCGCGCAATCAGCGCCGGTACGCGCACCGACTTGGTGGCCAAGCGTAGAGTCTTCGAGCTGCCCTTGAGCATCGCCGCAAGTTTGGCCACGTTGCGATCAAAGGCGTCAAGGTCGACGACGACCGCGGGCAGCCGTTCATCTTTTAAAATCTCACGCCATTGCGGATAGCTCACCATTTGGCAAGTCTAACTGATCTGTCGCGCTTTTTGATGGTTTTCTTACCAGTTATTTGATCCGATGAAACACGAGGCAATTGCTGCGCCCGGAAACAAGTTCAAATACAGGTAAATATACACAAAATGAATTCGCTCAAAATTCAAATCTCCACCGTATTGATTGGGCTGGTCTGTTTAGCGGGCTGTTCCATGGACGTACCGAAAAAAGGGCGTTTCAAGATCAATATCGACGATCCAAATGCAAATGCCGCGAAGGCAGCGCCTTTGCTTTTCGACGCATTTAGCCTGGCGTCCTCAATTGGAATCTTCGCGCTGCCGACGTCGACAGCCGACTTTCAATGTTTTGCGGTGAATATTGTGGGTACCGGTATTACGGGCAGCAGCGCCGACCTCCGAAACTGCACCACGAATCTTCCCATTGGAATTCTTTCAAAAA
>JBBRLF010000406.1:0-4186 GCA_038231515.1 candidate division WWE3 bacterium
AACCAGCCACCGACGAGTCCCAGCCCCAGCGTGCGCCAGACCAGGTCATGATTGTCGCGATAGAGGCGAAAACTCATGATGACCAGCACGATATTGAGCCAGAGAAAACCCACGACGCCGAAAAGTCCGGTGCTGGCCCACTGATCCAGAATATTGTTATGCGCGTGCGACTCAAAGCCCGTCGTGTGCTTTACGAAAAGATAGTACGGCGTGGAAAGCTCGGAGTTGCGGTGCCAGCCCACGCCAAAAATCGGAAACTGACGAATCATCTCCAGATTCGCGGCCCAGATTTGCTCACGCTCCGAAAAGGTACGAGTATCGGCGCCAAAGCGTTCGCGAAAAGCCGAAGAGCTACTGAAAAGCACGCAGAAGATAAGAAGGCCGCCAATGACCACGTACCGCGCGCGGCCCTTGAAGCCGACAAGCGCGATCAGCACGATGGTAAGCGGCAGGGCCAGCCAGGCGATTTTGGAATAGGTGCAGAGGTTAGCCAGAAAAAATATCAGCGCCATGAACGCAACCACTCCGGTACGCCGGCTCAGGCCTTCGCGCCGGAACAGCACGGCCGTGAGCGCCATCGAAACTGCGGCAGGAAAGGCAATGATCGCGGCATAACTCAGGTGAAAGGCGGCAAAACCCGTGGCGTGCCAGCCCCCTTCAAGAAAACTCAGCCAGCCGCTCCAGGGCACGTGCCCGGGATAACGCACATGCGGCAGCATCATCGGTCTATAAAATGGAACGTAATACTGCACAATGCCCATCACGGCCGAAGCCAGACCTACGCCCAACCAGACCTTCACCACGCTACGCAGGTGTGCGGCCGTGAGCGCCGAAAAGATCGCGAAAAGAAGGAAAGGGTGCACCAGATGCCAGGACTTGCGCGTGTCATCCCAGGTGATCGTGGGTTTCACCCCGTAAAAGGTCAATCCCGATGCCTTGGCCCACACCAGCGACCACAGACAGGCCACACCCAGAAACACCGTGGGCCAGAAAACCGGCGACTCCACGGATGCCCGCCAGTCGGCACCATAGCTGCCCTTGCGAAAAAGCAGCCACCCCACCAGCGTAAACCCCGCTCCGATACTCATGGCGGCCATGGTGCCATAGACCGCCACCGTATAAAGTAGCGCGACGTAATACAGAATTCGCTCTTTCTCCTGGGTGCGCATGTCTTAAGATTTAGCAGAGAACTGCTCGGTTTCGCCATTTTTCTGATGACATTTTTTTCGAGGCCCGCCATTGTCTGAAGCCTATGCTCGATTTTCGTCCAGCCGGCCGCGGCCCCTATGCAGTGCGCATGGCCGAGCTCAGGCTTACCGATACCGTATTGAACGTTGGCTGCAACAACGGCTATCTTGAGCGTCATCTGTTCGAAGGCCGTTGCGCGGCCACCTTTGGCGTGGACGTTGATACTCAGGCCATCGAATTCGCCCAAGCCCATGGCGTCAAATCCAAGTATCAGATCGCGCCGGCCGAGCAGCTGCCGTTTGGCGACGCCAGCTTCGACAAGGTGTTCTGCCTCGACACCCTCGAACACGTCCAGGACGAATCCCAGACGCTAAGCGAAATTTACCGCGTGCTCAAGCCAGGCGGCGCTCTCGTACTTTCGGTTCCGCACGATTTTCTCAACTTTCTCGACCCCGACGAGCTGACGCGGGGTTTGCGCAACGTGGTTCGCAAAATTCGTAACAGGAAAAGACTCGACCATCCCAAACACCGGCATTACAACGAAGCGCAGCTGCGACAGCTCCTGAGCCGCTTTGAGGTGGTTCAGGTGCACAAATGCGGCACCCCCATTTTCTGGGGCCTGACGATGTTTTATACCGCGTTTGGGCTGCCCGACGCGCTGACCAGCCCGCTACGTGCGGTCACCAATCCGATAGAAGACGCCGAGTATGCCCTGGGCCTTCCGACGGGATTTAATATCATGGTCAAAGCATGCAAGCCCCGATGAAGCCCACTGGCGCGACTCTTCTGGCTGGCATCTTCTGCGCGCTAACGCTACTGGCCTCGCACCCGACACAGGCCGCGGTGGCCAATCACACCAGCATCGACGACCGCGATCCACTCACCTTGCCTTTTCCAGCCGCCCTCGACACTCACGATGTCTACGTTGGCTGGCAGAATGAGATTCACTGGGACAGCGCCAACATCACGCTCTCCAACGGCAGCCGGGTTTCGCGACGCCCCTCGGACGGCAATAATGGCTTCACTCTGGGTTGGCGGGCCACGGACGAATTTTCGTTTTATGTTCAATCGCTGATGGCCTTTCGCAATCAGGCCTTTCAAACCCATTTTCAATATCGGCTGCTTGCCGCTAACCAGGACTTTCCGCTCGACTTCAATCTAGGCGGCGGCGTGGGCTACTCGACCAAAGGCAATCTGCTTCCGGAGTTTCAGTTTACTTTTGGACATACGTTTCGTCCTGCGCCGCGCAAAACAGCAAAGGGTCACCTGCTGCCAGGTAAAGGTGTGGTCTTCACACCCCAGCTCGTGAACGGCCTGCGAATGCTGGGACACGCCTTCAGCGCGGCGGCGCTGGATGGTGACCCCAACTCGCCGTATGCCGGCATAACCCAACGACGCCTGGTTTTTGACTCGCTCCTTTTCATCGAAGCCGAGTGGAAAGGATTTGTCGTTCGATTTGGGGGCGGCTGGGAACAGCTGGTCCAGACCTACAATACGCATGAAGACACCCCCGCCTCGAACTTCCGCTATGAAAGCGGACCCTTGCTTCTGGTCAGTCTGGGTGCATCTTTTTCGACGGACGACCTTTAAAGTGCAATGATTTTGATCGTTTACAATGGTCTTGGTACGCCCCCCGCCGGCACGTATAATTCAAAACATGGGGATTACACTAATTTTGGCGCTGATTTGCGTGAACGCGCAAGCGCAGACCTCGACTCCTGCGACTCAGCCGGTTCAAAAGCCGGCAAAGCCGCTCTATTATCAGATGACTCAAAATTCCGATTCCGAAACTCCGTCGAAAGCCCAGGCCGACGCCATGGCCAAAGCCAGAGCAACGCTAATGCAGCTGAGTGCTGCGGGAATGGCTGCGGTAGGCGCGCCGTCGTCGGCACCTGCTCAGACCCCGACCACCACGAATCGCCTGCCCTCGAGCGACACGACACCTTCCAATCCGGAAGCCATGGAAATCGTGCACCCGGCAAGTAATTCAAAACCACCGTCGGCGGATTCGCCGACCAGAACAAATACCACGCCCGAAGAAGAGAAAGCCGCGCTCTATCTGCAAGACCAGTCCAAGAAGATGCAGGAAGCTCTCAAGGATATGGAACTCTCGAATTAGACCTGCTAACTCAGTGAGGGCATGAAAAAACCCCGCAGCCCGCTGTTTATCATTTTCCTGGTCGTCTTTCTTGACCTCGTCTGCTTTGGCATCGTCATTCCCATTTTGCCTTATTACGCCAAGCAGTTCGGCGCAAGCGCCACTGAACTGGGCTGGCTGATGACCTCGTACTCGGCCATGCAGTTCTTTTTTGCGCCATTGTGGGGACGGGTTTCTGATCGCATCGGCCGCCGGCCGGTTTTGCTCGCCAGTATGTTTGGCATCATGCTTTCGATGATCGTGCTGGGTTTTGCCACTTCGCTTTTCTGGCTGTTTGCCGCGCGCACGTTTGCCGGCATCTGCGGCGCCAATATCTCGACTGCCACCGCGTATATCGCCGACGTTACCGAAGAAAAAGACCGCACCAAAGGCATGGGAATGATCGGCGCGGCATTCGGCCTGGGCTTCATCTTCGGCCCGGCAATCGGCGGCATCCTTTCGCGCTTCGGTCTGGGCTTTCCGATGTTCGCGGCGGCCGGGCTTTCGGCTGCCAATATCGTGTTCGCCTATTACAAACTGCCCGAGCCACCCATCACGCGCGCGCTGCGGGAGCAGCACCGCACCAAAAGATTTGATGCCCGGGCTTTGCGCGAAACCATGGGCGACTCGCGCACCCGTATGGCCACACTGCTATTTTTTGTGGTGACGGTGGCCTTTACGCAGATGGAAGTGACGTTTGCACTCTTCATGCAGGCGCGTCACGGCTTTAATGCGCAAAATGCGGGCCTGCTGCTGGCGTTCATGGGAATCATCATGGTGGCCATCCAGGGCGGACTGATCGGCAAACTTTCCAAACGCTTCGGCGAATCACGGCTGGTCATCGCGGGGCCCTTGCTTATG
>JBBRLF010000407.1:0-4164 GCA_038231515.1 candidate division WWE3 bacterium
AAGGGATATGCCCCGCAAGCCCGTGGGCCCACTAAGCGCTGCGCAGGAAGAAACTCTTGAAGCCTGGATACACGCCGGTGCACCTGAGTTTGCCGCGCAAGTCGCGCCCGCCAACCCTGCGCCTGCCAACCCGGCGCCAACCGACGCCAACAACAATGACGGGCACAATCCAAATCGCGGCGGCCTCGATGGCGATTGTCGTGTCAAAGCGACTGCTCCAGAAGAATATCGCTGGCCGGCTTTGAAAAAAGGCCTGCTCGAGCAGAACTGTTTCAGATGCCATGGCTCCTCAGAAGATTCTGAGAGTGGTTTGGGGCTTGCGACTGCGGCCGCAATGCGCGAGCATATCGACGATGTGCTGAGCGAAGCGGTTATTAAACGTAGAATGCCACCAAAGCATCCGCTCACTGATGAACAACTGGATCTTCTCCTAAAGTGGGTCAGACATGGAATGCAGGACTAAGGTTTGGATTCTATCAACGGTACTGTCGGCAACGCTGGCGTGCCTTTCGTCATGCGCTGTTGCTGGTGAGCTGAAGCTCTCAGCCGCCGACGGCGAGGTGACCTTCGAGGCCACCGGCCGCCCCAGCGCGCTACGAATTCGCGGCACGACCCATTCGCTGGAAGGGGCGCTCAGCGCGTCTGCCACCGCCCTGACCGGTGATCTTACCGTCGATCTTGATTCGCTCGATACCGGCCTCAAGATGCGCAACGAGCACATGAAGACGAAGTATCTGGAGACACCCAAGTTTCCTAAAGCGCAGCTGCACATTGCAAAGGTGGGCGAGCTCAAAAAGGGCATGAAGCTGAGTGCCGGCTCATTCCCTTTCGAGGGCACGTTGAAGCTGCACGGCGTGGAACATGCCGTGACTGGTACGGTTGAGCTGAAAGCCATTCGGGCCGACGCGGCCCTACCGTTTGTGGCCTCGTTTACGATCAGCATCAAAGACTTTGGCATCAACACGCCAAGCTTTGCGGGCATAACAGTGACCGACACGGTGAACGTAAAGGTCGACGCCCTGGCGCGTGGCATGGCAGGAGCGGATACCATCCTTTGAAAACGCACTGGGTAGTGGGCATCACGTTTTTGGCTGGCCTAATGCCAATGCAGGCCCACGCTTATCCCGAGCTGGTACGCCACGGCTACACGAACTGCATCACCTGCCACTCCAGTCCGGCCGGCGGTGGTTTGCTGACCGAGTATGGCCGCGCGCTATCTAAAGAGGTTTTGAGCTCGGGCCGCTTCTTTTTTGAGCGCTCGGCCCCGCCAGTGGTGGAAGGTGCCGCAACGCCCGAGCATCCGCGCGAGGAAGATTTTTTATACGGCTATGTGGAGCCACCCAGGTGGCTCACGGTGGGCGGCGACATCAGAACGCTGCAGTCGTATTCGAATACGGCGCTGGTTGAGCAGGCGCAGTTCATCGTGATGCAAGTCGATGCCGAGGTGCTGGCCACGCGCGGACGGTTTGGCGTGCAGGGCACGATTGGCCGCAAGGAGCTGCCGCCAGGCATGAGCCGATTCTCTGATAACTTTGTCAGTCATCGCCACTGGCTAACCGCCAAGCTGGGCGCCGAAGGCGTCGAAGACACGATACAGGTGCGGGCCGGGCGGTTTTATCCGGCTTATGGTTTGAATATTCCAGACCATCCCGTGATCACGCGCCAGAACCTGGGGTTTGATCAGAATCAGGAAACGTATAACGCCGAGTTTGCGCTGCTCAAAGAAACGTTCAACGTATATGCGACCGCGCTGCTGGGCCGGCCCGATGCGCTTGACCTGCGTGCCCGGCGCGGGGCCGCGCTGCAGGCGTCGGTTGCCGTGGGCGCGTCGGCCAAGGTGGGCGTGAGTGGTTATACCGGCACGTTGTATGACAACGATGCGGTGAATCGCCGTAACTTGCTGGGCGCGCACGCGATTGTGGGAATAACGCCGCATCACTATGTGCTGTTCGAGGTGGATGGCACGCAGTCAGACGCCACGCAGTGGGGAGTGGCCAACTACGCGAAGTTCGGCTGGGAGTTTTCGCAGGGCATTCACGTGTATGCGACTGAAGAGTTCGCGCATTTTTCTTTCAAAGATTCACGCAGCCTTTATCATTCATTCGGTGGCGGTATTCAGTACTTTCCGAGAACCCATTGGGAATTTCTGCTGGGCGCAGCACGCCAGCGCACGCTGGCTTTGGAGTCCGAGTTCGAGACTCAAGCGTGGCTGATGATGCATTACTATCTATGAAAACTATCGCAAAGGCTGCCGTAGTGCAGGCACCCGATACCTGGCGGCAATACGAAAAAGGGCTTTGCAGCGACTGCTGGGCCGGCTGCTGCACGCTGCCCGTCGAGGCGCGGGCATCCGATCTGGTGCGGCTCGGGCTGGCCACTGCCGAAGAAGTGGACTGGGCGCCCGAAGAGGTGGCGGCCAAGCTGTTCAAGCGTAAGATTATTCAGTCGTATGATCCTCGCGATCAGATGTTTACGCTTGCGCAGGTTTCGGGACGGGACTGTATTTATCTGAGCCCCGTCACGCGGCGGTGCACCGTGTATGAGAAGCGGCCGGATACTTGTCGGAACTTTCCTAAGGTTGGACCGCGTTCGGGGTTTTGTCCCTATCAGCCCAAGGCCGCCAAAGCCAAATAACGGCAAAAAATGCCGTGGATTCAGGCTTTTTTGTGATTCAGGCTTTTTTAAAGAGTTGCCGAGTAGTCTATGTGAACTCGCGACTTCTTACTTATAAAACCGTTGCTCTGGTTCTTGCCGCGCTGGCCACCTCTTGCGCGAGCGGGGAGCGCAAAATTTCGGGCGAAGAGGAGCAGAGCTCAGGAAGCAGTATTCTGGGCTCGCCAGGTGCGGCAGAACGTCATGGCTGCTGCGGCAGCAACGGCGGCGCCTGTGGCTGTGGCGGTGGCAAGGTGAAGTGCTGCGACGGGTCTTTCAGCATGAACTGCGCCTGCGAATAATTTGGCGAAGCCAGCCAGTGGATATATTTTTGCCACAGATGAATATTTGAGTGGCACGCGCTACCTAATTCGTTTCCATGAGCCAATTGGAGTATGCAGCAGGAACCAGCGCGCCCAGCGGACTCATAGACAATATGTGTTTTTTCCGACTTTAGGTTCTGAATACGTGAGTCGTCCAGTTGGGAGCAAAATTTCGACAACTTCAAATGGCGTCATACAGTCTGGAGTTACGCCCTTAATGCGCCTCGAATTTTTAAAGTCCCTATAGCCGAGGAAATTGGCCTGGTGTCATGGTCGCCGATGCGAACGTCATTTATTTCAGAAAAAACTCCGACCAAGCTACGGCTCGATTTGCACTCTTCTTCTCTTTTCCGCGCCTCGGTTGCGTATGCTGAAATACAAAACAACAGCAGGGTAAAATGAATTCCACTTAGCGACCGCATATTTCACCGACCTCCCGTGACAGAGTTGCCGCCAGCAGCGAACACCAAATTCGAACCCCAAATTACCAGACCAAAAATAAATGCGAGTGTTTGAAACTTCATTTGTAAGCATCCTCTCACTTCACCTGCCTGAACCAATCAAAACACCCGGCAGGGACTAAAGTCCCGTCGAACTCGATTCGTAGAGCAACTTGGTAATCCTTCTTGTCTGCAAGCGGCTCTCGACAATGGTCACTAAAACCAACTCCATTACTGCGGCCATTAGAAAAAATTACATCTACTTCGCCTACGCGAGATGAACAGATTGAACCGTCAGTTTTTACTATTTTTTTTACCTTCAGCGTTGCAGCACTAATAGATACTGGACGAATATCATGGCCATTTACCTGGAGCGGTTCTACTCGCGTAAACTCACCAATATATACACAGTCGGCGCGCTCGAACGACTTTTCCGAACCCGACTTCAGCCGAGCCATAGAGTGATTTGCAAAAAATACGATCAGAAATAATAGATAAGTAACGTGCTTCGCCTTCATCAATCAGTAATCGCCTTTCCGAATACACCTGTTGAGCCACCATAAATACTGCCCGAAAACCCCCAGTCTGAATTTCCGGAGCCGGAGTTACCGCCGCATGACCCGCCGGTCGTACCCTGTTTGAGATAGGCCGGGAACTCATTCAAACTTCCGGTTGGGCGCCACCCAGCCTAATCCCCGCACTCAAAACCGAACCCATTTATTGTCCATAATTTATATTATCACCATTGC
>JBBRLF010000408.1:0-4103 GCA_038231515.1 candidate division WWE3 bacterium
ATGCGCATCAAGGCATCTGTGGGGCCGACTTTCGGCACAGGTTTTGTTTGCAGCTCGATGAGTCCTGGTTTTACGAATACGGCCGCTCGCATTGTTTTGTCCATCTTCAGCTCCCTTGGTTCAATGTTCATTTTTCAGACAATAGGTTTCGCGCCAGGTCTTTTGAAGATTTTCACGTTCTTCGGGATGCGCAATCGCGGTTAGCGCTTTCGCTCGCTGGGCCAGAGTCATGCCGTAGAGATCGGCAACGCCGTATTCGGTAATCACGTAGTGGACATGAGCGCGCGTCGTAACGACGCCGGCGCCCTTTTTGAGCATTGGAACTATTCTAGAGATTCCTCTTTTTGTCCTGCTCGTCAGCGCGATGATGGGTTTTCCACCGGGCGAAAGCGACGCGCCTCGTATAAAATCCATCTGGCCACCGGCACCCGAGATCACGTGCGGCCCAATGGAGTCGGCGCAGACTTGTCCGGTCAGGTCTATTTCAACCGCCGAGTTTATAGCAACCACTTTTGGATTTCTGGCGATATTGAACGGATTATTGACGTAACCGATATCGAGTCCGACTACCGAGGGGTTGTCATTGATGAAATCGTAGAGCGCCTTCGAGCCCATGACGAAACCCGATACCGTCTTGCCGGGATGTGTCTTTTTCAGCGAGTTGTCGACCGCGCCGCAGCGGATGAGTTCCAGGGTTCCGTCGCTCCACATCTCGGTATGGATTCCGAGGTGCCGGTGACCCTTGAGCGCGGCCAAAACTGCATCGGGAATGCTGCCAATGCCCGTTTGTAGTGTTGAGCCGTCTTCAATCATAGCCGCAGCAAAGCGGGCAATGGCCATTTCTTCGCTGGTCGGCGGTGCGCGCGGCACCTCGGGAATAGGGCTGTTGACTTCGATCGCGTGGTGAATCTGGCTCACGTGAATGAACCCATCGCCGTGCACACGGGGCATCTGAGGATTGATCTGCGCGATGATTACCTTGGCCACATCAACCGCGGCTCTGGCCGCGTCCACGCTGGTTCCCAGCGTGCAGAAGCCGTGCTGATCGGGGGGCGAGACATGGATGAGCGCGACATCGACGGGAACTCTTCCCGAACGCAGGAGCTGCGGGATCTCGGACAAAAAACAGGGGATGTAGTCCACGCGGCCCGGGTCGAGTTTTCCACGCAGGTTTGCGCCAACGAAAAAGGCCGCTACTTTAAAGTTCGCGCGATACGCGGGTTCGGCGTATTTTACCGCGCCTACCGTGTGCAGGTGGAAAAGCTCAACGTCGCGCAGCCGGTCGGCATCTTCCACCAGGGCGTCCAGAAGTTGGGTGGGCGTGGCCGCTGCGCCATGCACAAAGATGCGCTGGCCTGACTGAATCACGGCTATCGCGTCTTTCGCATTCCGGTGTTGCCTCATGCGGTGAATCCATACAAGTCGCGTGCCGTCGCAATCTGGGGTGCTCGGCGCCAGGCAGCGAGACAAGTTGGCCGTCTAGGGGACTATTTGCCTCAACGTGCGGGGGTTTTGCGCCCGTTCCTGCGTAAAAGGGGGTGGCCTGCGGGTTGCATTCGTCAGTCAGGTACTGGGATGTCATTCACTGAGGAGAGGTTGCGATGAAGAACTTTAAGAGAATCATTTGGGCTGCTGATCCGCTGGAAGATAATAAGTTTCGAAGTCACAGTATTCAGGTGCTGCGTGATTTATCGAAGAGAACGGGGGCCACGATCGAACCGGTCTATCTTTTGAGTGATGGGCTACTGGGCTTGTCGCTGCCCAAGGCTGATCTGGTGGGACATTTCAAGCCCGCCGCCGAGCGCGCGCTGAACCGCCTGGCTAAAGATACCAAGATTTCGAAGCTTGCGAAATCGTCGGTGCTGGTTTCCGTGCCCTCGTCGCGTGGCGCTGCAGCCGAGGCACTTGATCGCTATGCACGCAGTAAAAGTGCTGACCTGATTCTTGTCAACTCTCATGGGCGCAGCGGACTGCGGCGGGCCGTACTGGGAAGCTTTGCTGAAACTCTGACGCTCCATTCGAAGACACCGGTTCTCATCGCCGGGCCCAAGACCAAGCATATGCTGAAGCTTGACCATATCTTGTTTCCTACGGACTTCTCGCCAGCCTCAAAAAAAGCGTTCGTGCGGGTCATGGAGTTTGCTGAAAAGCTGGGAGCGAGGCTTACCATCTTTTACGTGATTTTGAATCCGGTAGAGGTGTTCGTGCAGTCTGGTGTGGGGCTTCTTGGCGGTGGTTTTGTCACGACACAAGGCCTCGTCGAGCAGTCTCAGGTGCGGCAGCGCAAGCAGGCCGCGCAATGGGCTGCGACGGCTATGGAAAAGGGGCTGCTGGCCGATACTGCCTTTGATATCGATAGCAGCAGTGTGACTCAATCTATTTTGGAATATGCGCGAAAGAAGAAGCCGGGAATGATTGCCTTGGCTTCAGAGTCCAGCGCGGTTTCGGCTGCGGTGCTGGGAAGCATTGGGCGAGGTGTTGCGCGCGAGGCGCCGTGTCCGGTTCTTTTCCTGCGATCTTAGCTTAAAGTTGTGTAACCTAGGCTCATTTCTCTGAAAAGTTATGCTCGGCAAATTCCCAGTTCATGATGGTTTGTAAATTTTCGAGATATTTTTTCCGTTCATTGCGATAATCGATGTAATAGGCGTGCTCCCAAACATCAATGGTGAGTAGCGGTGTTTTACCCGTCGTCAGCGGATTCTTCGCATTCTCCGTAAGCTCGACACTCAAAGCGCCATCATGGTCGCTTACCAGCCAGCACCAGCCCGAGCCGAAATGATGGCCGGCGGCCAGGCAAATTTCAGCTTGCAGCTTTTCCACGGTACCAAACTGCTTTTCAATCGCCAGCCGCAATGCGCCCTGCGGGCCGCTGCTGACCGACGTCAGGCTTTGCCAGTAGAAAGCGTGGTTCCAGGCTTGAGCGGCGTTATTGAAAATCGGTCCTGGCGGAGCGGCTTTAATAATCTCTTCAAGGCCGAGTTTGGAATAGGAGCTGCCCTCGACAAGCCGGTTCAAGTCATCAATATATTTCTGATGATGTTTGCCATAATGAATATCGATCGTATGGCCTGAAATGTGAGGCTCGAGTGCGTCTCTTGAGAATGGTAGTTTTGGGAGTTGGTGTTTCATGCAGGTATTAAAGCAAAAGGTATGCCTAAGCAGTTAGCAACCCTTAGGCAATGGCTGAAGCTGGCCAGGCATCATTAGAATCCAGGTGCGAGTCCACCTGTTTCCTATGGGGCACGCGCCACAACTACGGGGCTGGGCCAAGGGTTGAAATAATAGTTAAAAAAATAAAACAGGAGGCGGGGCATTAGTACCCAACTTTGGGCACCCTTTGCGCAATGGTTTGATGTTTGCGCCGTGGACAGCTGATGGCTTGACTGTTGCATTGGTTCCACCGGCATGAGGGCAAATACCATGTCGTGGACCAAGGAAAGCATAACGTTTCGAAATGTTTTGGCTGCAACCGCGCTGGCGAGTTGTTTGCCCCTTGGCGCGCTGGCGGCACCGGACACGCTGGAAATAGTTTCCGCGCCTGGCAGTACGATTAAGATAGATGGCGACTCAACCGTCCGAAAATTTTCGGCGGCTGCTCAGTCGATCGTGGTGCGAGGAAAGGCCAAGTCTCAGGCCGCCGGTAAAAGCGTAGCTGGCGGGGCGTTGCCCTGGATTCCGTTGGAAATGGAAGTCACTCTGGCTGTTGCGAGCTTGAGTTCGGGTGAGCGGACACTCGATAAGCATATGCGGGAAAATCTGAAGGCCGGACAGAATCCGCTCATCACCTTGAAGCTTACGCATTTTGAATTTGCCGGTTTGGAGCCCAAAACCACTTCGGTGAAAGCCAGCGGCGAGTTGACCGTGGCGGGCGTGACCAAGCCCATTGAGCTTGAGCCTGCGCTGGCAATTGATAAGCAGCAGGTGACCATTCAGGGAAAAAAGCGAGTCCTCATGTCTGACTTCGGAATCACGCCACCCGTCTTAATGTTGGGCACCCTCAAGACGCGCAATGAAATTGATATCTCTTATGACGTAATACTCCTATCCCTCCAAAGGAAATAAAATCCGTGAGAATGAAGCCAGGATTAGCGTCTTGTGCGGCA
>JBBRLF010000409.1:0-4100 GCA_038231515.1 candidate division WWE3 bacterium
AGATCTCTGACTCCGGGCAGAACAAAGCCGTATTCGACAAGCTCGAGGTGCGGGCCCTGACCTATGACTCAATCAAAATCGCCAGCGTGCTGCTCGCGCAAAGCACGGCGCTCGAATATTACGAAATCCTGATCGAAAATCTGATGGAGAAGACGGGCAAGTATTCCCGTCGTCTTGAAAAGGATGGCGAGTATCTCGAAAAGAGCGAAGATCTTTTGAAGTTCATCGGCCTTTGCCTGAACACGCGTCAGGACATCATCTCCAATCTCTACATTGTCGACAGCCCCGATGAGGTCTGGGAAAACAATGATCTTGAGCGCTTGTTCACAGAC
This sequence comes from candidate division WWE3 bacterium, assembly GCA_038231515.1. Classification (GTDB taxonomy): domain Bacteria; phylum Bdellovibrionota; class UBA1018; order UBA1018; family UBA923; genus JACQAX01. Next base: position 333 of record JBBRLF010000409.1, read on the forward strand.
CTTAAAGCACTACTTGATATTGACGTTCGTTACCGCGCGCTCGAGCACAAGATCGAGATCATTCAGGAGAGCATCGAGATCATCGTCGAACTCACCAAGTCCCGCCGGACGACCCAGCTTGAGCTCACCATCATCGCGCTCTTCGCGACCGAAATCATTATTTCTATTTTCTTTAAATTTCGCTGATGTTACTCTTTATTCAAGAGCTTAACGCCGGGGGAGAACATGACTAAAGCCGATCTCGTCAACGTTGTTTCGGAGAAAGCCAAACTGCAGCACCGCCAGGCCGAAGTAGTTGTGAACCTGGTATTCGACCTCATGTCGGAAGCGCTGAAAAAAGACGATCGCATCGAAATTCGCGGCTTCGGAAGTTTCGTGAACCGCAGTTACGGCAGCTATCAAGGGCGCAATCCCAAGACGGGTGCCGTCGTGCAGGTCGCTCCAAAGCGAGTACCGTTTTTCAAGGTAGGCAAAGAGCTCAAAGAAATGGTCGACGTCTACAACTTCCCGCGGGATGGTGTCACGCCTCAGCCCTTGCCGGATGATGATGACGATGACGACGACGATACCTGAACTCAGGGTAGCGCGTTAGAAGAGTGGAGGTGACGGTCGGACTCGAACCGACACAAGCGTGATTTGCAATCACGTCCCTTAGCCATTTGGGTACGTCACCGTCCAGCGCTATAATAATTAGGTCTTAGCCCCTTCTTTGTCAATATTCAAAACCCGGTTATCCTATTCACACGTATGGCAAAAAACCTCGGCGAGATTTTGCTCGAGCAGGGAATTATCGGGCGCGACGCTCTTGATCGCGCGCTCCAGATTCAAAGTCGTAGACTGGGCGATATCCTCATCGAGGAACATCTCGCAGATCCCGTGGCCATTGCCCAGGCGCTGAAGTTTCAAGCCCTCTCCAAAACCGGCGGTCGTTCCAGCCGCCTGATGGTCGACGTCGCGGCGCTCGACGAAATTTTAACCCGGCTCGAATCCATCGAAGACCAGATGGCCGCTGACAAGCTGGGCACGCTGCCGTTTCTTTCTTCGCTCACCTCGCTCAGGCAGTCCGTTGAAATGATGCTGCTCGAGCCCGTGGAAACACTTTTCGCGCGCGCGCGCCTAATCGCGTTTCAAGCCGGCACCGAAGTCGGTAAGCCTGTCGAGCTCACCTGTGAAGGCGGGGGACTGGTCGTCGACCGCGCGCTGATCGATGAACTCGCCGACATGATTCTGCACCTGGTGCGAAATTCGGTCGATCACGGTCTTGAAGACGAAGCGGGACGCAAGAAAGCCGGAAAACCGCCGAGTGGCCACATCCGTCTGGGCATTTCCACCTTCGGCGGTCGCTTTGTACTTACGCTCTCCGACGACGGCCGTGGCATCGACGACAATGCAATTTACGAAAAGGCGCTCGAAAAAGGTTTGCTCGAAGGCGAGCGCTCACGGCATTCCTCTGACGCGCTTCATCGGTTGCTTTTCACGCCGGGCTTCTCGACTTCAGAAAAGGTGACGAATTTTTCCGGACGCGGCGTGGGGCTTGACGTGGTCGAGGCCGCGGCGATTCGTCTCAATGGCGAGGTTACGGTTCGCTCCAGTCCCGGTCAAGGGGTCACGTTTCGCATCAGCGTGCCGTTGCATTGCGCGCGCCTGGCGGTTGTGCCTCTTCGCGTGGGCAAGGAGTGGATCGCAGTGAATGCCAGCGAGATTACGAGCATCGAGCGCACGGGCGATCTGACCGGCCTGCTCTCGGCCGCCTCTTTGTTTCCCAGCGATGAGCCCCAGCAGGCGTTGAAACCACCTTATCTGCGAGTGGAATGTCTAACTGGCTCGCGCTGGGCGTTTGATGAAGTGGGTCAGCCCGAAGACGTCATGGTGCGCGAGGCCTCGGCTTTTGCGAAGGGCTCGCATGGGGTCATCGGCGGCGCTCGCATGCGCGATGGGCGCAGCGTGCTGCTCATCGACTTGAACCTGCTCTCGACGATCGCCATCAGCGTTTTGCCGGCTTCGAATTAACCCGGAGCTCAGGGCCAAAGGCCAACGCCGCTAGACTCCCTTGGTGGCGCTGCCCCAGATGTGTTTATGGAGTTGCGTCTGCAGCCGCACATCGAGACGATCTTCAATCATCCACTCGGCCAGCTCTTTCAAGGGCTGCGATTCAAATGAGGGCGAGAACAGCACGGTAAAACGGCCCGCCAAATCATAGCGGCGGCACACGTCGCGGGACCATTCATAATCCTGTCGGCTGCAGATCACGAATTTGATCTCGTCGCTTGCGAGTAGAAATTGCAAATTGGTAAAACACTTCTCGGCCTTTTCGCCACTGTCCGGAGTTTTGATGTCCATGATGATCTTGGCCAGCCCGGCGTAAGGTGCGATGTCTTCCTCGCCACCGGTTTCAATCGTAAGTCTCTTGCCGTCGGCAATGAGTTGTCGCACCAGGGGCAGCGCATTGGGATGCGCCAGCGGCTCGCCACCCGTGAGGCACACCCAGCGAGTCTGGTGCGTGGCCACTTCAGTCACAATCTCAGCAAGTGTCATCCACTTGCCGCCAGTATAGGAATAGGTCGTGTCGCAGTAAGTGCAGCGCAAGGGGCAGCCGGTAAGCCGCACAAAGCTGAAGCGCTCGCCGGCCAGCGTGGATTCGCCCTGGATGCTGTGAAAAATTTCGGTGATTTTAAGGCGTGCCGGGTCTGTCATGTTTTGTGCTCAGGCGCACCCATAGCACGTTTCTGGCACTCTAAAAAGCACAAGGCCAAGGCATTCATTGCCTTGGCCCTGTGTCGATTCGAAGAATGAAGCCCAACCAACCGTGCGATTTAACGCAGTGGGGGACGAGTCAGTCGGAGCTCCGATTCCCATTGAACTATGTGTCGAGGTCCTATGACCTAAGGTGTAAGCCCCGATCCGGGCTCTTCGCTCCTGTATCTCAGGCTTCCACCCTCGTGAGGGGGGTTCCGTTGAACAGGCCTTAGGACCACTCCTTTGGCAACTCAGCCGGCATGGACTCGGCTTGCGCCGAATCTGTAGCCCTGTAGCTTTGCGACCGCGGGGTTTCCCCAGCGGCTGCCTTTTTCAAAGGGAAGCGCAGTTGCGCATCCTTCTATCGGGCCACCGTTCGTCGTATCCGCCCCTCCTTCAAGAAAGCGGCATCATCCGTAAGAGACGTGGCAGCCAATCGAGTAAATTGTATTATGAGCTGTTCATGTTTGAAGTCCCCTATCGTAACCCGCCGAACCCATCGGCAGGTGTTACCCCTAGAACTCAGTCTACGCGAATGATGCGTTGTGTCAATGAATGCAATAAAGCATGCAATTACAGTCAGTTGTGGGTGTATATCATTCAGGGAATCTGGCCGCTTTTCTAAAGTAGGTAAAGCAGATCCACGGTAATCGCCGAAGCCGGCGTGGTCTCCTGCACAGAGATCTCATAGGTCGGTGTCATGTACCAATGCTTCGAAAATTGATGGCGCCAGCCCAGGTCAAACGTATGAACCCAGGTACGGCTCGAATCGATCTCGGTTCCCGTGTAGCGCGGAACCGCGGCATCTCGGGTGGCGAGCTGATAGGTGACCTGGGTCGAGACGCTGGAATGCGGAAGTCCGTGCACCGTCGAGGCCAGAAGATCGAGCTGGGCGTTGTTCGCGTTTTCAAACACCCGGTCGTAAAAGCCCTTGGAATCATCGTAGCCATGAAAAGCTACGCCAAGCGAAAAGAGCAGCTCATTCGAATAGGGATAAAAGGCGTCCACGCTCAGGGCCGTCTCTTTTCCGTG
>JBBRLF010000410.1:0-4092 GCA_038231515.1 candidate division WWE3 bacterium
GCTGCCACGATTCCAAAAGCCCTGACGATTCTCGCCAGCCAGGCCAAAGCCGGGGCGGTTCTGGTTGTGGGCCACCGTGATCCGTTGCCGAAAGAGACACCGCCCTGGAACAGGATTCGGCGGGCGATCTATCGAAAAACCTAAAGCAGGCCGGTGGAGATTCAGATTGCGCGCAGAAGCTCGCCGTTAGGACAGAGTTCGTCCATATCGTCCTTACGTCGCACGAAAAGGTCGGAGAAATATTCGCGCATTCGGTCGCGCACGACGGGCGGACTTTTAAAGGGTGACAGTGGCTCGGGATCATAGACGGCATGAAATCCCAGCGTAAGCTTCAACCTTCGGCACAGGTCCAGCAGCGGATCGATGTCTTGATAGTTATTGTTGAATACGCACATCAGCACATGCAAGCCTCGAATGCGATATTTGGCCCTATTTTCGGCCAGATGCTCTAGGTTACCGCAGACCGTTTTCCACTTTGCGCCTCGTCGGATTTTTTCGTAGCGTTGTCCTACGCCGTCAATCGAGATACGAAAGGAATTGCCAAGCAGCTTGCCCATGATATTTCGCAGCTCGGGACTCACCACGCTGAGATTCGTAATATAGCTTACGGCCACCGGCTGTGCCGACTCGCGCACCATCGATAGGTAACGATAAAGATTGGGGTTGATTAGCGGCTCGCCCCCGCCGAAGTTAACGAACTCCAGCGTGTCGAGCGCAATCTTGAAGCTCGCATCGAACTTGTCGTTGCCGGCATAGGGATCGCTGACGAAGCCCGCGTGTTGCGAGGAATACTTCGCCGAGCACATCACGCATTTGAGGTTGCATAGATTACCCAGATGAATATTGAGGTAAAGTGGGCCAGCTTTTGTCGAGAGAGTCGGGTTGCGCGCACGGTAAAACTGCTCGAACTCCGCCATCAGCAACGCGGATTTGGGAATACCCTGTCTTAGGCCTTCGCGGCAGCGCCAACACTGGTTTTCGGTAAAGCAATCCTGTTTAAAGCCGGTGCGCACCGCCTTGAGCTGATTTGAGTTCCAGATTTCCTGAAGCGTATCGGTGGAGATATTTCCCAGCGGCGCACTGCGCTCGTTGAAACAGCAAAGATAAACCAGGCCGTCCACGTCCACGTAAAGATGGGTCCAGGGTGCTGCGCAAAGTGGTGGTGACGACATTTCCGGCATAGTACTGCGACCGCCCACGGTTTACAATCAGCCGGCCACAGCCAGGTAGTCCCTGGTGGCCAGCCCCAGCTCTGTTAACCAAACCGGCCAGGGAAACGGATGAGCACGCGTATCTTCGGACGGATGAACATCCGAAGGCAAGTCGCGGTAAGTTCTTTCGCAAAAGCCGCGAAGCGTAAGAAACTCCGGCTCTTGCCAAATGGAGTGCCAGGCGCGACCCAGCGGGGCGATGCGCCAGCCGTGGGCGTTTGAGATCGCCAGAACTTTCCCGCGACGGGCGCGCGGGCGGCGACGGGGCACCGGAAGCTGCGCGCCCTTGGCGAGGAAAAAATGAATCATCGCGTCATCAGCACAAAGAAGGCCTTCGTTGAGGTCCAGAATTTCGACCGCATCAAACGAGATTGCACCAAGTAAATCTGTCCATGGCACGATCGAGACGTTCGTGCCGAAGCGGTCGTTTATCTCACTGAAGAAGACCTGGTACGACTTGAGATCGTGCCGAGGAGAAATCGTATCGGGACGCACCGCAAGCCAGCACCGGAGTGAAGCCTTGGCGCGCACCTGCGCGAAGCGGGCGCGAAGCGTGCGCGGTCCGCAGAACAGGGGCGAGACAAGCCCGCTGCTTACCCAGTCTTTGGCCGGACGGTGCTGCGCTCGACTTTCGAGCTCGTACTGAGAACACCGGCTGCGCCAGGCAGGTGGAATGGCGGCCGTCCACCGCGAGTCGATTACTAGTGCGGACGTAGTACGCTCTGGCTTCGGAAAACGTTCGAAAAACCAAAGTAGCGGAATGAGTCCGTCGCGCACGAGCCAGCATTTTTGGACGCGCAGCTGAGACAATTTTTGGACGCGCCAAAGACAAAGCAACGGGATCGGGCTGTCGTAGGCCAGAGGTACCGGCAGGAGAAAAGCTTCCATTTCACGGACCTTCTCTTTGGGCGACGGATTGGAACCCTGCCGGTTCGGACCGGCCAGGAAATCGCCAGGGCCCGTTTTGCTTGCTTCCCACCACTCCGCGCTAAGCCAGGTACGAGGAGTAGATCGTCTCATAGAAGGCTCCTTTCCGCGGGCCTGCCTCGTAGATCGTGCCGTCGGGCTGCGAGTGAAAGATAAGTTGGCGAAGCAGTGAGGAGAAGCCCTTGAACCGGACTTCACCCTTGGTTTTATAAAGGGCCAGCAGGCCGTGTGCGACCGCGTCGACCGAGTAGCGGCGTACGGCCCGCCGGCCAAGCGCCGCACGTTGTGCCGCGTCTTTGGGATTGCTGGCCGCATGGGCCAACACCGCACCCAGATCGAGGCAGTCAATAGTCAGCCCTGCGCGCGTCAGTCGCGTCTTCGCGAACACCGCATCCACGGCTTTAAAATCAGCGTGCCCACCCCAGTCCGTCAGAATTGCCGGCAAACCACAAAGGGCGGCCTCGGCCACGGCCATGCCGTAGTCCTCGTCATGATGCAAACTCAAGCTCACCAACGTGTCGGCGGCGTTGAATACTCCGGCAAGATCCCGGCGCGTGAGGGTGCCCGGAAAGCGTACGCGTTTTTGTACATCGGCAGGCAGCTCGGCCAGCGCGCGCCGCAGTCGCCCCTCATATTGAAAGTGCGGATATTCCCTACCAAAATAAGGCATACCGAGATGATCAAGTGGACCCACGAGAAGTAACTGGGCGCTCTTAAACCTGGTTGTCATCAATGGACCCAACACGCGGATCAGGAGATCCACGTTTTTCTGCAGGCTTAACCGGCCAGCATAGACAAAAACCGGAGCATGAGCTTTGATTCCCATTTTTCGGCGCCAGGCGCGACGTCGAGAGGCCGAGAATTTGAAGAAGGGCTCGCCGACGGAAAATGGCAACTCGGCCGTGGCCGCAACGCCGTCGACAAGAAACTGACCCACGAATCGCGCATGCCGCGACGACGCGCAAATGAAACGGCAGTGTCGGCCCTTCAGCGTTTCTTCGGCCGCCAGCCACTCGGCTGCACGTTGGGAAAAATTTCCGTCGAGATGAAAAAAAAATTCCAGCTTTGCGTCCGCCGCGTACACCGAGTCGAGAGCATGCAGAAGAATCGTGGGCGGAATACTGAGGTGAGCAAACGTTATACGCTCGGCTCCAAAGGCTGCTATTTCACGCGCCAGCCGAAGCGCGTCCGTGCGCAGCTCTGAACCCGAATACTCAAAGTAGCGTACCGACTTGGACTTGCCGAATGCCTTTTCATAAGCGCCCACCATATTCGAAGCGATTGTCCGCCGGCTAAGCCAGATTGTTTGCGATGGGTTTGTGATGATAGCGATCTTGCGTATCAACGTGAGAGCCTTTTTGCCGTGGTGGTCTTCGGCAGAAAGCCAGCATAGCCGCTCCTGAGCAGCCACGCGCCGATGGTTACGCTTCGCCGCGGTCCTCGCATGCCGTAAGCGCGAAAAAACGGCTGCGCATAGGGATCGCGGAGATCTGAGAATATTTTTTCGCCGGAGAAGTTTCGATTGTCTTTCCTGCGCGCCCAGATCGCACGCACGAGCGCACTCGGCTGAAGCTCTAACACTGCGCGAGGTCTGGCTGAAACCAACGCTTTGAGCTGCGCGGCTACACTTCCGACCCCATAAGCCGCGCGAGCCGACGCCGATGCGGTCCGGGGTTTAGGTTGGACAGTCAGAGCAGCTGCCAGCTCGGTTGGTGAAAGAAAAGGACCCCAGCTGGTCTGATGCACTGGCACCAGCCGTACCAAAGCACCAAAGTGCCGCTTGTGATCGCGATGGCCACCCCAGTCGCTCAAGATCACACGGCCTCCGCTGAGCAACGACTGTAGCGCGGCTACTCCGAAGTTTTCGTCCACGTGCAGGCTGGGCGAAACGAAAACGTGGGGCGTCGTGCACAAAACTTGCTCAAGCCGGGCTGGTGACACCGGACCCCGCCAA
>JBBRLF010000411.1:0-4082 GCA_038231515.1 candidate division WWE3 bacterium
GCGCAGTCCGCTCTTCCCTCGTAAAAGGGTCCTGCGCGACGTGGTTCAAGATCACCCCGCCCACCGGCATATTCGAATTTTTCAAGCCCTCCAGCAGCTCGATCGTCTCGCTTACGGGCAAGGTTTCGGGCAGTGTCACGACATAAGCTGACGCCTGCTCGGGATCGTTGAGATACGACTGGCCTTCGCGAAGCGCATCGGCAATCGGCCCGCGTGAAACCATGCTGAGCAGGATTTTGGGTAACCCGGTCAGCGCAAGCGTGTGGCCTGTCGCCGGCATATCGACAATGATCAGCTCGTTGGACGGCGTACCATCGGAGTGCTTTTGGCGCAGATAGGTAAGCAGGCAATAGAAAATACCCACCTCTCGCAACGAGGGAGCGGCCTGAAACAGCCGCCGTAACGCTTCAGAATGCAAGGCCGCCTTGGCCAGTGCGCCGACTCGAAATACCGACGCTAAAAACAGCTCATGGCCTTTGAGCGGCAGCAGCATGCTGCCCCAGATGCCCGGCATCATCTCGGCTTTGTTTTCAGGCAGGTGGTCGAGCCCGAAAAGGCGCGCCAGAGGGGAATAGTCATGGGTGCGCTGCTCACCATCACGCTGGTCGCCAATCTCGGCCACCAGCACGCGCTTACCTGCCCGCGCCGCTGCCATGGCGATCGCGGCGGTAACCGAGCTGCGCCCTACGCCGCCCTTACCGGTAATCAGGACGATGCGTTTTTTGATGAGTCCTTCGAACTGTTCGATCATTGTGAACGACAGTATCGCAGTCTGGCGTCAGTTTTTGCAGTCTTTTTTTATTAAGTGGGAGTAAGCTGCCGCCCTATGTCGAATCTTCGTGACGCCTTTAATCTTCGGCCGGACATCATTTACCTGAACTCCGGCACCCATTCGATTTGCCCCCGCCCGGTTACTGAAGCTGTGACGCGTTATCAGCAGGATTACGAGTTTAATCCCACCCAGGGGTTGCTCAACGCCTGGCCGCGAATCTGGGAAGCCCAGAAGGCACTGGCACTGTTCTTCGGTGCAAAGCCCGACGACCTTTTCCTGCGTCCGAACGTCACTGAAGTCATGAATGCCTTTATTTTGGGTGCGCCGCTTGCCAGAGGCAGCGAAATTCTGGTGTCCGACGTCGAATATGGCGCCATCGTCAATACCTGCCGCTTTCGCGCGCTACGAGACAGCCTTACCGTGCGCAGCTTCCACGTTCCGGTAACCGCCGACGCCGGCCAGCTGGCCGCACTAGTAAAAAGCGAGCTGCGTTCGAACACCTCGATGCTGATGCTAAGTCACGTGACGACGGGAACAGGACTTACCTTTCCGCTCGTCGAAATCGCGCGCGAGTGCCGTAGTCGTAACATTCTACTCGCGGTCGACGGTGCCCACGCTCCCGGGGCCAAGGCAATCGATTTCAGCCAGCTCGGTGACGTCGATTTTTACGGCGGCAACTTGCACAAGTGGATGCTGGGCCCCAAAGGCACCGCCTTTGGCTGGGTTGCGCCACGCAATCAGGAAGCTTTGGCCGCGCTGGGCGCCGGCTGGCCAACTTTTGAATGTCCCGATTTTTTTGACGGCTTCAGCCAGGGCAGCCGCTTTACCCAACGCATGGTCATGCTGGGCTGCCGCGACTTCGCGGCCTTTCTGGCTATCCACGACATGCTTGAGTTCTGGCGCAGCACGGGCGCTACGGTGATTCGCGCGCGTCTCGCCTCACTGCAAGCGGTTGCGGAAATTGAAATGACGAAGTTGAAATGGAAATGCCTTTCGCCGCCCCCCGGCCCCCTGCGCGGGCCGCTGCTTTCGTATGAGCTGCCCGAAGCCTTTCAGAAGTTTGGCGCTCCGTTCATCAACACGATCTACAACCAGCACAAACTGCAAGTCTCCGTGCCTTGCGTGCAAGGACGATACGCCGTGCGTATTTCGCCGCATATTTACAATACCGAGGAAGAAATCGTTCGGGCGGCTAAGATATTGGGTGAGCTGCGGACATAAAAAAAACGGGGATAGAGTGGAGATCGGAGCCACAGCGCAGATTGTAGTGGCTTGCTCTGCCATCTGCGCTGTGGCTACTGGCTCCTGTCTACGATCACCATTCTATCCCCAAATTCCCCCGTCTTACGGCGCCTCATCCGGGTTCCACCCCGTATGCAAATCCTCATTCAGACCATCCAGCACTCGCATGTCCTCATCCGAAATAATAAAATCAAACACCGCCGCGTTCTCAGCAATGCGCCGGGGGTTAACCGACTTCGGAATCTCAATTAAACCATGCTGCAGTCCCCAGCGAATCAAAACCTGGGCGGTGGATTTTCCGTAGTGCCGGGCCACGCGCACCAGCGGCTCGTCATCAAGTCTGAGCCCTTGAGTTAACGGACTGTAAGCTTCAACTGCAATGGAGTGTGTGGCGCAATACTCGCGCAGCTCACGGCGATTGAGATAAGGACTCAGCTCAACCTGATTGACGCTGGGAATAGTCTGGCTTTTCGCCAGGAGTTCTTCGAGGTGGCGTTGCATGTAGTTGCTCACGCCAATGGCGCGGGCACGGCCAGACTTGAGCACGGTTTCCAAGGCGCGCCACGACTCCAGCCTTTTGCCTTCAAGGGGCCAGTGGATCAGATACAGATCGACGTAGTCCATGCTCAGGCGTTTAAGACTGGCGTCAAACGCCCGCAGCGCAGGCTCATAGCCCTGATCGCTGTTCCAAAGCTTCGTCGTGACAAAAATCTCGTTGCGCGGCACCTCGCTTTCACGAATACCTTCGGCGACGTCACGCTCATTCTGGTAGATGGCTGCCGTGTCAATCAGGCGATAGCCGAGTTGCAGTGCGTGGACGACGGCCTCGCGGCATTCCGGCCCCGGCTGGGCCTGATAAACGCCCAGTCCAAACATTGGAATCTCAATTCCACCCGCTAATTTACGAGTGGTCCGAATAGTCATCTCTGGAGTCGATATTTTCGCCATGCGACACTTGCCCTTTCCAATGTTTTGTAACAGTGTGAGCACACTGGGGGACTATGGCAAGCGCAGTACTACGCCTATTTACAGGGGTAATCGGGCTCAATTTGTTGGCGGCCGCCGCTAGCGCGGCGCCTGCTATTTATGCGCCCGCCGATGGCGGCAATGTCCTGGGCCGTCACGTCACGGTCGACATCCGTGGCTGCGCAAAAAAAGCTGCTGACCTGGTTGCCTTCCTTGACCAGGTGCCCGTCACCGTCACCTGGACACGCGGCCCGTACCGCGGTCAGTGGGTCGCGAACCTGCCACTGGAACGCCAAGGCGTTCACGTGCTGCGGTTTACCGGCCGCTGTGGCGCCACCACGATCTTCAGCAGCGCACCTTCCGGCACGCTTGAAATCGCCGGCCGGCTCGCCGCCCATTTCCTGGCCTCACATCCCGCACGAAAAATGGCCTGGGACTGGGGCCCGGCGGTTTTTCTCTACGGCCTTTACCGGCTCGATCCTTATTCACCCGACGTGCGAAATTTTCAAAGCCACTGGGCGCGCAAAGGCGTGAAGGCTCCTGACAAAAACGACGCCGTGCCGGCAGCGCTTACCGCGCTGGCGCTGGCCCGCGAGCAAAATGATCTGGTCGGCCTGGACTCGGCCCGCACGGTTGCGCATTACGTGCTCCATGAGCCACGCAACAAGCTCGGAGCCATCGACCATCTGGGCCATAGTTTTTTTCACTTCGTCTATGGCAACTCCATCTGGGTTGACTCGCTGATGATGATTGGCGTGTTTGGTGCGCAGTGGGCCAACTACACCCGCGACGACACCACTCTTGATTTTGCCGCGCGCCAGCCTGGAATCTACGCAGCAGTGCTGCAAGATCCGGCGACCGGCCTATTTCGCCATTCGTGGAATATCAGCAAAGCCCGCGCCACCCCCAAGAGCCCGGCCTTCTGGCTGCGAGGCAACGGCTGGGTCATCACCTCGATTGCCGAAATTCTTGACGAGCTGCCTCTGCTGCACCCACGACGCCCAGAGCTGCTCACGATCTTTCGCAGCACGGTCGCCGGCCTGCTCAGGTGCCAGCAAGCGACTGGCCTGTGGGACTCACTGGCCAACCTGCCGGGAGCAAC
>JBBRLF010000412.1:0-4060 GCA_038231515.1 candidate division WWE3 bacterium
GAAAGGGCCCGAGCCAGGGCTTTGCGGCCCTGCCTCATTTTTCCCAGCATAATGCGGTCAAAGCTGTTGCTGTAGCCATCGGCGATGTTGCGTGAGTAGTTTCCGTTTGGAAGATTATGAAACTCCTGCAGCAGATACGCGGGCAGAGGCGTGCGTAGCACCAGGCCGGCCGGAAGCTGCACGGGTTCAAGCCCGTACCCAAGCAGCTTTTGCAGCAGCTTCAACAAGTGCGTGGGCCGCCACAGTTTGAGGCCATCGGGCCAGGCGTCAGGTAGCATACAGGGCTAGAATATAAGGGAGGTCCGCCAAAAAAGACTCATTTATTTCTATGCATTCCAGCGCAGACTGCGGATTGTAGCCTGGTGACCCTAATCTATACTCCCCATGTCCATCAAACGCTGGCCGCGCGCGAGTGGGATGCCATTGTTATCGGCTCAGGTTTGGGTGGCATGACGAGCGCTTCGCTGCTGGCGCTGGCGGGCAAGAGGGTGCTGATACTGGAGCGCCATTATGTTCCCGGCGGATTTACCCACACCTTCACGCGCAAGGGCTTTGAGTGGGACGTAGGCGTGCATTATGTGGGTCAGCTGGACAAGCCGGGCAATATTTTAAGAAGAGTTTTTGATTTCATCTCCGAAGGCAAGTTGCACTGGGCGTCGATGGGAAGTGTTTATGACCGGGCCATTATCGCAGGTGATTCCTTCGATTTCGTTGCCGGAGCGGAAAACCAGCTCCAGCGTCTACTGACCTATTTTCCGACGGAAGAGCGTGCGCTGCGCCAGTACTTCAAACTTCTGAAGTCGGTGGGTAAAACCTCGGCGTGGTTTTTTGGCGAGAAGACCATGCCTTTTTGGCTGAGCCGGATCTTGGGATTCTTTCTGCGGCGGAAGTTCGAAAAGCTGGCCTCACAAACCACCTATGAGGTTCTAAGCTCGTTGACGCAGAACGAGCGGCTGATCGCGGTGCTGTGCGCACAGTGCGGCAACTATGGCCTGACACCTAAAAAAAGCAGCTTCGGAATTCATGCCGTAGTCGTGGAACACTATCTGGGCGGCGGCAGCTACCCGGTGGGCGGCGCCAGCCGGATTCAGGAGACTTTTTTGGCGGCCTTCACCGCGAATGGCGGCGAGCTGGCGCTCAAGGCCGAGGTGGCCGAAATTCTGGTCGAAAGGGGACGGGTCATCGGCGTCCGCATGCAGAGTGGCGACACGATTTTCTGCCGCACTGTCATCAGCAACGCCGGCGCGCGCAATACGTTCACCCGCCTGCTTGCCGCTGATGTGGAAATTCCCAATGAGGTGCGCGCGGGTCTGGACGAGGTTAAGGCGTCGACGTCACATATCTGCCTGTACGTGGGCCTTAACGGCACTGACGACGAGCTTGAAATTTCAAAAAACAATACCTGGATTTACGACCGCTATGATTTTGATGCCGGTTTTGAAGAGGGCTTGCTTGATTCCGACAGGCCAGCGGCCTTTGCCTACATCTCGTGTCCTTCGGCCAAAGATCCGGCCTGGGCCGCGAAACATCCCGGCAAGGCGACCATTCAGGTTATCTCGGTGTTGAGCTACGAGACCGTAAAAAAATGGGAAGCTCTGCCCTGGATGAGGCGGGGCGAGGAGTACGCCGCCCTGAAAAAAAATCTTACCGAAAAGCTGCTGCAACGACTTTACGAGGCCTATCCCCGGATTCGGGGCCGGGTGGAGTACTGCGAGCTGTCGACGCCGCTGTCCACGCGCCATTTCATGAACTACGGGCAGGGCGAGATCTACGGTTTGGAGCACACGCCCGAACGCTTTCGCCAACGGTGGCTGCGGCCGCAAACCGCAGTGAAGGGCCTGTTTTTAACCGGACAGGATATCGTGACGGTCGGCGCCGGCGGTGCCTTGATGTCGGGCGTGGTGACGGCGCTGCGGATCATGAGTGTATTGGATGTGGTGAAAATTTTGAGAAAGCGGGTGGAACTACGGCGGCAACGGGGTAATGTGGCTTCAAATGAGAAAAACTAACTACGCACTCGTTTGCACGGTTATCGTCTGGGCGGCGGCTTTTACGGCCCCGCTGCATGCCGAAAGCGCGCCTCAGCCCGTCACCGAGCAGGAGCTGTCACAGAAGCTGCGGCTATACCGGTCAATCCACACGCTCGAGGTTTCTTTCACTCAAAAGAAAGTCATCAAAGACATCGACGTGCGCCTGACCTCTGAAGGCCGGTTTAAGATCATTCGGCCCGAAAAGATCATCTGGGAAATCACCAAGCCAAGTCCGGTAAAGGTGACCTTCGATAAGGCAGAAATTCGCATCGAAAGCGGTGCCGGCGCCAGCCAGCATTCCCAGGTTCTCAAGCTGGGCGACTCGTTGCCCGACAAGGCCGCCAAGAGCTTGGCGGGCCTGGTGGCGTGGCTTGATCTGGATGCGAAAAAACTTCACGCTCAGTACGTTATTTTTCACGCAGGTGCGCAGGCGTTTCGCTTTGAGCCGCGTCAAAAAGAAGGTTCGCCGTTTAAGGATTTACTCATGACGCTCGGTGGTGACGGGCATCTCAAGCAGCTGGCGATTCAGGAAACGTCAGGCGACACCCTGGATATTGAGTTCGGTGTTCCGAAGATCAAATGAAGATGTTGCTCAGCCTGAGTATGCTTTTGGCCTTGAGTGTGGCGTCGCCACCCGCACGGGCGGCTGCGCCGGCAAGCTCCTGGTTTGATCATTCACACTCCATTTTTTTTCCGCCCGCGCTCAAGAAAAAACTCACGGTGCACCAGTCCTTTTCGCTCTTCTGGTGGAACTTTCTGGTGCTGCAAGTTGAAGACGAAAAACGCGACTGGCAGGTAGCCGCAAAAACCTGTGCGTCGTTAAAAACTGGTTTTAAAGATCTGGCGCGCGTGGAGTGCGAGCAAAGCTTAAAAGAGGTGCAGTCCTTGCTGGGCGACTGGCGAACGGACTATGCCTTGCGCTACCCGCGGCCAGACGACGCCGTGCTGCGGGCAAGCTTTGATGCCGGCCTGGCCAAAGCGTCGCTGCCGGCGGGCGATGCCGAGCTGATGAAGCTGCTGCGGGCTGACCCGCTGGAGTCGTGGCACGAGCTGCAGACGCTTGCCGAGGGCCGTCTGAATCTGCCGCTCAAGCGCAAAGGCGGTTTTTTTTACGACGAAAATACCCATCGTATCGTCATTCCGGTGCAGATGGGTTTTTCGCCTGCCGAAACCCGCGCCACCGCGGAGTTTCAGGAAAATCTGGCTAAGAACTGCGGTGACGGCGAGGGCTGCGCACGCTGGAGTTTTATTGGGCCGCATGCGTCCACCTTGAAAAATGAGCAGCAGATTATTCGCGACACCGGTATTGTTTCGCGCGTAGGCGCGTCGATTTTGGCGATTTTCGGCCTGGGGCTGCTTTTCTCGGGGCGGGGCCGCTTGTTTTTTCTCGTGCCACCCGTGCTGCTGGCCATGATTGTCGGAGCCGCGGTGACGATCGCCGTTTTCGGCAGTATTCACGATCTGACGCTTTCGTTTGGCGCGGGAATCGTGGGACTGGCGTTGGACTACGGCCTGCAAGCGGCGTTCAATGCGAAGTCGCCCCGCATCTGGCGTTCCAATACGTTCGGTCTCCTGACGACGATAGTGGGGCTGGTGGTGGTGATGAGTAGCGCGATTCCGCTGCTGCGCCAGATGATGCTGTTTTCCTGCGTGGGGCTGCTTACGGCCTTTGGCCTTTTCTATCTGCTGCTCAAGCAGCATCCGGAATACTTTGCCACTCGCGAGCTGGCAGCGACGCCGACCGTGCGAGGGTGGAAGACAGGATTCGTCTTGGCTTTGATGGCGTGCGGCCTGACTGGCGCGGCCACGTTGCGTCCGAATCTGGACATGCGGCAGTTCGATTTTCAGGATGCCCGTTCGCGCGAAGTCAGCACCTGGCTGTTTCAGCACCAGATGGCGCGGGCACCGTTGTTTCGAATCCATGAAGGTCCTGGCGCTTTAAGCGAGTCGCACGAGGAAAAAACCTGGGCCCAGTCGGCGAACGTCAAGTTTGAAAATGCCGCCAACTATCTGCCGGCACCGGCGGTGCA
>JBBRLF010000413.1:0-4038 GCA_038231515.1 candidate division WWE3 bacterium
AGCCCAAAGCCCAACCCGTATCCCTTTTTCCGAAGGGCCAGCGACCAGTCGAGCTGCCGCGAAACACGAGACACTAAAAAGTCTACGACCAGCGCAAGCCAAGTTCGAGCGCGGCTCTGGCCTGGTTTTTTTCGCGCTCAAGATCTGCATCACTCCAGCCAAAGTGCGGCCTGGCGATCTTGGCAATGTGATCGAGGTGCCGATCAAACGCGGCGCGCCCCCCCATCCACAGGGGCAGCCTGCGAAACACGATGTCTTCGAGCGTACACGGCGCGTGATGCTCTAACTTCCAGCGAATCCACGAATCGGTATACTGTCCCCAAAAAGGCTCACCTTCGAGGCGTTTGGCGTAATCCGCCGGCTCAGAGAGCACCGACTTGGATTCCCGGTCGCGCGTGTGCGTCTGCGGAAAAGCGAAATCCGCGATCTCCTGCGAGATCTTGCGAAAGGTGGTGTATTTACCCCCGGCCATGAAAACCACGCCGGCCTCGTTGCGCCAGATCTCATGCTCGCGTGAAGTTTTGGCCTCACTCGTCTCGCCGCTGTCGAGCAAGGGGCGCACGCCGGCATACGTCATCACGATGTCGGCTACGGTAAGTTTGGCCTGCGGAAAATATTCGTCAATCACGTGCATGAGATAGTCGATGTCTTTGCGGGTGGCGTGAATCGAGTCCAGATCGCCGTGCTCGGCGGAGTCGGTCGTACCTATAATCACGACCTCGGCGCCTGGCCCCAGATCTTTGCGCGGAATGGCAAAGATGATGCGTCCGTCGGAATGGTTCATCACCAGGCAGCTCTCGACCGGAAACCTGCTCCAGGGCACGATCATGTGCACGCCCTTGCTGGGTTTGAGCTTGCGCGCCGAGCCACGGGCAACCCGCGCACCAAACTGCTCGGTCCACGGCCCCACGCACACGATCACCTCGCGGGCTTTAACCGCGAAGGGTGCACTCTCGGCCCCAGGCAACGTTTCGCTCAAGGCGACGTCATAGAGGTCGTCAGCACCTTTCGCCTCGACTTGAGTTGCCTTGACGTAATTCAGCACGTGCGCGCCACGCCGATAGGCGTCGAGCATCGTTTCCATCACGACTTCATCATCAAGCATCATGGCGTCGGCATAATAGTAGCTGCCGCAAAGACCATTGCCGCGCAGATGGGGAAACATCTTAGCTAGCTCGTCCGTCGTATGCTTGCCGTGAAAAAACGGAGTACGAAACAAACTCAAGGCGTCGTACACCCAAAGGCCCAGCCCCATCAGCCCCGAGCTGCGCGTACCGGGCGGAGCGGTCGCTTTTTCGTAAATCGGCAGATTGAATTCCAGAGCCTTTACCAGATGCGGATGGGTTTTGAGCAGCCAGTGGCGCTCGGCCAGCGATTCAAAGACGAGCTGAAAATCAAACATCTCCAGATAGCGCAGGCCACCGTGAATGAGTTTGCTGGAGCGGCTGGAGGTGCCGCTGGCGAAGTCGCCTTTTTCGACGAGCAAAACTTTTTTACCTCGCAGGGCCAGCTCGCGTGCGAGACCGCCACCTACGATTCCGCCACCCACGATAAGCGCGTCGTAAACCGGCACTGCCTTCGGCGTCGTTGGCTTAATCGATGAATGCATCGATTTCAGGTTGGCCAGTAATTCTTTGCGCGTCTCCGAAGAGAATTTGGGATATTCCATAAGCCCTGGAGCTTATTCTGCCGCTTTTTTTGGCATCCTCAAACTAATATGTAGCTCGGCCAGCTGTTCTGGCGAGATGTGCGATGGACATTCGCTCATTAGATCCTGACCGCGTTGCGTTTTCGGAAAAGCCATGACCTCACGAATGGCGTCAGTGCCACACAGGAGCATCACCAGCCGGTCCATGCCAAAGGCCATGCCACCGTGAGGCGGGGTGCCGTACTGCAATCCTTCAATAAAGAAACCAAACTTGTCTTTAGCTTCTTCGTCCGACATTCCCAGCGCGCGAAACATCGCCGACTGTACTTTTTGATTATAAATTCGCAGGCTGCCGCCGGCCACTTCCGTACCATTCAACACCAGATCATAGGCTGCCGCGCGAATCGAACCCAGATCCTTGCCCGAGACCAGCTTTTCGGTATCGTCTGGCGATGGCGAGGTAAACGGGTGGTGGCAGGCATACCAGCGCCCGTCACTGGGCTCAAACTGCAGCAATGGAAAGCCCGTAACCCAGAGAAAGTTGAACTTGGTCTTGTCGATCAGCCCCAGCCGGTCGGCCACTTTAAGGCGCAGACTGCCCAGCGCGTCGTTCGTCACTCGCGCCTGATCGGCGATGACAAAAAGTACGTCGCCCGCATCCAGGCCAGTCGCGTTCTTGAGACGAGCAATGTCATCTGGATTCAAAAACTTTGCAGCCGGCCCGCTGACCGTTCCGTCGGCGGCAAACTTGTACCAAAGCAAACCCTTGGCCCCGTAGGCGCCCACAAACTTGACGTAGTCGTCCATGTCTTTACGGCTGAACTTTTCGGCCGCAGCTTTGACAGGCAAACCCTTGATCAGGCCACCGGATTGAAGGGCGCTCTTGAACACGTTGAACTCGCTGCCCTCGAAAATCTTGTTCAGCTCAACGAGCTTGAGCTCAAAACGGGTATCCGGCTTGTCGACGCCGTAGTCGCGCATCGCCACGTCGTAGTCCATGCGCTGAAAGTGCTCGGGAATGTCGACGTTCAAGATCTGCTTGAACACCTCTTTCATCATTCCCTCGAAGATTGGGAAAATGACTTCCTCGTCCACGAAAGACATCTCAATGTCGATCTGCGAAAACTCGGGCTGCCGGTCGGCGCGCAGGTCTTCGTCGCGAAAGCAGCGAGCCAGCTGATAGTAGCGGTCAAACCCGGCAACCATGAGCAACTGCTTTAACGTTTGTGGCGACTGCGGCAAGGCATAGAAGGTACCGGGATTCACGCGTGAGGGCACAACGAAGTCGCGTGCGCCTTCGGGCGTGCTCTTGTAAAGGATCGGCGTTTCAATCTCGAGAAACTGGTGGCGATCAAGATAGTTGCGCACCACCTGTGCGGTCTGATGGCGCACGCGCAGGTTGCGCTGCAGATTCGGACGCCGCAGGTCGAGGTAACGATATTTGAGACGCAGCGATTCCGATACCTCATTGCCCTCTTCGATCGGAAAGGGCAAAGGCTTGCTCTCGCTTAGAATTTCGACGTGGTCGACATTGATTTCGATTTCGCCCGTGGAAAGCTTCGCGTTAGTCATGCCGCCCGGGCGCTTGCGAACTTTGCCATGCACCAGTACGACGTACTCATTACGAATCTTTTCGGCTTCCTTGTGGGCGTCCGGAAACGAGGGGTCCACCACGATCTGGGTCAAGCCGTACCGGTCACGCAGATCGACGAAAACCACGCCGCCATGGTCGCGCCGCTTGTGGGCCCACCCCATCAAGGTGACGGTCTGTCCGTCTTCTTTTGCAGTCAACTGGCCACAAGTATGGGTTCTTACTCGTCTCACTTTTATCCTACTCCTGGAGCTGCTGAGCCGATTCAGGTCCGGTGGCTTCCACCGGCGCCATGACCTTCGCCATGATTCCCGATTTTACGACTCGCTCTTTTTTCTTCACGTCCCCTGTCGTTCCATTGAATATGCGGCCCAGTGTCTGGGCCGCGACTTGCGGACCAAAGTGATCTGAAAAAAGCACGGCGCCCAACGCCTCGGACTTTCGTGCCTTCACCAGATCCTGCGCGCACATGCGTGGTTCAAACGTCACAGACTCGCGAGTGATGCTCTCGCTGAAGCCCGGCACGGCACGATCAACCGCGCGACGGGCTTGTTTAATCTTCTTGAGAATCTCGTTATTGTCTTCGAGCTCCTCTTCGGTCAGAAAACCGACCCACAGACTCTCGAGCCCGTTTGCGGTGCGGTTAAAACGGCCGGCCAGATGCGAGCCCTCATTTTTTTCCGGACTCACCACCAGCGGCACGATTGTCAGCTGCGTGGGCACCGACTCAAGTTCCTTATGCCAGAGGCGCAGCCCAAACCCGGCCGAAAAAGCTTTGCCCTTGAGCGCACCCGCCAGC
>JBBRLF010000414.1:0-4003 GCA_038231515.1 candidate division WWE3 bacterium
CCTTCGCGTCACTTGTATCGCCTCCATGCGAAACATTTTTCGAAGTCAAAGTACGTTTACTTTAACTTCGCGATGGCATCCACGATCCGCTTCGAACCCTCTTCAACATCAGAATCCGAAACAGCAAAGCTCAAGCGCAGAAAAGCATCTGCGCCAAAACCACTTCCGGGCACCGTTCCAACATGAGCGGTGTTGAGAAGATAGAATGCCAAGTCATCACTTCCTGTGAGGACTTGACCATGATTGTACGCCTTGCCGTAAGCCTGCTCAACGTTTAGGAAAAAATAGAATGCCCCAGCGGGCTTTACGAAGGAAAAATTGCCGGCAGCGGTAAAAATTTCCGCCATGCGATCACGGCGGCGGCGAAAGGCTTCGACCATCGGCTTGAAAGCCGTGTCGGGCAGCTCCAACGCGGCAAGAGCTGCCTTCTGGGCCACCGAATTCGCGCCTGACGTGCTCTGTCCTTGAAGAAGGGCCATCGCCGCGATGAGCGGTTTGGGACCCGCCGCATAACCCAGCCGCCAGCCGGTCATCGAATAGGTTTTGGAGAAGCCGTTTACGGTCAACGTACGCTTGAAGGCGTCTGGCGAAAGCGCCGCAAAAGAGGTGAACTCGCCTTCAAAGATCAGCTTCTCGTAAATCTCATCCGAAACCACCCAGACATCGCTGCCTTCGAGCACCTTGGCCAAGGCCTGCATCTCGGCGCGCGTATACACCACACCCGTCGGGTTTGAAGGGGCATTGAGAATCAAAGCCCGTGTCTTGGCAGTGAGAGCGCTTTTGAGCTGAGCTGGCGTAATCTTGAAACCGGACGCCGCGGTGGTGTCCAACGTAACCGGCCGCCCGCCCGCAAGTTTTACCATATCCGGGTAGCTGACCCAGTAGGGAGCGGGAATCAAAACCTCGTCTCCGGCCCCGGGGCTAATCGTCGCGAGCAGAAAATTAAAGATGGCCTGCTTGGCGCCCACCGTGACGATGATGTCATCGGCCGCGTAAACAAGCGCGTTGTCTTTTTCGAACTTTTTAGCCAGGCCTTTGCGCAGCTCGGGTATGCCCGTAGCCGGCGTGTACTTGTTGAAATTTCCGGTGATAGCCGCGATAGCCGCATCTTTTACCGGATCAAGTACCGGAAAGTCAGGCTCGCCTGCCGTAAGATTGATAACTTTGAATCCTTTGGCTGAAAGCTCGCGCGCCGCCGCGTTCATCTTGAGCGTGGAACTCTCGGCAACGCCATCAAGTCTGGTGGAAAGATTCAGGGTGGTCATAGTTCTCCCGCCTTTCGTTTCTCTTTGAGATACTTCCACGCTTTGGCCGGTACGTAGGGGCTGATGTCGCCGCCAAAACGAAAAAGCTCTTTAATCATGGTCGAGCTGATAAAGAAAAGGTTCTGCCCCGTCATCATGAACACGGTTTCGACGTCTGGATTTAGATTTTTGTTCATGGCCGCCATCATGAACTCATATTCAAAATCGCTGGCCGCCCGCAGGCCGCGAATGACCGCGTGCGATTTCGTGTTGCGCGCATAATCCATGATGAGGCCATCCCAGCGATCAACCTTGATCTTGCGCTTGCCCTTGAAAACGTCACGCACCAGCCCGACCCGTTCATCGAGTGCAAGCAGCGGACTTTTACGTTCACTGGCGGCGACAACAATCGTGATCTCGTCAAAAACGCTCAGGCTGCGTTCAACGATATCAATATGGCCGTTCGTGATGGGATCAAAGCTACCCGGATAAATCGCGCGTCGGAGCATAATTTTAACTTACAGCTTTACAAAGAAGTGCACGGCGCTGTCACCGTAAATCTTCGTGTCATAGTGCTTTAGCCCGGCATCCACTGTGGGCACCGGTTCTTTGACCGCTGCCTCGTACAAAAACAGACCGCCAACCACCAGGCGGCTCTCGGCCGCCTCGAGCCGCAGTACCTTTTCAAACCACCCTTGCTCATACGGCGGGTCGCAAAAAATCAGGCGGCTCTGCGGCAATTTGCCGTAGGCGGCTTCGACGTCGCGCCGCAGAATTTGCATTTTTGGAATGGAAAGTTTTTGAGATTTGAAACAGTCGGTCGCGATTGCAAGATTTTCCTGTAGCGCGCCTAGCGCCAAAGCGTGCGATTCGACGAACCACACCTCAGCCGCTCCGTTGCTCAGCGCCTCAATGCCCCAGGCGCCCGTGCCCGCGAACAAATCGATGACCACAGCATTGGTAACTATACAGTCTTCAGTTTGAACGTCGGCGGTAAACCAGCGAAAATGTCTTAACACATTGAACGTGCCTTGACGAAGACGCTCACTGGATGGGCGCGTTTGCTTGCCAGAGGGCGAGCGCAGAGGCACTCTGCGCAAAAGACCGGATGCGACTTGGATCATGATGATCCGAGCCTACCCTACTTATGCAGTGCGTTTGAAAGGAATTCGAAACTCGGCGCCCTGATCCGTTCGGATTACCAGGCCTTCATCAGTGCATGAAAGCGAAACCGACATGCCGGAGCGCGTAAATTCAAGATTCACGTCAGCACAGCCGCCGATTTTCAAAGACAATCCACCGTCCCCTTGACTATCAGTGGCACGCACCAGCGGCTCATCACGCGCAGGTACGGCATCTGTTTCAGCAAGAGACTCCACGATACTTGGACGCATTGGCACCACCTTTGAACGGGGCTCAGGAGAAAGAGTATCAAACTCCTGTGGCTCATCCTCTGATTCCGTCTCAGGATTGGGCTCAGCGGCGGCAACCGTATTGTTTTGCTTTACTGCCTGGGTTTCCGATTCGGGCTCGGCTCCTGAGCTGTCTGGAGAGGTGTCCATCTTTTTCTCAAGATCTTCGATCTCTTTCATAATGCGATCGATTTCTTCGCCCTCGTCTGCCCCGGCCGGTGTCACAGCTTCACTTCTAGAGTCTTTGTCACTCCGTACCATATAGCCTCCACATTTTTTTTCGGCATCCCTATTAATTTCTGAAGTCTTCAGCTACAAAATTTGAAGCCGTTGGTGGTTCCAGCGAACTTTTTTCCCCATGCAACCCGAAACAAAACTTTTTAGCATCCGAGATTTTGAAATTTAATGGAACGCTCCCACGCACAAGAAAATCTTGCCCACCTCGTGAACATCGAGACCCTGCTAGGCAAACTCAGCACCCCCAATAAAGCCAAGCCCGTGGTGCCAGCTTCCACGGCGCCAGCCGTGCAGCAGCCCGAGCTCATTGCTTTGCAGCTCAAATGGCCACGCGAAGTACTTTCGCTCAAACTCTGTGAACGAATCAGCGCGCGCAACCGCGCCCCTTCCACCGTTTTCGAGCAGACCAGTGACCAGGCCACGCCGTCGCTGATCGAGCACATCCATCTGCATCGTCTGGCACAGCCCGCGCCAACTGCGGCCGAGCCGTTGCAAAAGTTAAACAGACTTTATGAACTGCTGACGACCGACGTTCTGGCCGCCCGTGATCGCTTGCTGATGCTCAATCCAGGTCGCCGCAAGCTGATCGAACATCGCCTGGAATTCATCGGGCGAAAAATCGCCCGCTCGCGGGGCGAACGACTGAACCGCTCGCTGTCGCTACCTGAAATTTTGAAAGAGTCCTATCGGGACTCGGCTCCTGGCTCAGCACCGGTCAGCGCTCCCAAACTTGGTATTGCGGCCTGGCGTGGTTTTGTGTCGGAAGTCGCGCTTTACAATCTCCTTGAGCTTTTCTTTCTCAAAGGACTCGATGTTTACGGCTGGCGCAACTTTGAGCCCGCCGATCTGGGACGAATGAACTTTGCCGCGCACACGTTTTTGAGTCAGCGGGCCACGGGTTTCGCGCATGACAAGCATTGCTGGAATTTTGTCCGTACGAATCTTTACTCCTGGTACGTGCCTTCGCAAAAAGCCCTGGCCGAAATGGGCCAGGTCCTCGAAGAGCTGCAGTCCATGCAGTTTACCTGGAGCGACCACGACCTGGCGCATTGGGTGGCCGAGCTGCCGACGGGCATGAAGCTGCTGCATATGGAGTTCGCCGACGACGCG
>JBBRLF010000415.1:0-3961 GCA_038231515.1 candidate division WWE3 bacterium
GTGTGTCGCGCAGGCGATTGACGAGAAAAATCGAAACGACCAAGCCAATGGCGGCCGGTACGAAGAAACTCATGCGCCAGCCATAATGGTCGGTGAGATAGCCTGCCAGCACCAGAATAACTCCGCCGCCCACTTGATGAGCCGTGTTCCACAGCGACCAGCTCGTGCCGCGTTCGTTGGGGCTGTACCAGTGCGTAAGCAGGCGCGCGCAAGGGGGCCAGCCCATTCCCTGAAACCAGCCATTGAACGCCCACAAGATTCCCAGCACGGTAATGCTGGCGCTCATCCCAAAGCAGATGTTGGTGATGGCCGAGAGGACGAGTCCGATGGCCATGAAGTAGCGCGGGTTGGCGCGATCGCCGATGACGCCATTGACAAGCTTGCTGACGCCGTAGGTGAGGTAGAGCATCGACCAGATCGAGCCCAGCTGGGTTTTGGTGAAGCCCAGTTCATGAATCAGCGCAGGCGTGGCGGCCGAAAGATTCTTCCGGCAAAAGTAAAATACGGCGTAGCCAATAAACATGGCGTACATGGTGCGGATGCGCCAGTGACGATAGGTCGCGTCAATTTCGGTTTGGTCAGTCAGCGGCGCAGTGGCCGGCTGTGACCTGAGAAAGGCGAAGCTCATTTATACACCAATAGAGTTTCGCACTCTTTGGTCCGATTGCGTCCAGAAATCCGCGCGACAGCACCACGAAATTTATCAAGCAGCCAAAGCCGCTCGCGATAAAGCTCCATGCCCAGGCCCGCCGTACCCAATACGGTCAGAGTGGTACGAAAGACCGCGCCGGCTTCAAAAAGGTCCAGAATCTGCAGCGACGAGTACATCGTGCCCCACAGGGTCATTAACCCGATGGTCCACCACTTGCTGTGCGTGCGCCGGCCGCGTTCGATGAACATCTCAATGGGGCTCTTGCCCAGCAAGCCTTTGGCCGAAGTTTCAACGGCCATCAAGGCCATGATCCAGCCCATGTTAAAACCGTGGCTGGTTACATGAGCCGCCACCATCATCGCTTCGCGTACGACCAGCGAATGCGTGAAGGCGACCAATAAGTAGAACTTGCGATTCATGGCGGGCTTGTTGGTTGCGAAGTCAAAGTTGGCGCCCTGGCCCTTGAAGGCGCTGTTGCCGCGCTGCCAGTAGTCGAAACCCAGGTTAAAGGCCACCGAAACGATAATCGGCAGCGCGATGTTTACCTCGTGGCCGGCCAGGCGCTGGGCCATTAGTGAGTGGTAAAGAACAAAGGAGGTGATGGTGGCCTTGCCAACGGCCACGCCGGCCTCGACGAGCTTTTCTTTCGTGGTGCGCTTCTGCGCATAGGTCATGAAACTTACGCCGCCGGGGACGCCAAAGAAATGCCGGACGCGGGCGGCAAGCTCGCCTGACTTGGGCAGAACTGGCGTGGTCGGGGCGCCGTCGTATTTAATGAGGTCGTATATTCCAGGCAGCACGGGCGCCAGCTTCTGGGACTGCTCGTTGGCGACTTTTTCGAGCTCGGCCAAGGTAACTTGTTTATAGGATACGGTGATGCCTGCCGTTTGAAAGTCGCGCGCCAGCGCATCGAGCTCGCTGGGGGTGCTGTCGCCAACATGGTAGAGCTCCACTTCTTTGACGTCGGCATCTTTCATGTCTTGAATGCGTTTTTTGGCAAATGAATCGGTGGCAACCAGCGAATCCAGTACGATCGGCGTACGCTCGTCGCCAAAGGCCAGGCTTAGCGAGCCCAGCGTGACAAGCAGGAGTACTAGGGAGAAACGCCGCAGAAATGTCTGTCTAAACTGTATTTTCATGGGGATTGCCGATGCGCAGTTAACCACGACGCGGCGCGTCACACAAGGAAGAAATGTGTCAAGGTCTCATTTTGTTGACCAAATAAATCAAGAATTTATTGTTCAATAATTACGATGCGTTAATGAGGTAGGAATTGGCGGACGTCCGCCGGGATTTCGAAAAGATCCAGTGCAAGCTCTTCGAGCACGCGGTGGTAAATGGCCATTTCGCGAGCGGTTTCAGACACCACACGGGTGATTTCAAGGCATTGCGCTGCAAACAGAGGTACATCGCGAGGAACGCGTAACATGCTCAGGGCCTCACCCCAGGTGTGTCCAGATAGCGCGGTAAGCTGCGCCTTGAGATAGTCGCGGATGGCCAGCGGGGCCAGGATCTGAATCGAAGGCCCCTGACGGGTTTGAGCCACAAGATAGGCCATGGCCTTGGGGCCGGAGTCTTTTACCAGCGTCCGCACTTCTTCGATGATCCAGTTTTCCGGCATCAAGTTGGAGCGGGCGCGGTCGGCATATTGAATACGCAAATCGGGCGACTGCGAAAGATGGCAGAGCAGGGCGTTGGGGTAGAACTGCCCAACAGAATCGTGCTTGAGCTCTTCGAGATTCGGCCCCGTAAAAAGAGGAAGGTAGCGTGACACAATTCGCTCAAGCGAGGCATGGCGCTTGGCCATGGCGACAAAGCGGGAATAGCGTTCGGTAAGCGGCGAATCTTTATGGCAGGCCCAGGTACGCAAAGTGCCGGCATCGGGTTTGGATTCGGTCATCCATTCCAGCGCGGTGTTCACCATATCGGTGGGCGTGTGGGAGAGGTCAACGACCGGGCAGGAGCGCAGCTCCTGATACCGAGGTGCCTTGCCCGTTCCAGCGGTTGCCAGCAGCTGCTGGCGAATCCAAAATTGCGCTGGCGCCGAGTTGAGCAGGCAGCTGATCCACGGCAGATCAAGGGGATTGTGCGGATAAATCATCAGCGCGTCGCGCGACGCGGGTCCCGAATGATTTGCCGGCTTGAACTGCAAATCGCCGTTGGAAGTGACGACCACTTCCAGCGCCTTGGTATCGGACCCGGCAAAAAGGCTATGGCCTGCGCCGCGTTTGCCGGACTGCGTTTCGTTGTCGATGCTGGTGTTTTCGCCGACAGCCGCGATTTGAAAAAGCTTCGGAAATTTATGATTTAGGTGGCGAATCAGCGGCGCTGCGCCGCGTACGAACAGGTGGTCCCAGCCACGTTCGGCGATCTCGGCCTGAGTGCTGTTGGCTTCTTCGAGGTTCGAAAGGTTCGTCTTCAAATGTCCAAAGCGCGGACGGTGCTGGTCACGATCCAGCTTCTTGCTGACGCGGCGAAAAATATAAATATACCGATATGGACGATAGGCGTCTTCGGGCAGCTCGAGAAAATAATCCAGCGTACAAAGGTTCAGGACCGACTTGCGCAGCTTTTCGCCGTCGCCACCCTCGGGCAGGGCGCGATGTGAGAGATAAAGACAGATGCCGTTTTCTTTGAGCTTGGTTGCGGCCAGATGCAGATGCAGCTCGCCCCAATTTAGATTAGTGCCGGTGCCCACGAGGGTGCGCCAGTACGGCAGCTGCTGAGCCAGCGCCTTCATCCAGGCTGCCGACTTCGTGCGGTCGGGATGATCGGTGACCAGTGCGACGTCAAAGGCTTCGAGCTGCTGAATCTGCGCGGCCGAGCCTTGCTGAAGTTTGGAAACCTCGGGGCCACCCAGCGGCAGCTGATCCATATTGTGCAGCTCAAGCCCCAGCGCATTTACGACATGCATGGCCTGAGGCAGACGCGAACGGCTTGGCGAGGTGTCGGACGCGCTGACCCCGGCATAATCGCTGGAGCTGCGTGCGCTGCGTAGAATTTTGAGCAGCGCCAGCACTTCGGTCCAGAATACTTCAAAACTTTCGCCTTCGCAGGCCCAGACGGCGCGATGAAGCTGCGAGCTTTCGTCGGCGACGCCGCCCTCGAAGGCATTGGGTGCGCTCTGGCGAATCTGTGACAGCAGCCGGTCGAGCAGCGAAAGGGCCACTCCGCCCAGCTCTAATGCGGGCACGAAAAATTTCTTGCAGACAGGCCGGCCTTGAAACTTTGAGGTGATGGGCGTGGCCAGCTGGTTTTCAAGTAGATCGGTAAGCATGCTGGCCGTGCGCGCGTCGTCGGCGAACTCCA
>JBBRLF010000416.1:0-3943 GCA_038231515.1 candidate division WWE3 bacterium
AAGCCGTTTAAACGCATAGTGTTCACCCACTCCCCCATCTTACTTTCCTAAACGCGCTCACTGCAATGGTGATAATATAAATTATGGACAATAAATGGGTTCGGTTTTGAGTGCGGGGATTAGGCTGGGTGGCGCCCAGGGATTATTCCGATAAAGTGGGGTGATGCCTTGGTCGCGAGCAAACACTCGGTGACCAGGTAGAATATACCCAGGGGTTCGGAGACAAGACCAATGAACATGAGCCGGGCCTTTTGGATCATCGTGCTGGTAGGCGCCTATCTTGGCGGAAGAGCCATGCTTCGCGGCAGCAGCCAAGCCACTACCCCGCCATTGCAGCGCCCCGCTGGCGATGACCGCGACCCCTGCGCGCAAAAGCAAAAGTGCGTAGTTTACTATATGGCGCCCTGGTGTCCGGTATGTGAAGCCACGCTGCCGACCGCGCTGGCAATAAGCAAGATCTGGACTGACGCACCCTCGGCAAGCAGCAACGGCTTGCGCATCTTGGTGGGCAACGACAAGCCTGCGAAATCCGAAGCGCTGGCAAAAAAAATAGGCTGGCTTGCCAGCACCGACATCGGTGACAAGTTTTCGCGTCAATATAACATCACCTCGTTTCCCACCTGGATCGTCTTCGATGCCAAGGGGCTCGAGGTTTCGCGCGTCAGCGCTGGCATTCGGCCCGAGCAGGCTCAGCTATTTATTCACCAAGGCCTGAAGCTCTGAGTCGGACGCGGGCCGAGGAAGCAGCTCCCTGATCGGCCGGCCGCATTGCTTGCACGCCAGGGCATTCAAGCCCAAAGCAGCTTCTATCGTTGGCCTGATATCAAGGTGCTGATACCCCACATTCGCGAACACGCCGGCGCCACTCATGCCGGCAGGACGACCGTACAGCCAGACATATTTGGACGACGGCCAGATCCAGCCATGGTGCTTCCAGCTGCCGCCTTCGCCGCGACCGTGATCGGTCGTCACGATGAGGGTGGTGTTTTCGCCGTACGCACCCATGCGCTTGAGTGTCTCGGTCAGCTCGCGAATCCAGGCGTCGTACTGCCGCAGTGTTGCCACATAGTTTGGATATTCGCCTTTATGGCCCCATTCATCAGAGTCATTGAGCGAGATGAACATGAAGCGCGGACGGTACTTCTGCAAATAGTGCGTCGCATGGGCCCAGGTATAGCGGTCAAAGCGCGCTCCGCTCCAAGGCGGCGCATCCTTACCTTGAAGCACGTTAATGCGCGCGAACTCCGCATCGTTAGTACCGTCTTCGAGGGGCTGAAAGGCCGCGTTCACAAACGCACTGCCTTTAAGATGTTCAACGGCATCGGGAATCTTTTCCCAGGAGGCGATGCTGGCCACCGACGTTTTTTCCAACCCCAGCTCTCTTACGATGCGTTCCTGCAAGGTCTCGACTTTGATTCGTCCGCAGCCATTGCCACCGCACGGCTGCGTTGTTCCAGCCATAATGCTCTGATAGGCCGGCAGGCTGACGAAGGCGCTGTTGGACACCGTCATCTCGCTGCCTTTATCGCGGTTGCCGAGCAGCATGCCTTCGCGCGCCAGTTCCTGGAGCAAGAATGGAAAGGTATCACCGGAATCATTTTTTGACAGGCTGGGATCAACACCCTTGAAAACCTCCTGCCAGCGCACACCGTCGAGCATCAGAAGAATTACATTTTTATCACTCGCCTGCGCCTCAAAATGGCCAACCACGAGCACCAGCAGACAGAACAATCCTTGTTTCAACATCGCACCCCCCTTGGAGCAATCAAGTTAGCGGAGACCGGCCGTCAGGGGAAATCAAGGTTCTGTCAGCCTTGTCAGCGTTTGGTTAGCAATGGGCCCCAAATCCAATCCTGACTGTCATTGGCCCCTCCGCGGCCGATACAATGAATACAAGATGAGCGCATTCGCCAGAACACTCGATAGCATTATCCAAATCGAAAGGCTCAGCCTGCGCTGGATCGCGCAGCGGCGCCATCCCGTGCTCGACTTGATTATGCGAGGTTTTACCCGCGCAGGTGACTGGCAAACCTGGACCGCACTTATCGTAACCGCCTTGGTTGCCGGCGACTCCTTTCGGACAATCGCACTGCAAGTGACGCCACGCCTGCTTCTGACCCTCGTCACCTGCTTTGCCATCAAAAGCATCTCAAAGCGGCCAAGGCCCTCACGGGCGATGAGCGATTTTTCGTCGCTCCTGACTGATCCCGATCCGTACTCTTTTCCGTCGTCACACTCCGCGTGCGCCTGGGTGGTATGTATGAGTCTGGCTTCGATTCTGGGCGGCTGGCCGCTTTGGATCGCCTACGCTTCCGCGATAAGTTACTCCAGAATTCATGTCGGCGCCCACTATCCCCTGGATGTTCTGATCGGCTCGGGCCTGGGAATCACGCTGGCGCTAGTCAATCTTCATTTTTTTTAGCTCGGCCAGGGGCTCGGGCAGAGCCACTCCTTTGTTTTATGCTTCCGCGGCCGCAGTTCTATCGCCCAGCGCCTGGGCGAGCAGCTTCGTTAAAAAAAATAATTTAGTGGTTCCTCTGGCAACGCCGCGATGGCTTGAAGTATTACCGCTATTTTATCGTGAAGCGGAAAGCCCGGGGTCAGGATCATGTCAGGACGAGAGCGCACTTTCCTAATCCAATCCTTACTGGGCTAAATCCAGAGCGCTGCTATCGTTTCTATTATGATGAAAGAAATAGAACAGATTTTTTCGTCGGCGCTCGTATCTTACTGCGCATTATATATCGCGGTGATTGCACTTAAACTTGTCGTGTTCGACTTCCCGGGAGACCTATGGAGCTGAGAAAATACAAGAGCAGTCCGCACGTTCTGGTGGTCGACGACGAGTCGAGCTTTACGATGCGCACCTCGATGATCTTGAGATGTGCGGGCTACCGCGTTTCGGTTGCCGCAAGCGGTGAAGACGCACTTGATTTACTGATAAATGCCGCACTTACGCCATCCTTGATTCTCCTCGATCTTGCAATGCCGGGAATGGATGGCTGGCGCTTTCGCGAGATTCAGAAGGCCCATTCGAAGTTCTGGCATATTCCGGTCGTGGTGCTGGGCGACGCCCCCATGAAACCGGAATATGCCGCGACCCTCGAAGCGGCGGCACTGCTGATAAAACCCGTGGAACGCGCCGAACTTTTAAAAACGCTAGCCCGAGTCCTGAATCCTCAGCGCAAGCCGCCGCCTTTGACCAGAAACGCCAGAAGCAACGAGACGATCGTGAACCAATAGATCTGAGCCTCGTAACGCTCTTCCCTTGCTCGGTTTCTCATACTGCGAATTTCTCCAGCCAGGGGCTCAGCTGATCATTTGCATAACGATGTGTGAGTCGGTTACGCATATTCCCTCCTTCCAGCTTAGGCCGTCAGCCATGATGAAAGACGATAAAGTTCATTTTCATTTTTGCAGCACTCACAAAAACGATCGAAATTCGAGCCTCGCCTGAAAGGTTTACCACACAGATTGCAGGGGGCTTCGGGTGTCAGCCTGCGCCATTTGTAGATCCGATTGAGTTGCATATATTCCTCCTTTTGTTGTGGGAAAAACAAATACCGTCCGTTTATATTTTCCAATATCGGGCCGGCCTGCGAGGTCGAAGAAGCGGAGCCCCGCTACGTCTTGACCCTGGAGATGCCTGGAATATCAAAGGACGAAATTAAAATCGAAGCCCGCAACGGCCAGCTTCTGTTTGCGGGCGAGCGTCGACGCGACAACAGCCCGCTGAGGCGAGTGCATTCATGGAGATTCACTGGCCTCTTGCATCTCTCGAAGCGTTGTCGCCGCCCTGATTTTGAGAATAAGCCGTTTAAACGCATAGTGTTCACCCACTCCCCCATCTTACTTTCCTAAACGCGCTCACTGCAATGGTGATAATATAAATTATGGACAATAAATGGGTTCGGTTTTGAGTGCGGGGATTAGGCTGGGTGGC